>CAZYMD010000001.1:0-58908 GCA_964649005.1 uncultured Pirellulales bacterium
CAGTCACGACACGGCTTTTCAAGAAGGCAAATCAAATGCGTCGAGACCTTGAAGCGGATGAAGGAGACGACATCTTAAAGGGACTGATCTGACGAAGATATGTATTGATGAAAAACAACAATATCCCTGTGAATACCATCGTTTGCTGGGAGAATTAAAAGCACACAGTACTTTTTTCTGCACAGCCTGCATCGATCTTCGTCGCCTTGAAACCAAATCCCCGGCCTGTTTCACCTTCATCCCAAAATCTTGCCCGCCCTGGATCACGATCCAGAGCCTCAGTACCTATACGCATCCAACCGACACTCTGCATAGGCCCTGCCTAATTTTGAACTTTAATATGTCATCTTGCCCCTACCTTCCTTGGGGGTTTTGATATTTACATTTTGATTTTTGATTTCCATTTGACTTTCACCCACCTGTTTTGTATAATACTTACCTAACATGCAATATGACCCTAACATATCGAATCACCTACAATCAAATAGTCATTACAAAATCATAAATAGTAACTTGTCCTGAGCCCCAACTCAGGAACCCATCATCCTGGCACAGAACCGACGCGTACATAAATGCCAATTACCTCGCATAAAAATCAAATGCAAAATTATGCAAAACAAAGCCAAAATGCCGAAGACACCAATCCATCGGAGTCCAATCAGATGGCCCATTCACGACCCGGCGGCACGGGATCAATTTCAGCACAAAAACGACAAAATTCGCGCCAAAAACACGCAAAAGTGAACAAAACTCGCGCAAAACAACCTAAAACCGCAAAACACTAAAAAACGATGCAACTACTTATAACAAAGACATTTACATCAATAATACACGCCGAAGGTGAAATTAAAACAAACCCAAACAAACCCAATCTTGTCCCGTGCCACGACACGGGATCGCATCAACCTTCGAAAGGACCGACGTGTACGCATCTGCCCCGAACCTCACACAAAAAAAACCAAAAACAAATTGTGCAAAACAAACCCAATCCCGAAGGTCCCGATCCCTCGGGGGACACCCTTCCACAGTCAACTCGGTGTCGTCCTGAGCGAGTTTACCCCCAAGGGGCGAAGCAAGTCGAAGAGCTTGTCCCGAGCAACGTCGAACGGAATCTTCCCACCAACTATGCGTAATCCTGCAAAACAAAGCCAATTCTTGCCCTGGACATCGTTCCAGGGTCCCAGCATCTTGGAAAAGGACCGACACTCACGCATGGATCGGGAGCCTTGTATGAAAAACAAACCCAATTACTAAATCACCAAAAATGATACAACCATCTATGAAAAAAGGAATTACGCAAATACATCCACGCAAGCGGGCAAAAAAAACAAACCCAATACCGAAGGTCAGCCGGAGTCACAGACGCGCCTTGGCGGATCGGAAACCAAACCTGAGAGATCAAAACCGCCCAGCCCAAAATACCCATCTCACCCATACACCCATCCATCCACCCACAATCCACGAACTAATAGATCCCAGAAACAAAAAGCCACATATCCGCAAAATCTGCACAGGTGCCTATGGGCCAAACGCGTTAAACTTGCCTTGTGGCACTTGTGCAGACTACACTATAAAGGCTTCCGGCGAAGATAACATCGCAAGCACAAGTATCAAAAGAGCATTACGTATATAGCAGGATCGCACTCCACGCTGGATTGCTGTACTACTTGTATGCATAGTCTTCCTGCAATTAAATTGTGATTCTGGGCGAATAGGATAGCACACTAACCTGATGAACGGCAAGGCTCCGCCTATTTAGGCCAGGCAAGAGGGAATGTCTCAGAACGCGAATGGGCGGAAACGTGCCCATCAAGAAAGACGCAATTGCCTTTGCCGCCATATGGATTACCTGATGGAGCGTGATGAAAGCCTGCAACGACATCCCAGAACGGCTCGCCCACTCCTTCGGGGCCGGGCTTGACGAGCAGGTAGCTGCCCTGGGCGCTGGCGTGGCTGAGCCATCTTGCAACCATAATATCGTCACCGGGCACCATAAACGTATCGTTGAGACCTGATATGTTGTACTGCGTGTCAACATAGCAGCTTTCCTCAACAAATGAAAACGTCTCCGCCGGTCGCCTGACCTCAGATCTGCGCTTCACCCCGATATTCGCAACACTGGAACTGCCGCTGCCAGGATAGGCATTCATCGTGTAGTTGTACCAGGGTTTGTAGATATTGAGCTGGCTTCCATAATCCTGAAAAAAGTGGTCCTCAGAATGCTGGGAAGTGTATGACTTGAACGCCGGACAGATAAATGCTCTGGCCTCCTTGAAGTATGGGTACAAATAGCCGCCAAACTCGGGATGGTCTCGAAGATTCACATCACCATTACACCAGCGAAGGTGCAGAGGGGACGTAAGTCCCGACTCAACACCATACGGCTGAACCGAATTGAAATAGCAGCTCTCCGGCGGGCAGAACTTGTCATCGTTATCATCGGTATACATCGCAATCGCCAGCCCGAAGTTCTTAAGATTGGCCTTGCATACGGCGCCCTGGCCAAGTTCCTTGGCTTTCTTCATGGCAGGCAAAAGAATACCCATCAGAACGGCAATGATGGCGATTACTACGAGTAGTTCAATCAGTGTAAAACCTTTTCTACTCACCATCGCTAATTCTCCAATCAGAGAGTGGATTGCCTGCGACCGGTGTTTCCAGCAGCCGTGTGGTGACCGGCTGCCTGCAACTAAAACCAAATCAGCAGCATGGGCCACGCACCATTCATTTGGAAAGAACTGCGCCTATTATTTTACATTCTCTCGTAGGTTAAAACAAGCAATTCTGCGATCCGGGCGACACAATTACATGATACCTGCGGCAACATCCAGATAATAGCATTCCCGGCAGGCAATTGAAAGGAAGTACAGTTATTCGAGATATGCCTCAAACCACATACATCGAGAACTGTTTGTTCGAGGCTTAAAACAGCATGGATTCGGCGTAGACCATCTGGAAATCCGGCTCGTGAGCAATCTCGATATACTCGATCCGGCGTGCAAGCTCCTGACAACTGGCCCTGCAATCATCGCTTATAAGGGCCATTTGCGCCCCGACACTCGCCGCATTGCCCACGAATTGAATTCGCTCAGGTGGAACATTAGGCAGCAAACCTATCCTCAACGCACTTTCTTTGCGGATGTAGTTGCCAAACGCCCCCGCCAGCAATACCTTCTCGATATCAGAGTCCTCGACGCCAAGACGCTTCTGCAGCAGCATAATACCCGTTCGAATGGCCCCCTTGGCCAATTGGACCTCGCGAATATCCCTCTGTGTAAGAAAAACTTCCACACCACCGGCTTGAGTTGCCCGTGCCAGTATAAATGCAGGCTGTTTGTCCTTCTCGACTATCCGGTTGGCAATGGTGGGTGGCAGGCTTGCGAGATTCTCTGTCCCGATGAATCTCCCCGTTGTATCAATGACGCCCAAATTCAGCATAACTGCGACTGCGTCGATCAGCCCACTGCCACATATCGAACGAGCGGGAACACCACCAATAATATCAATATCAATGTCTTTATCATCATCGACAACAACAGCTTCAATAGCCCCTTGGGCCGCCCTGCCGCCACATTTGATTCTGGCCCCTTCGAGAGCCGGCCCGGCGGCGCAACTCGCAGCAAGAAGCTTATCCCTCGTGCCAAGGACAATCTCGCCATTCGTACCAATGTCCACAATCAGTGTCATTTCGTTTGCGGAGGCAATATCCACAGCCAGCGCCACGGCAACTGTATCGGCTCCCACGAAACCTGCAATATTCTCCACAGTGTGAACGTTACCCTCAGGATTCGTATGCAGGGCGATCTCCTTCGGTGAGATGTCAGAAGCATCCACGCTGTATGCAGCGTATGGCGCCCGTCCGAGCTGTTCGACAGGGTGCTTGAGAAGAAGGTGATTCATCGTCGTGTTGCCGACAGCACATATCTCGTAGATATCTCCGGCGGTTATAGAAGCTGATTCGCAAAGCCTCGCGATTAGTCCATCAATACATACAACAATGGTTTCGTGCAATTCTACAAGTCCGCTCTCGGTCTGTGCGTAGGATATCCTGCTGATCACATCGTCACCAAAACGAGTCTGCGGATTCAATATTGCTTCAGTAGCCAGAGACAGTCCCGTTGTCATGTCAACTAATTTGGCGACAACCGTTGTCGTGCCAATATCGACCGCCACTCCATAGACGCCCTTCTTCGGGTCTTTCTGCGCATATCGCTTGTACACAGTTGGCGCAATGTCGACCTGCTCCACGGCGCCTTCTGTCAGAATCTTATGCTCGAAAAAACTCGACTGAGGAGGAATCTCAACGGTCAGGTCACCTGTGATTCGATGCTGACAGGCAAGTACTTCTTTGCCTTCCGGTAACAATCTAACCAGACATTTACGGCATGTCCCCTTGCCCCCGCATACGGTGTTGAGAATAATACCCGCCTGACCACACGCATCGAGCAGGGTTGAGCCCGAATGGATGGAAATCCGCTTGCCACCAGGCTTGAAAATAACGTTGAAATGCTTCATTGGCTACATTGCGTAGCGCAACAACAAAAGGTCTGAGCAGACCCAGACCCCGTATACACTAAACGCAATCTAATGATTTAGCTAATCTTATGACGTATTTTCCAGCGGGCTCGCCTTTTCTTGCTACCCACTTTTCGTCTGCGCCTCGGCTTGGCCATCTATTCTCCAAAACCAACTAAGAAATCACTTTTCACAAACACCTTGCCATCACTGTGGCTTCTGTTAATATGAGAGTTTAGAGCATAATCTGGTTTTTGGCAAGTGCTTTATCCACCTTTTTTTGGTTAGGCCAACGGCGGTGTTAATATGATTAATTGTAAAGACTGTGAGTTCTGTGAAATGGGGTCGGACGGAAAGCGGACCTTTACATGCGATCCATTCATCAACATCAAGGAGCCCGAATGTATCGCAAAGTGGCAGCTTATCCGCCTGGACATGCTGGTGGCAAGTTACCAGAGCATGATCGGCTGGTATGGGAAAATGGCCCCACTTCAGGATAAGATTTTCAAGTACATGCAGAAAGAAATCGAAGATATAGACGAGTCCGATAAGTGGAAGATAGACGAAGACGAAGAGGACGAGAATCCCTTGTGATGAGGTCAAAAAGAGCTTTTTTCTAATGCCATCGGAGCCTGCCAAATCACCAAATAGGGTCATATGAAAGATATACCAGTTGTTACAGGCGATCTTTGCCAGAGAATACCGTAACTGAGGGTGATACGAATAATTATCGTTTTGGGCAGCTCAAACGCGTTTCTACGCTGTAAGAGGCCCCATTTTCATGCAATAAGTGGCCTGCGAGGCCCGTCTTAACTTAACAGAAAATGCTCAGAAATGGCAAAGAAGGACGAGTTAGCCCGGATACTGGCTGGCTGTAAGAACGGCGACCATGACTGCTTCTCACAGTTGGTGGATTTGTATGCGAGCCGCTGTTATGGGTATTTCTATCGTTTGACTGGTAACAGGGATCTTAGTGATGATCTACTTAGTGAGCTCTTTGTAAAATTGGTGGAGAAAATCAACTCTTATCGTGGGGGGATGTTCGAAAGTTGGCTGTTTCGTATAGCTTCGAACATCTTTAACGATCATCTAAGGAGCAAGCAACGACGGGCAAGGCTGATCGAAGTGCATACAAAGCAGGTCGAAGAGCAATTGCCTATCGAGCCCAAGTCGTCTGAGGACGATAAAACCGACAAGTTGCAGAAACATCTGGGCAAGCTCGATGATGACACAAGAAGTCTTGTAATGTTGCGTTTTTATTCACAAATGACCCTGCGAGAAATCGCAGAATCGCGATCTGAACCGATAGGAACCACTCTTTCCAAGCTTCACAGGACACTGAAGAGATTGCGTCGTATGATGGAGTAAACTGGCTATGAGCGACGAGAAACTTGACAATTTGAGGGATCTGCTTGAAACATTCATGGATCCCAGCAAAGCCCGGCAGGCTGCCGAGGAAATCAGGGAGGGAGAGCGGATATTGCGCCAAAATCCCGCTCCTGAGCCCAGCCTTGAGTTGGTACTCAAGATAAAAGCCAAGGGGATATCGCAATTGCGCCAACGCCGACGTGCCCGTATCTGGCGAAAATATGCAATGGAGGTTGTTGCTGCAGCGGCAGTGCTCGGTCTCATCGCTTCTATTGGACTGAGGCTTTTTCATAATGGAGGCTCGTCAATTGCATACATTCCAAGGGCAATTTGGGAAACCTATGATATTACCAACGAAGATAGTAATTTAGCCTATTGCAGCACTGAGATCGAGCAGATTGAACAGCAATTCCACAAGCTTCAATCACCTTACGAAGAAACCAACACCGCTTACGATGAGGTTTCTGAAATGGAAATGGAGCTTTTAGAGATCGAGACCGAATTTTGGAAGGGATAGTACAGATGGAGCTACGTTGGAGGAACTTGTTCCTTGTCAGCACGTTTGTAGCTTTGGCATTAGCTATAGTGCCTTGCAACGCGCAGCGAAGAGACCGTGTCGAAAGGCCACAGCATGATCAGAACGAGTCGAGCAATGATGATATCTGGGCTGAAGACGGCCCCAGAGGCCCACGTCGCCCTCCCTTGAGCGACGAAATCATAGATCGCGTACTCGAAGAGATTAAAAAGGATAATCCCGCTAAGGCCAGAGAATTATCGGAATTGCGGAAAAAAGACGCCGAAAAGTTCAGGACTGAACTTTTAGAACAAGGCAGGGAATACTTTCGCAAAATTTTTCGCGAGCAATGGGAAGAGGGGCGAAGAAAAGCTATGGAGGAGTTTCTCACGTGGCTTTCAAAGGAGTACCCTGAAGAAGCAAAGGAACTCGATAAATTCAGGGACCATGATCCTGAACTATACAACAAGAAGTATGAAATCGCATCTCGAAAGTACAGGCAGATCTATGATGCGTGGCGGCGAAATCCCGAACTGGGTCAAATTCTCAAAGAAGATTATTCGTTGCGTGAACGTCGCGATGACCTCATCGAGAAGATTAAAAATGAAAGGAGCCGCAGCAAGAGAGAAAAGCTCGAAGATGAACTCGAGACTGTTGTGGCCGGCAGATTCGACCTGATTGTCCGAAGGAAGCAGATTTCTTACCAGGAATTGGTGAAAAGGCTTCAGGAACTGCAAAAACTTATTGAGGAAGGGCGAAGCGAGTTGATTCAGGCTCAGGATCCAGCTTATAAGCAAGAAAACGTGCAGGAACGTATGAGAGACCTTCTCAGGAGGTCTGACAGGAGGTTCGGCTGGTAAAACACTGGGGGCAGTAAGACTTGACTCTATGAATGGGATTTTTTGACTGACTACGCAAAGCAAGTCATTACATATAGTTACTTTCTCATTTGCTCTGCCTTGGTGGCCTGCCTGAGGATTCTCTTTTCCTTGAAACTAAGGCTGTGGATGCCCTTCTGGTGCACCTTTTCCAGTATGCGATCCACTTCCGCCTGAAGATTTCCCTGTGCTGCAAGCTTCTTTTCCCATGTACCAGAGCCAGCTCTAAGCTTTCTCTTTCGTCGCCAGTTTTCTGTCAGCACATACAACGCTCCGGCAACCATTCCTCCCAGATGCGCCGCCTCTCCTTCGGCATTCAGTGAGACATCAGGCCTGAGAATTGACAATATGCTCATCACGGCCAAGATTGCAGCCATGAGTGACATCTTCATCGGAAAAATGCCGAAGACATAAACGATCATACTGGGAAAGAGAATTGCCGCTGCTGCAAGCATGCCGAGAATTGATCCAGAGGCGCCAACCAATTTCCCTGCTTGAAGCCATCCTATATGAGTCAGAATTGGATAGAAGATTCCCCCCATCGCACCGCAGATAAGATAGAACACCAGATATTTCCTACTACCCCAGAATCTTTCCAGCATCGGCCCAAAGAAAAAGAGCACGAACATATTCCAGAATATGTGCCCCAGTCCACCATGCAGGAATTGGTACGTCACAAGTCGCCATATCTGTAGCGTTTTACCAATAGTCACGGGCCAGACTGCACACCAATCCCTGATCAAATCTCCCAATCGAGGAATAATGTAGCCAATCAGGAAAACGGCGATATTGATGATAAGTAGCCACTTAACCACAGGTGTCAGTTGCGGCATGAGCATGCGCAGGTTCGGCCGCCCACCAGAGTGAGAATCATAACCTTCTTGTGTATAATCTCTATCGTACAATCCCATAAGTCAATTTCTATCAAAGCGTTACAGATACTAATAGTTCTCAGAAAAAACCGAGAGCACAGACATAACCAACCTTCTGCCAAGATAAAACTACGGCCTCAGACCTGCCTGTTACATAGTATCGTCGGTTCTCCTTAGATGTTCAATCGGAAAAACCAGATAGCAGAACGCATCCAGCAGGCTATGTGACAATTTGGCAACTCCTGACCTTTCCTCTCGATGTTTTCTTGCCCCGTCGCGTCTCAGGCCGGGCAAGCGAGAGAGGTTTTATCAAACCAAAAACAACTATCAACACTATGCCCAGACCAACCATCACCAGACCAAGATTCTGCGAAATAGTTAATCCCAAGAAACCGAACGGATTGTCATCTCGAACAAGCTCTAATAGAAACCTCGTAATGCCATAAACAATAAACATGAGTCCGAAGGTCTGTCCGGATCTGGTTAGAAAAATATTGGTCCTACCAGCCTGCTCGGCTCGCCTTGCCCTGCGCCAGAACAAATATAGCAAGCCAGTGAGACCGAGAGCCAGTCCTGAAGCATATAACTGCGTTGGATGAACACCCATACAACGGTATTCACCCTTCGTTACCTTGACTTTTTGTCCTTCTGTAAGTTCTTCAATTTCCTTGGGGTAGATCGTTCCATCGGTGTCTATTGAACTAATATATTCTGAAGGCAGCTCCAGATATGGCTCTGTACGGTTCCGCTCCGGATCTGCGTTAACCTGGCTTAGATAGGCGAATGATTTGTAGGGAAAGTGCACCGCCCAAGGCAAATCAGCCGGCCTGCCCCAACAGCAACCATTGAGAAAGCACCCTATCCTACCGAACACCAGCGCAAGCATAAGCCCGATTGCAAGGATGTCCAGGTACTTGCGAACCGGTAGCTTATGGTATAGGAGGTACAGGAATATGATAGTGATCGCCAGAATCACACCGCCAAGCAGTTCCAGACCACCATGCCAAATCGCAAACACATCGAGCGGCCTGTCACGAAAGTTCTTGAAATAGTGAATCACATAGAACAGCCTCGCTCCGACTACACCACCAATCAATGAATAGAGAGCGGCGTTTGTGATCATCTGCGGATCGGGCGTGATATCCCGGCTCAGGCGTCTTATCAGAGCGACCGCAGAGAGGAAACCGATAACCATCATCAGGCCATAACTCTTGACAGTCAGATGAATTAAAGGCAGTTCAAACAGTTCTGGGTACATCTACTTCCCTGTATCGCATTTCTCATTGGCTCGCACGTTCGGCAGTACAGAAACGTTAGTTCGGACTAAGGCGTCTTTTTCACAATATTGTTGTTTTCGTCGAGAACGACAACTCGCGGCTTGTACGTCTTAGCCTCCTTAGGTTCGAAGAGGCCGAAACCCATCACAATGACTGTGTGGCCCTTTTCCATTAACTTGGCCGCGGCGCCAAGAATCTCTACCCTTCGAGAGCCGGCCTCTTCGGGCACAACGTATGTTTCGAGCCTGCTGCCATTATCAAGGTCGGCAACCAACACCAGTTCATACGGCACAAGCCCTGCGGCCTCCATCAACTCCGAATCAACCGCCATGCTCCCCATATAGTGAAGCTTGGTGTCCGTGATTTTTGCGCAATGCAACTTACTTTTTAGTAACTTTACTAACATCAGTTCCAATCCAAATTTGTGCGATTCCCGCTATATCTTAGCGTAACAGCGTCAACTATCTTTTATTCTATAGGTATCAAAACAATATTACGAAACTCTTTTGGCGAGCCTTCCGATTGCAGACATATCTTGCCGTCGCCCTGCTCACACTGCGTAGCATAATTCTGCAATAACCTGTTTACGTATATCTTGAGATTTCCGCCGCTTAGGTACACTTCATATTCATTCCATTGTCCCAGCGGCTTCTCATTAGACTTTTGTAACTTGGCAGTTCGTCGGCCACTCGTTCGGTCCATATCGACATTCATGGCCACCTTGTCAATATTCCAGATGTCGCCCATGTGGTCCGATTGTCCCTGTGCCTCAATGGACTTTGGCCAGACTTTGTCCGGTCCGGTCATTTTAACCAGCAGGCCGCTGTTGCCTGGCTTGATATGCCGCAACTGTAGCCTTACAACGTAGTTAGTATAATCCTTGAGCGTACGAATATACCCCGCGGGATTACCGGTAACTGCAATGACACCATCCTTGACACTAAACGAGTTTTTAAGCGGATCGCTCGAATAGGCCCAACCTGTCAGATCTTTACCATTGAACAGCCGCACAGCTTTGCCATACTCATTCTTAAGGTGCTTGATTCTAATATCCTTGAATTCCACAACCATCGGAGGCCCCACATGAATCTGCAGAGCCAGAACGCCTTCACGCTGCGCTCCTTTGCGATCCTGTGGATCATCTTTAGTGACCCTGTCGTTATCGATCAGCTCAACCGTGGGATAACCGTTCAGGTAATGCAAGATGTGGTTGCCTCTGGCGATGATAGTGTACTCATTCCAATCCCGCTCTTTATAGAAACCAGCATCCCTAAGAGCCTTGACATCTGAGACCTTTCCGACAACGTCCTTATCGCCACTTTCATCGATAACCACCATATCCCCAACACTCACCAGACTCGCGCGACCCGCCTCGTGATATAGGAAACCCACTCCGTTTTCATTGCATACTTCCGCCTGATAGCCAGCTATTCGCCATTTATTGAACTCTTTGCTGCGGTACTGAATGCCGGAATTGCCATTCTGAATGCGGAACTTGATCTTCAGGATAAAGTCTTTGAGCTTGCCGTCTTTCCAGATTAGAAAGGTATTATGAGTCGCAGGATTCTCCTGCGTGGTTTCACCACGTATGGCTCCATCCTTGACCGACCAAAGCCTGGAATCGCCATCCCAGCCTGTCAGGTCTTTTCCGTTAAACACACTGACAAAACCAGCATCCGGATCAGCAACTTCGGCCGGGGCCTGGGCCCAAACTGAGAAAACAGGCAAGACCAGCCACACCGCTATCGCAAGAGCTATCAGCCTTTTCATCTTTTCGATCCCTTTCAGTGGAAGAGAAATATCAGTTCAAACATTATTCTCGTCAACCATTGTACTACCCTGCTCACTCGCGTCCACCACAATATTGTCTATAAGCCTCGTAGAGCCGACTCTGACAGCAACAGCTATCAGCACCCCTCCGGTCACTTCCGCCACGTCTTCGAGCGATTCGGAGTCAAGGATGTTGGCGTACTCTATTTCCAGTGACGGAGCCTGGCCCATTACTCCTCGCATCTCAGCAATTATACCGCCGGCGTCTCTGGTCCCGCTTTCAATCATTTCTCGAGCCTTGCACAGCGATTTGTAGATATTTGTCGCATCCTGCAATTGCTGTTCGCTGAGGTACTTGTTCCTGCTGCTTATGGCCAGGCCTTCATCCTCGCGTACGGTTGGGCATACGACAATTTCCAAGGGCATGTTCAGATCGGCCACCATACGCTTAATAACTATGGCCTGCTGGGCATCCTTCTGTCCGAAAAACGCAACGCTTGGCTGGATAATGTTGAACAGCTTTGCACAGACTGTTGTAACGCCACGAAAATGGCCGGGCCTGGAACGACCGCAGAGCGGCTCGGTGAGCTTGTCCACTGTAATCCACGTCAGATTTTGCATCGGGTACATCTGCTCTACCGTCGGGGCAAAGACAACGTCCACATCGTGCTGCTCACATATCTCAAGATCGTTTTCAATAGGCCGCGGATACTTTTCAAAATCTTCGTTCGGGCCGAACTGCGTAGGATTGACAAAGATGCTTACTACAACAACATCGCAATCCTCTTTCGCAGCTTTGATTAGCGAGATGTGCCCTATGTGCAGGGCCCCCATCGTCGGCACAAGGCCGATTCTCTTGGCCTGTTTGCGGGCCAGAACAACAAACCTTCTTACTTCGGCAACTGTCTTGGCGACTTCCATTTTCGCACCTCACATACACCCATAGTAAACAACCACGGGTTAAAACCCGTAGCATAGCCGCTTCGAGCTACGCCCGTCCGCCTTCGGCGGATAACTTCATCTACGGGTTAAAACCCGTAGAATTGCGGTAGAAGATTAAATTCAGAGACGCTCTGACGCACTAACATAGTATTTTACCTGATTGGCAAGGTTTTGAATACATTCCTGGCTGGAATAGTCAAACTCTGAACTCGATAAGCGAATCACAGGGCATTTACTCCATTGCTCGAACAGTTGTCGGTACTGTTTATCAAGCTCATCGAGGAAATCCAACTCTATTCGCTGCTCGTATGGCCTGTTTCGTTTGTGAATGCGTTGCAAGCACTCCTGGGGCGAATCTGTAAGATAAATCACAAGAACCGGTCTTGCGGCCTCTTCCACAAAATGGTCATAAATTCGCTGATAGAGAGACAGTTGCTGCTCGTCCAGCAGACGCACAGCATAGATAAGCTCCTTGTCAAAGATATAGTCGGAAATCCATAACTTGTTCTGTATAAGTGCTTTAGCGTCAAGCTGCTCAGCACGATTCAGCAGAAAATACAACTGTGAATCGAGAGCCAGCTCCTTTTTGCCTGCATATACTTGTGCCAGAAATGGATTCGTATCGTATGGCTCGCGTAAAACTGTGCTGTTGAGCAATGGAGCTATTGCAGTAGCCAGGGTAGTTTTACCGACTCCTATATTGCCTGCAATACTGATAAGCTGGGGCTCTTGGGGATCGAGGGCAAAATTTCCGCTATTGAGTCGGCGTAATAGTTCGGCTACTGTCAGCTTGAGAGCTGGGTGAAGCAGATCAGGGGCAAGTTGGCACAAAGGTTCCAGGACGAACGAACGTAAGTGCATCTGAGAATGCGGCACTTGAAGATCGGGGCCTTTGATAATCTGATCGCCAAAGAGCAGCAGGTCTAAATCAATTGTACGTGGGGACCACTTGCCCTGCCTGATACGGCCCAAGTCATTTTCGATATTTCTCAATCTCTCGAACAGTTGTGCAGCAGTAAGGCCCGTTCGCAATTCAACGACAGCGTTGAGGTACTTTGGCTGCTCGATATCGCCAAGAGGGACAGTTTCAAGACGATCGCTTGTTCGGACTACCTGCAGACCATCAACATCGTCAAGCATCTTGATAGCATCACTAATGTGCTTCTGTCTGTCACCAAGATTGGAGCCTAATGCCAGGTATGCAGTTATCCAGCCATCCATGAAATCAAATACCTTACATACTCAAATTGTGCGAATATCCTTAATTCCGCCAAAACTATGGCATTTTTCAATTATTAACCAAAAGGAACTTAGCGGCTGATCGAAACGCCCGGGCTTATAAGTATGCGCGATGCAGAACCTGCAAGCGAAAGAGGGAGCCTTGATGATTCGTCTGTTTTCGCCAATTCGATTTTTCCTGTGCCTGGATCAGCTATAATCCAGTTAGAAGCATTTTTGACTGAAATAGCCCCTTCGTATCGCTGAGATCCGACATTAACGACTATGAGGATATCCCTGCCATCGCGATTGAACCGACCTACTATAATGCGGTCGTTAGGAACGCTGAGTGTGCCCTGTGCGGCCACTAACGGATCAGTATTGATTGCCCCGCCAGCATCGGCCCGGAGCACTTTGCCTCCAGCGGCTTCGAAGCCTTCGACCACTTTTACTGCTGCGGGAGGCAATTCGACACGTGCAGGCAGAACGAGCGAATCGAAGGATGCGCCTTTTATTTGAAGCTTCGAACCGCGAACGACAGCTTCCTGAAGGAGCTTATGGTCCGTCAGAGCGAAAGATACTTGTCGCCGAGTAAGCTGACTGCCTATTGATAAAAAGGAATTTGATATTTGCTGCGCTCGTGCTGACTGCGTTTGGAGAGTTAATTTTTCAGCGACAGGTATGTATTCAGCCCATAGGTCATAGATCGGGTAATAAAGCAAAACATCAGGTGTCTGTCGGGCATCGCGGAGTATGGTGTTGCATCGGCCCACGTATTCACAATAGGCGCGATAGTCTTCAGGAGTTCGTGCGGAGTATGTGTAATACAGATTAAACTCGGTAACACCAAGAGCAATCTGCCATGCAGCGGCGGCGCACATCTTATCGAGCGTTACATGGCCCTGCTTTGCCATCTGCTGTGAAAAATCGCTCATTTCGCTCATAACCTTGCGGCCGCCATTGAAAATCGCGGCGGAAGTCGGAAGGGCCGCAGTGAGCCAGCCAGAATAGATTACGGCTTGCGGATCGGAATTGAGCATGTCCAGGCCCGGGATGTCCATTCGGTAGAGCATTTGGAGAGGATTGCCTTCGAGGGCGACACCGTGCAGAGGCATTTCCTCCCACAGGATGTGGCCTGAGGAGGCGACTTTGTGAGACCGAGACCAGTTCTGGAGCCTACCATAGTATCGCTCGGCCAGCAGATCGGAGACAAGGGACCAGAAATTGCGGCGGACAGTGCAGTCGGCCTGTGTAGTGCCTGCGAAAAGGCTCTTTCTCAGAGGGATCAGGTCTTGCCCATAACGTTCTTTGTAAAGCTGCGGCAGGTCCTTGACCCAGGGGATTGAGGGGAAGGATTTAATGCTGTTGTCGAGGGAGTCCTGGACACGAACGGATTTTCTAACT
This sequence comes from uncultured Pirellulales bacterium, assembly GCA_964649005.1. Classification (GTDB taxonomy): domain Bacteria; phylum Planctomycetota; class Phycisphaerae; order Sedimentisphaerales; family Anaerobacaceae; genus CAZGMJ01. The sequence continues at coordinate 14,759 of CAZYMD010000001.1, forward strand.
TCATCCGGGAGAGGCCCAATATTGACAGCCATTAGAGACGGTTCATCCGTGAAGACGGCAACGATTGTGTCACCAAAAAATGGCTGAAGGCGTCGAAGGTAAGCATCGTGTGTCGTTTCGATGAATTTGGCGGTTGCACGCTGGTCAATCAGGTTGGGATAACGCCTCGCGGCGTGGAAGTTGTTGCTGGCGTGTGTATGCTCATAAGATGGTCGAACGATAAAGGGGCTGGCCTGTGATGGATCGTAGGCTAGTGCGAGGGCTTCGAGTTCAGGATTATCTTTCAGGACAAGCCCCCCTGCCGCTGCGCTGGGGTAGCCATGCTCGTCGTATATCCAGACGACCATGCCCAATTCCTGACATGCCTTCATAGCCTCGACCAAATCACGCCAGTAAGGCTCATGGATCAGGTATTTGTCGAAGTTGATATTGCAGACAATACCGCCAAGGCCCAGGTCCTTGAACTTCTTGAGGGCTTCTTTGGTGGCCAATTGGGGAGTGATGCCGTGTATGATTTGGAGCGGGCGACATTCAGCAGGCGGATCGTTCCAGGCAGCCCGCCAATCTTCAGGGAAATCCTGTGTCTGCGCGAACGCGTAAGAACCAAATAAAAGCATCGAAACTGTTAGAAGCAGAATTAAACGTTGATACATCACGAGGCGCATCCTCCTTCGAAGAAGATTATTAACTATAACAGTCAGCCAATACGCTTTTTAACGCCTGGAGGCGATTTATAGCTTTTTAAATCGTTCGAGTGCTTCTGCAACGTTTTCAGGCTGACCGAAAGCTGTTAAACGGAAATAGCCCTCGCCAGCGGCGCCGAAGCCTGCACCTGGGGTGCCTACGACGTTTGCCTTGTTCAAGAGCAGGTCAAAGAATTCCCAAGATCCCACCCCATTCGGCGTCTTGAGCCAGATGTATGGGGCATTAACGCCACCATAGACAGTGTAGCCTGTTGCCATGAGCGACTCGCGAATGACTTTAGCGTTGCCCATATAGACATCGATTACGGCACGAATCTGCTTTTTGCCCTGCTGGCTATAAACAGCGGCCGCTCCGCGTTGCGTTATATACGATACGCCATTGAACTTGGTGCAATGCCTGCGGGACCAGATGGGATTGACATCAACAGGCTTGCCATCTTTGGTGTAGGCATTGAGGGCTTTGGGAACGATGGAAAAGGCGCAGCGAACCCCTGTAAAACCGGCGGTCTTCGAGAAGCTGCGAAATTCGATGGCAACCTCTTTGGCGCCGTCGATTTCGTAAATCGAGTGTGGAATATCAGGATCGCTTATGAACTCCTCATACGCCGCGTCGAAGAAGATTACTGCATTGTTCTTTCGAGCATAGTCCACCCACAAGGCCAATTGCTCTTTTGTCGCAACCGCTCCTGTTGGATTATTGGGGTAGCATAGATAAATCAAATCGACCTTTTGCTCAGGCAGATCGGGTACGAAGTGGTTTTCCTCAGTACAAGGCATGTATACGATACCCTCGTATCGGCCCTTGCCTGCGGGGCCACCTGTGCGGCCTGCCATTACGTTGGTATCGACGTAGACAGGATAGACGGGGTCAGTTACGGCGATGACGTTATCAATGCCAAAAATTTCCTGCATATTGCCTGTATCGGGTTTGGCTCCATCGCTAATGAATATCTCATCCAGCTCGACATCAACGCCACGAGATTTATAGTCGTTATCAGCAATGGCCTGACGGAGGAATTCGTAGCCGACACCACCATCATCGTATCCTCGGAAGGTATCTTTGTGGCCCATTTCCTCTACGGCCAGCTTCATCGCTTCGACGACAGCCGGCGCCAGGGGCTCAGTCACGTCGCCAATACCCATGCTAATCACTTTTGCCTCGGGATTGGCCTGTTGAAACGCCCTTCTTCTCCTGCCGATCTCGGGAAACAGGTAGCCAGCCTGCAACTTCAAGAAATTCTCATTTATCAATGCCATGCGTAAACCTCAATATACAGTGTCCTACGTCGCTGCTGAATCTCGGAGCGGGCATTTTATTCGCTTGAGGTATCGTCGTCAAGGCTGGGTCAGAGTTCCTGTAAGCTGATGTCCTGGAATTGGAAGATTTCCTCGCGTCGGGAAAACGCTCAAAAGCAGATTTCGCTTTCCATTTGTTTACGTCACATAGTGAAACGACGTTCCCCAAATTGGGCATACATCCTACGAACCAACTGCCTCATCCACCAACTCCAATGAGAGCAACGTTGAGGTTTTCATTTGCCTGATAGCCAAAGACCTATTTGCTGTCTTTCATTATGAGCAGGCCTGTAGCGCCCAGTGTGGCCTGGCTTCGTTGGAATCGGATCGTCGGCTCCGGCTCTATGTTTCTTTTTTCTTTTCCTCGTGTTTGATGTGGGCTATACTTTTGTGGCAATGATCGGCGGTAATGTGTCTGGTCTTACGGCCGATAGAAACGACAGCCATAAGTGGAAACGTTATGTATCAGTCTCAAATCAAAGTGGCGAATTTGTCCCGCCATCGATGCCTGTCACGAATATCACCTGCTGTAAGTCAAATAAAGGAGAACAGCGTATGACTACTGAAAACCGCGAAGATTATCCAATTCGGAGTACATGCTGCCCTTGTGGACAGCACGATTCCGAAGGCAATATAAGCCGCCGAGGCTTCCTGCAAGGCATGGGAGGCGCGGCCCTGCTTGGAACAGCCCTCACGGGCCTGACCTGGGCGGCGGTCTCCGGCGCAGAAGCAGAGAGTGAAACTGCTCCCAAACGCCGCGCCCTCAAAGTCAAACCCATATTCATCTATGACACCCCACAGTCCAGACCTCAAACAAGTTGGCGTAGCTGGGGCGGCATTCAGACCGAACAAGACGCCAACGAGGAAGTTGCTCGAATCAAGCGGGAACTGGACGAGCTTGCTAAAAAAGCTGATTTCCCGCTCGACGTTCAACCCATCGCCAAGGTTAATGGTTCAAGAGGCATGCCCAGCGAAGGAATGCTGAAGGCTGCCGACGTATTTATTGTGTACGCAGCAGGCGGCGGGATGGGGAACTTCGACACGCTGGCCAAGATGGGCAAAGATATGATCTTCTTCTGCCGGCACAAGTCGGGGCCGGTGTACCTCTGGTACGAAATTATCAGCCCTCGCTATCTCCGGCAGCACACGGACGCTCTAAAAGTCAAGGGCATGGATGATTCGGACGTCGTCATCGACAGTCAGGATGAAATCCTTTGGCGCTTGCGTTCACTCTGTGGCCTGCACAATACTATGGGCACGAAAATCATCGCAGTCGGCGGTCCTGGCGCGTGGGCACAACCTGCGAATGTAGTTCCGAATCTCGTGCGTGATAAATGGAAGTTCGATATCAAAACACTGTCCTATGACGAGTTAGGCAAATTGATTAAAGAGGCTCGCGCTGACGGCGCCTCTGTAAAACGTGCGGGACAGCGGGCGGAAGAGTACCTTAAAGACCCAGGTTGCAGTCTGGAAACGAAACGTCAGTACGTTCACAATTGTTTCTTGCTCGATCAGGTCTTCCGGGGCGTGTTGAATAAGGAGGGATGTGGAGCGATCACCATTAACAGTTGCATGGGCACGATTATGCCGTTAGCCGAGACAACAGCCTGTATGACGCTCAGCCTGTTGAACGATGCCGGCTATCTGGCATTCTGCGAGTCCGATTTCGTGGTGATACCATCAGGTGTGCTGCTGGCAAATATTTCTGGAAAGCCAGTATTTCTCAACGATCCGACGTATCCACACGATGGAATGATTACACTCGCCCACTGCACGGCCCCTCGAAGAATGGACGGCAAGAAACTGGAGCCGGCCCGAATTCTGACGCACTTCGAATCGGATTATGGCGCGGCGCCGAAAGTCGAGATGTCCAAGGGCCAAATCATAACCAGTATCGCACCTGACTTCGCATTGAAAAGATGGGTCGGATTGAAGGGTAAAATCCTCGATGCGCCGTTTATGGATGTCTGTCGCTCACAGATTGATGTCGGCTACGATTGCGACGATCTGAAGTTGGCCGAACACATGCCGGGCTTCCACTGGATGGTCGGCTACGGCGACTATATGAGCGAGCTTGGTTACGCCCTCAAGAAGGTTGGAATAACCTGGGATAACCTGGACGCATAATTTCACTACACTGGATAACGAGCCGGAACTATTGATATAAGCGGTGAGAGGCGGTATCGCAATGCGACCGCCTTTTGCTGCATTAACGCATAAGATCAAGGGCAAGAAGGAGAATTCAGTATGACTATGATGAAGAGGCAATATAGAATATCCATCGGTGTTCTGGCGGTATGCCTTGCCATTGCGTTGCCTAACACATACGGCATTACCCTTCACATATCTCCGGACGGCAATGACAACTGGTCCGGCGCTCCAGCCAAGGTGAACGCAGATCGCAGCGATGGTCCGCTGGCGTCTCTGGCCGGGGCACGCAATCGAATCAGGGCTTCTAAGCCACTGGCTGAGCCTGTAGATGTTATTGTCGCAGATGGGACGTATCAGATTACTGAAGCGTTCACGCTCGGACCACAAGACAGCGGGTCAACGGAGTACCCAATCGTATATGCAGCGGAGGAGGGGGCCAGTCCCATTTTTTCAGGCGGAATGGTAATAAAGGGATTCAAGGAAAATAGAGATGGGCTATGGGTGACACGCCTTCCTGGAGTGGCAGATGGCAAGTGGTATTTCGAGCAACTTTTTGTCAACGGCCGGCGCGCCGTGCGAGCCCGCACTCCGAACAAGTTCTACCATTACATGGGCCAGTCATCGGAAGTTGCTATCGAAGGCCAGCAAGGCAAGTTTCGAAGGACTACAGAAGTCCGCCCAAATACGCTGGAACCACTCAGTGGTCTGAGCGAGCGGGAACTCCAGGATGTCTGTCTGGTTGCGTATCACAAGTGGTGCATTAGCCGGAGGTATCTCAATGCAATCAACCCGGCGGATAAGACAATCATCACTGTAGGAGAGCAACTCAAGAGCTACTCAGGCTGGCCAAATAACACACGGTACCATTTGGAGAACTTAAAGACGGCATTGGACGCACCGGGAGAGTGGTTCCTGGCAAGAGATGGGATGCTCTACTATAAGCCACTGCTTGGGGAGAAGATCGAAACAGCCCAGGTTGTCGCCCCTGTGGCTGAGAAACTAATTGTTTTTGAGGGCAAGCCTGAAGCGGGTCAATACGTTGAACATGTTCAGCTAAAAGGGCTTTCATTTCAACACAATAACTACGTTCTACCTCAAGGGGGCTACGCTCCATACCAGGCGGCATATGCGACTGAGGCGGTTGTCATGGCCGACGGCGCACACAATGTGATTATCGAAAACTGCGAGATCGGGCATACTGCAACTTATGGTGTCTGGTTTCGCCAGGGCTGCAAGGATTGTGTGCTGAGGCACTGCTATCTGAACGATCTCGGCGCAGGCGGTGTGAGAATAGGCGAGGGGGCCATCCGTCAGGATGTTGGCCAGCAGACGAGCCACATCACCGTTGACAACAACATAATCGTCTCGGGCGGTCGAATCTATACATCCGCGGTCGGTGTCTGGATAGGCCAGAGCGGAGACAATGCCGTCACACACAACGAAATCGCGGACTTCTTCTATACGGGCCTCTCAGTAGGCTGGCGATGGGGATACTCCGATAGCCTGGCCAAGCGCAACAACCTCACTTTCAATCACGTCCACCATCTTGGCTGGGGCGTTCTTAGTGACATGGGCGGGATTTATACACTGGGGCCATCGGAAGGGACAGTAGTCAGCAACAACATCTTCCACGATATTTATTCCTATTCCTATGGCGGTTGGGGTCTCTATACCGACGAGGGCAGCACTGCAATCGTGATGGAGAACAACCTGGTCTATAACACCAGGACGGGTAGTTTCCACCAACACTATGGCAAGGAAAACATCATCCGCAACAACATCATGGCCTTCAGCAAGCTTCACCAGGTGCAGGCTACGCGTGTAGAGGAGCATCTCTCATTCACGTTCGAGAACAATATCGTCTATTACAAGACAGGTCCCCTGCTTTCCGGCCGCTGGACTGAAGTAAAGGTGAACATGGACAACAACTGCTTCTGGAATGCGGCGGGCGAGAAGGTCATGCCGGCTGGTATGAGCTTCGAGGATTGGCAGAAAACACAAGGACATGACCAGCACTCCATCATTGCCGATCCGATGTTCGTCGATGCGGAGAATTATGATTTCCGCCTCAAGCCAGGCTCACCCGCACTGAAGATCGGCTTTAAGCCATTCGACTATTCCAAAGCTGGCGTGTATGGCGATTCTGCATGGATCAAGAAGGCAGGCGACATAAAGTACGGCGAGCTTGAAAGGCCGCCAGGACCACCGCCTGTTTCTATCAATGACAACTTCGAGCGAACGCCCGTCGGTTCGAGGCCTGCCGGGGCTGAGTGCCACATTGAGAATAAGGGTGATACGATTGCTGTTACAGACAAAGTCGCAGCATCAGGAAGACACAGCCTTAGGATCGCCGACGCAGCGGGTCTTCAGTTTACATACAATCCGCATTTGGTGTACTCGCCCAATCATGTAAAGGGTACAACAAAATCTGCGTTTGATCTGTGCGTAGGCGAAGGCGCGAATATCAACTATGAGTGGCGAGACTGGCGAACCTCGCCTTATGGAGTCGGACCAAGCTTTGGGATTGCCGGAAATAAACTGAGAATTGCGGGCAGGAGCCTAATGGAGCTGCCTGTGGACGAATGGGTGCACCTTGAGATTGTCTCATCGCTTGGCAGGGATACCAAGGGCACGTGGGACATGACGGTAACGCTTCCAAACAAGGCGCCACGCAAATTCCGAGATCTGAAACACGGAAATGCCAGGTTCGAACAACTCACGTGGGTTGGCTTCACCAGCAACGCCATCGCCAAGACAGTCTTCCACATCGACAACTTCCAGCTCGCCAACGGCAATCAGGGCTGACAAATCAAAGGGGGCAGAAACAAATCGCGTAGCGTGAATCCTTTTACCACCCACAGATTGCTTGTTGGGAGTTCGGTCCTTGGCAAAAAGGCGATTCAAAAAAAGCTCAAGCCGGCGTAGCAAGCCGCAGATTCCCAAGCTACTATCTAACGTTGCACGCAGCCTGGCCTTGTTTCTCGGCTCGTTTTCTCTATTCAACATCCTGGGAGACCTGCGCAGCCCTGCTTTCAACGCGAATAACTGGTGGATCGACTTTCGCCCGGTCCAGCCGTTGGCTTCAAACATCTTTCTCACAGTCGCATCCTTTTTCCTCGTGGCTTATGCGGTCCGACCGGTTCTGTCAACGGGGCGCAGAATCCTTACAATCACGTTCACATCAGCCCTTCTCGTAGTCACCGTCTGGAACACGATCATTTTCTACATATTGTTGGCCGGCAAGTCGGTTCGCGCAGGCTTCCCTGTGGCGTTCTCCATATTCGTCAGTGCAGCTCTGGCCCTTGTCATACTCGGGTTAACGGGTTCCCAGCAGCAATTGAAGAAGCAATCGAAGTTACTCTCACGAATTGTTATAGCCATCACTGTACTTGCCTGCTGCGTTGGCTTTCCGCTGGCACAAATGTTCTGTTTCGGCCAGACAGATTACCGCCGGCCGGCTGATGTGATTGTGGTCTTTGGGGCGAGAGTCTACGCTGATGGACGTGTTTCCGATGCGTTGGCGGATCGCGTTCGCACCGGGTGCCAGCTCTACCACGATGGACTGGCGCGGCGCATACTTTTTTCCGGCGGCCCCGGTGACGGCGCAATACACGAGACTCAGGCAATGCTTTCAATGGCACTGCAATTGGGCGTGCCCAAGGAGGCGATCCTGATCGATCAAAAAGGTGTGAATACACAAGCGACGGTTCGCAATACAGTTCTGCTGTTTCAATATGCAAACATCAACAACGTTCTTGTGGTCAGCCACTTCTATCACCTGCCTCGAATTAAGATGTCCTATCAGCGTCAGGGCTGGGAGGTATACAGCGTCCCTGCCAAGGAGAGCTATCGCCTTACCGCTATGCCTAAATTCATCATCCGCGAAATAGCCGCCTTGTGGTTTTACTACCTTAGGCCATTGCTGCCATAGAAAGGAAATCGCAATGAAACAATTCGCCATCCTACTTGCTCTCGTCGGGACCATCGGACTGACTACAGGCTGCTCCACCAAATACATCGTCCATGTCAATGGGTATCTCGATGGCAAAGATGCTCAGCAAGTGACATCAGGCGCATGTATATGTGTCATCGAGAGCAAGAACGAGGAGAATCCGCTCTTCGTTACAGAGGTCAGGCGAAAAATCGAATCGCTGCTGAGGTTAAAGGGATACGGGATATGTCCTGATGTATCAGCGGACTATCGGCTTGTTTTCCAGTGTGGCATGGATTCAGGCAAGACAGTTGATCGCGACCAGTTGATGCAAGAGCCTGGCCATTACGTTAGAGTCAGGAGCCACGAAGGCGGAGACAGCGATTCATATTCCACTGTATACATTCCCGGATCATCATACTGGGTGACGCATTCCGAAACAGTTTTCACTTCCTGGCTTTCGCTCTCATTGTATGTTGCACCGAAGGCTCAAGAAGAATTAGACGCGCCCAGGCCTCTTTGGGTTGGCGAGATCACGAGCAGCGGCTTGTCTTCCGATTTAAGGGAAATGATCGATCCGATGCTGATTGGCGCCTTCGAGCATTTCGGACAGAATACTCGAAAGCAGGTCAGGAAAATCATACCTAAGTCCGATCCAAGGCTTCCGATTCTTATCGGAGAGTAACGCAGCTTGAACGCATCCGTTTGCAAAAGCCAAAGTCACCAACCAGCCTGAAATCCGTTTCCTCTCATGCTGACAGAAAACATTCCGCGGTTTAGCCTGGCGATGGGTCTGCTGAACGACCCGCATGCATCTGTAGAGCCTTAAAAACTCAGCCTCGATTAGCTTTTTTCCTTCGGAATCACACTATTCTTGTTTTTCCACATACCGGTTTGGCAAGTAGAATCGTGTTATATGTAAAGACGGCCGTTTCCTAAAGCAGGTTTAACATGACGCTGATCGAAGACGAATTGCTCAAATGGAAGTTCAAACGAGGCAGTCCAGAAGCCTTGTCGTGCATTTATGAGAAGTATCTGGACCAGTTGCTGACCATTGCAATGGGCATGTTGAACAATCCGGAGGCTGCCGAGGATGTTGTGCACGATGTGTTTGTTTCGTTTGCGAAATCGCAAACAAGATTCAGGTTGCGGGGTAGTCTTAAGGCGTATCTGGCGACGTGTGTTCTGAATCGGGCCAGAGATAATATTCGCGCGAATAAACACCGTAGCGTTGTGCCCGAGAAGTACAGGGGTTGCGATGTAACGGAGCGGCCCGATTTAAGAATCGTACATACCGAAGAGGCGCGTCGTTTGAATGATGTTGTTTCACAGTTATCACCTGAGTTGCGTGAGGTTGTTGTCTTGAGACTCAAGAGCGACATGCGATTCGGGCAGATAGCAAAAATACAGGGCGTTTCCGTCAATACCGCCCGTGGTCGATATCGATATGCATTGAGTAAATTACGTACACTTTTGAATGGTGAGATGGAAAAATGAAACCTCTCAAAAAGCTGGAAGACAAGATCAGAAAGCAAATGAATTTCAGTGCCGCTCCGATGTTGCGAAGCGAATTATTGTCCAACGTTTTGGACGAGCAGGAAATGATTGCGAAAAATAAATCGGCCCAGCACATGCCGAACATAAGGAGACAAATTATGAAAAATACGATCACAAGATACGTCGCAGCAGCGGTTGTGGTTGTAGCCGTTCTGGGATTGGTGAAGTTAATTGATGGTGACAGCACATCGGGCGTTGTATGGGCGGATGTACTGACGAAGGTTAAAGCGAGTCGAGGTATTATTTACCGCGATTGGAGAACCGATGTCGATGACACGAGTACGGATGTGTCCGACTATGAGATTTCCTACCTGACGCCCACACAGTATCGATCCGAGGGATTCAGAGAAGGCAAACCATGGATGTCGATGTTTGATAACAGAGAGACGAGAAAAAGAGTGGTTCTGGTGCATTTTCAGAAGGGGTATGTGCTGGAGGATATGAAGCTAACGGAACAGGGAAACCAGAAACATGCCAACTACCAGAATCCCTCATGGTGGGTTGAGATGTTAATGTCATGTGAGTATATCAAACTTAAATCCAAAGTAATTGATGGTGTGCTATGCGAGGGAATTGAAACCACCGACTTGGCATTAGCCTCAAAAGACGGCCCAATGGTTGACAGGCTTGTCGCACAGCTCTGGGTAAGTGTCGAGACGGGGTATCCTGTCATGTTCCAGGGTAAGTTTTACGGCGAGAACAGCATTAAAACCACATTCGACCAGTTCCAGTGGAATGTGGAGCTGGGTTCGAGCGTGTTCGAGCCCAAGATTCCAGAAGGCTATGAGCAGATGTAAGAACAGATATACATTTACGGACATACCAACAAGGCCGGGTCAGTCAAGCCTGGCTTTTTTATGCGCTTTGTCCGACGATATTCACGGCGAACAGTCGCCTCGCGGCTACTTCTTTCTCTTCATCAATCCCCGCTCTAAAGTTAGATTCTTGAAAGCATCCTGGGATCGGACTAATTGGCAGTAAGAAATGTAAAACTACTTATCCGGACTACAAGCAAGGAAAAACATTATGACCAAGAAAGGCAGGTCATTCAACTATCCATATATTGCGGAACTGAATCTTGTGCCCCTCATCTTCAAGACGGATTGGGCCACGTTCACAGTCTTTAGGGTTTGGTATTTCGAAGTCATTGTGAATTCTTACACTGTTCAAAAAAACAGTTATCTGCGGCGAGTCTTTTGCCTTGCCGTTTTGGTCCAATCGTGAGGCACGGAACATGATGTCAAGCGACTGCCATGTTTCAGGCGGCAGGCACGCATTACGCCTGGCTCGGGCGACATTGTATACAGCCCCGCAATCACCCGATGTGTGTATCAAGCCGAATGAATCCAGTATTTGAACCTCATACGCACCGCAAACAAATACCCCTCCGTTCGCTCTGGCCTGGCCGCGTGCAAGTGGTTCCAGGGGAAGCTTGAATTCCATGTGGACGAATTTGATATTGTCGAACTGTTGCTTGGTTTTGTTGGGACCTTTGCCGGGAACGATTTCGATGCTGCCATCGTCAAGGGCCTTCCACTCTGCATTAGTCCAACTGCTCATGTCAGGCTTTACCCCTTCCTGGTATGGCAGCAAAATGATAGCCTCTTCCGGCGGTTTCATACCTGCTCGCGGTGATCTGCTTTCGATCTTCTCCAACTCAAAATGCTGCCCATACGAACTCTTGGCAGTTAAAAGCCCATTTTTAATCTCGCCCTGCCAATCGTACCCACCGGTCCTGCCGGAGATTGCCAAGCTTTCACCTGACTGCTTCCCATATAATTCTATATATGCGCCTTCCTGTAATGAGTTACGTGATTTTCCGTGTATGACAACGCGGTAATTGCCTTCTCCTTCATCTACAACTTCACACGTCGCATTCATCTTGGACACGCTGTCGGGATAGAACGTTCCCTTGTACTGGCCCATAAAAGGCCCGGCCCAGACTGCACCTACTAAGCAAGCCAATAGAACAAAACAGATAGAACATCTCGATCTTAAATAATGATTCTGCTTCATTGGACAATTCTCCTTTCCCATTCGAGTCGCTTTAACAATCTGCGGCGTCTGTTGGACTACGCAAATACTTACTTTTTCCATCAACGGTGTGATATCATGGTCGCATCAAAAGAATATTACAGCTTTGCGGTCCACTGGCAAGTAGTTTTTCGCAGATTTCCCTCCCTGCTTCACTTCGCCAAATGCGTTGGGGAAACATCACCTATGTGTATGTTTTAGGCCGAAAGGAGCGATACAAATCCAGCGGAGAATATATTTTCAACATTTTTTCAAAATAACGCGATATTCTAATCAACATTTTGTGTGTTCAGGCTGCATGTACATGTAGTAGTGTGCGCTCTTAGGAAATACGATTGCGGTTTTTCATCTTTGAATTGGCGGTGCGTATTACGTGCCGAAGTAGCAATGCCTGATAAAATACGTAATTTTGAAGGTTTGCAGCAATTAAAAACAGCGAATTCCAGCCAGGACAAGACGCTGGATAGCGAGTTTCTTGCCTGCTATCAGTATGTACGTCAATACGTACAAGCGAGGGTAATTTCCAAAACTGATGTAGAAGATATAGTACAGCAGACTTTCCTGAGGTTAATGAAAAAAAAGGCTCCTGATGATGCCAGAACTTACGCTTTTGCTGTAGCCAGAAGCGTGATATGTGCCTATAGGAAAAAAAAAGCCAGACAGCCAATGAATAATTCATACAATTTGCTTGAGCGTATCACGGATGACAGTAGCAGTCGTACCGGCAATGGCATAAGGGCTTCATCAGAGGAAGTAAGAGAGGCTGTTCTTGCCGCTGGAGCAAGGCTCTCGGAATTGCAATTAGAGGCAATACGCCTGAGATTCATTGAGGGCCTTCCCACACGAGAGGCCGTACGAAAGGCTGACTGCTCCGAACATGCTTACCGGAAAAGGTTACAGAGAGCCCTTGGAATTCTGCGGGAAAGACTTAAGGAGCCCTAATCAGGGCCTGAAGCTAAGAGGTGAAAAATATTATGTTGTTTAAGTCTTTATAGATGAGCATCTTACGTTCCGGCACGTAAAAAATGACAATTATGCATGTCCAGAAGTTAGACAGAAAGGACTGTTATAATATAGAGGGTGTCTATCCATAGTAAGGAGGCATAATCTCATGGTCATCCTGGATGGCTCAAAGAAATATATGTGCATTACCCAGATAAGACTTGCTTACTCTGGTGTATTTTATCTATAATACCATGAAGGATATGCGTGTGGTGTCTTGAAATCGGAAAAGGATTAACGTTTTCGGATATCTCTTTTAGTGGGGAGATTGGTATGTCATGAGGGGCGCGGAAAAGGCAACGATGGATCGGGGGCGTCAAGCGGAGGGTATCTCCGACAAGGGAGCATCTACATCTAAGAATCAGCGATGTGCTAACCTCCAAAGTTCAGTTTCTGCGAATAAATCGGGGTCTTCCTACATAGATTCACATACCTGCACTGGTTTCACCTTAATTGAGCTTCTGGTCGTAATCGCAATTATCGCGCTGCTCATGGGAATTCTTATCCCAGTTCTACGGAAAGTCAGGGAACAGGCCAGGGCGGTTGTATGCCAGTCCAATCTTAAGCAATGGGGCCAGCTATTTTACATGTATAGAGAAGATAACGATGGCAAGTGGTTAGGCATAGATTTTTATTGGGATTTCAATGTTGATGAACCTATACCCTATTTATGGTTTACACAAATGTGGCCGTACTGGTGTGATCATAAAGATTTAATAATATGTCCGTCAGCATCCAAACACATACCTACATATGATGAATACCCAGCCCTCGGGTCTACATTCCATGCATGGATTCGCAAAGATAAATATGGCATGGTTGTTGGTAGTTACGGCAAATATGCTCTTATTCTTAATTCTGATGATTTTATTAAATCACAGAAAACCTCCACTAACATGTTCTGGAACATAAACAACATACAGGGCGCGGCCAATGTGCCGTTATTGTTTGATTGTGCGAATTATGAGTTAACTGGCGCCTGTTTTTTCAGAGGTCTTCCTATTGATATTCAAACTGCTTGGGGTGATGAAGATGACGTAGTGCACGGAACTCGTGTTGTGATGGACCGTCATAACGGTGGTATAAACATGCTCTTTGTGGATTATTCTGTGCGAAAAGTTGGACTTAAGGAGTTGTGGTACTTGAAGTGGCAACCTAATTCTAATACGACCAAAAGATGGAAAGTCGAAGATTGGCCACAGTGGATGAGAAAGTACAAGGATTATTGAGTGGAAGCAGAGAAGAGTACATGGGTAGATGAGTGAGTGTATTGATTTATACTGAAATGGTATTAATACCGTTTCATATTACAGTTGGTCAGGAGAGCAGTTGACTATAATGTTATAGTCATAACGATTACTGCTGGGTATTAAGCAGTAATAAGGAAAAAGGAGTAGTACCAGTCTAAAACAAGAGGGAGCTTGAGGATTTAATGCGAAGAGAATTCCCTTGGCGCGGGATCTATGCGCTGAAAGAGGCACTGGAGAAAACAGGGTGAGACAAGGAGGTGATGCCTATGCGATGGTAGAGTCGTACTTATGAAATAGAACATAAGAGGGAACATAACAAAATATATGGAAAGGAAATCCTTAAATGAAAAAAACAAAGATTTCTCAAATCTCTGTTCTTATTGGGCTGATTCTTGGCGTTTTAGTCATGATAGCAGCCTCTGTGCCGGCGGGTGTGAGTAGAGAGCTGGCAATTAGGGCAGAAACGCTATGGTCGTGCTATTCGTACAACTATGATTATTAATCCTGATGGGATTATATGCCATTATTGGGCCGAAGTGCTGCCGCAGGGACATGCCGATCGGGTTTTGGCCAAATTGACGGAGTTGCAAGTGCAAGATTCTGATGATAGAACCCTCAAAGGTACTTAGAGTGTTTGCTTGTTTGATGTGAAACAGCGATGCTTCAAAGAAAGCAAATGAAGCGGCAATTTTTTACATGAGAGCAATGCCCTGGAGGAGACGACGGGTCAAGTATGCAACAAATGAGGCTGAACCTGTATCCATACCGGATGCACCTTAGCAGGCACATAATAGAGTACAGCTATTGGATTATGACATGCAATCATTTCAATGAGGCCGGGTTGGTTAAGCCCGGTTTTTTTTATGTGCAATGTCAAACGAGGCGAAACGATATTGAGAATTCGATTGCGAAAACAACCAAGGGGCTTCTATTATAGCCCAACTGGATTTGTGAACCTGTTTCAGGAAAAAAGAACAATGAAAGCTCACAGAATACTTCTTCTGGGTATGATATTCTCTTTAATCGCTTCGAGTTGCAGTCAAAGTGCGGGCGGAAAGGCTGCAATTGGCGGAGAATTGAAGCAGTGGCATGCGGTAACACTGACCTTTGACGGGCCTGAGACTGGCGAGCAGGCCCAGGTCAATCCGTTCCGAGATTACAGACTCCAAGTCACTTTCAGTAAAGGTGAGAAAAGCTACATAGTGGCCGGCTACTATGCGGCAGATGGCAATGCAGCAGAAAGCAGCGCGACCGAAGGCGACAAGTGGCGGACGCATTTCATTCCGGACGAAGTAGGCGCCTGGCAATACGCAGCTTCGCTTCAAACAGGAAAGGATATAGCTCTCAGTAATGATCCAAAGGCCGGGGAAACGGTTCAACTGGATGGCGCCGAGGGATCGTTCAGAGTAGCGTCTAACAACAAGACTGAGCGAGATCTTCGAGGCAAGGGTATGCTGCAATATGTTGGCGAACGATATATGAGGTTCGCTGGCTCAGGGGAATACTTCCTCAAGGGTGGCGCGGACAGTCCCGAGAACTTTCTGGCCTACACCGACTTCGACGATACTTTTGACACCGCCAAGCTCAAACGCAAAGGCGAGGCGGCAGGCGACAAGTTCATACACACATACGAGCCACACATTAAAGACTACATGCAAGGCGATCCGACATGGAAGAATGGAAAAGGCAAGGGTATTATCGGGGCGCTGAACTATCTGGCTTCCAAGGGCATGAACAGCGTTTATTTCATTCCCTATAATATCGACGGGGGTGATGGCAAGGACGTCTGGCCCTGGACCAATCCGAAAGAGAGATATCGCTTCGATTGCAGCAAGCTGGACCAGTGGGAGATCGTCTTTTCGCACATGGATAAGCTGGGCCTGATGATGCACATCATCCTTCAGGAGCAGGAGAACGACCAGGGACTGGACAGAGGCGAACTGGGCCTGCAGCGTAAACTTTATTTCCGCGAGCTTATCGCCCGCTTCGGGCACCATTTGGCGCTGGTCTGGAATCTCGGCGAGGAGAACACGAACACCAACGCCCAGCGAAAGGCGTTCTGCAAGTACATCAAAGACCTCGACCCATACGATCATCCGATTGTCTGCCATACATTCCCTGGAAAGCACGATGAGGCCTACAGGCCTCTGCTTGGATACGAGTATTTCGACGGTCCATCTCTGCAAACCACCGACACTCACAAGCAGACAATCAAATGGATCGACGAATCGGCTAAAAGTGGCCGGCCCTGGTATGTCTGCCTCGACGAAGTCGCGGTCGCGAACACGGGGGTTAAGCCCGATAAAGATGACTTCTGGCATGACGAAATCCGCAATAAGCACCTCTGGGGCCACCTAATGGCTGGAGGAGCGGGCGTCGAATGGTACTTCGGCTACAATTTCGCCCATAACGACCTAAATTGCGAAGACTGGCGCAGCAGGGATCACATGTGGGATATGACCAGGTATGCCCTGGAGTTTTTCCATAATTATCTGCCTTTCACTGAAATGTCGCACAGCGACGAGCTAACCACGGCCAAGAACGACTATTGTTTCGCCAAAACGGGGCAGATCTACGCGATATATCTGCCAGATGGCGGTACAACCGATCTCAACCTCAGAGGCAATTCTACCAGTTTCTCCGTACGCTGGTACAATCCACGAACCGGTGGGAAGCTCGATACTGGAAGCACGGCACGTATAGTCGGCCCTGGTAAGGTAGGTATCGGGCAGCCACCACGCGAGGCCGACAAAGACTGGGTGGTGCTCATCAGGAAACAGTAGCATTATATCGGGCACCTTACAGGTACTGGTAATACGACTGTGAGCAGGAGAATGCTCTGTCGGATGTTGCGTCCTAATGGCTCAAACAGGCCTATATCGCTTCTATAGACAGTTAGCGTAAAAAACCTGTTGCAAATTATTGATTGGGGACTATAATACGCTGTTCCGTGTAAAACTTGTTTTATTGAAACGAGAATTGTACAGTTAGAGACCCTCAGGGAGAACCCTATGGAATCGACTACTCAGTTGCAAACAGGGCTGTTTGGCGACGAGCTACCGTCATTGGAACAAATTGAGAAGCTTTCTTATCAAGTGCATACAAGCGAGCGCAACACGTTGGCCTTCCAAGAAGAGGTTGAAGCCAATTTGTCCAGTTCCTCGCAAAAGACTCTGCTATCCGTCGGGATAGGACTCTGCATTCTGGGCAGATACGAAGAGGCGATCGAAAAGCTCGGCAAGGCAAAGGACTGCAAAGAAAAGTGTATCTATCTAGCACATGCCCTTCGCAGAAGGGGAAGATTCGACGAGGCAATCGAAAGCCTTCAGAAAAGCCTTGCCCGCGAAGCTGATGTATTGAGCATCGCACTTGAAAAGGTTGTCACCTATCGTAAGGCATGCAATTTTGACGCCGCAACCAAGGAACTCAAGAGTGTCGGGAATTTCCAGAATGTCAGCGCCGAATACCACTATCAATTAGGGCGGCTTCAGGAAGACATGGGGCTTTACGACGAAGCAGTTGACAATTACTCGACAACCCTCGAACTGGCTCCCAAACACTACGAGGCAATCTTTCGGCTCGCGTATCGCTGTGATTTATCGGGCGATGAGGATGCAGCTATCGGCTACTACAAACAGATCAGCGAGGCTTCTCCGGCATACGTGAACGCCCTACTCAATCTGGCAGTGCTGTATGAGGATCGGGGCGAATTCGGTAAAGCCGCCAACTGTGTGGACTTGGTGCTGGAATCACATCCGAACCACCAAAGGGCCGGTCTTTTCAAGAAGGATATCGATAGTTCGAAGACGATGTTCTATGACGAGGAAAAGGAGAAGAAGAGAACCCGCAAGAATCAGATTCTCGAGACTCCGATGTCCGACTTCGAGCTTTCTGTTCGCAGTCGCAACTGTCTGAAGAAGATGAAGATTGAGACGCTCGGCGATTTACTGAGGATCAGCGAAACAGAACTGCTTTCATACAAGAACTTCGGCGAAACATCTCTAAGGGAGATCAAGACTATCCTTGAGATAAAGGGTCTCGAGCTGGGACAGGCTCTGGATGACAGCCAATTCTCGCAGGCCGAAGTACTGCCCACCGACGCACCGGTTGACGAGAACGAAGGACTTTTAAACAAGCCTGTCATCGACCTCCAATTGTCGGTCCGTGCCCGCAAGTGCCTGCAGAAACTTGATCTCCGCTCGATCGGCGATTTAACTCGAAAGACAGAGGCCGAACTCCTTGGCTGCAAGAATTTCGGTGTGACGAGTCTCAACGAAATCAAAAAATCTCTAACCAATCTCAGTCTGTCTTTGCGAAGTCTGGATTGACCGGGCCAGCACTCTGTGATGTCGCCCTCAGTAGCCAATGATCGAAGAAAACAGCACTCGTCGGATGTTTCCCGTGTGTTGCTTCGAACAATTGTGGCTCTGCTGCTGACAGTTCTTATCTGGACTGGTTGCAAGCAACGTCGCTCGGCAACAACGACCCCGCAGATGAACGCCGAGCTGGGATTCTGGGTTAGAGTTCTACTGCTCGATGACGTCAACAATTGCACGCTTAGGATACTGTCGCAGTCGAAACTGATAAGCGTCTCCAGCTCTGCTGCCGAGCCCCTTTACCTTGAGGAGTTCGAAAAGCAGACAACTCTCAGCATCAACGATGGGCAGATCAACATCGCAGGTTTGTCCTTTGCAGACAGGGAGCTATCAATTTACCCAGAGGGGCCCCATATCTTCGAACTTAATGGTAACGACTATCGAGGTATTCTGAAGTTCATAATCAATCCAGCAGAAAATACTTTCGACGTTATCAACTGGATTCCCCTCGAACCGTATCTGGCCGGGGTGATAGGGGCGGAAATGCCCGACTACTGGGAACCTGAAGCTCTCAAGGCCCAGGCTGTCGCAGCAAGGACATATTGCCTGTATATCAAGAAACGGTTCGGCCAATTTCGTGCGTGGGATGTCAGCAAGACGCAGGCACATCAGGTTTATCGCGGCGTTTCCGCCGAGTCGGCTCAGATATGGAACGCAGTCAATCAAACCAGCGGCAAGGCCCTACACCGTGCGCAGGCCGACGACGGCACTGAAGATATCTTCCCGGCCTACTACAGCTCCTCATGTGGAGGGCACACGGAGGCCAGCTCAAAAGTATTCGGCAGGTCGCTTGGGGCATTCCCAGGGGTTCCGTGTTCGTATTGCCAGGACGTAACCAGGCCCGGTTTGTTTAATTGGTCCGGGATCGAATACGACAAGAAAGAGGTTTCCCGCAGACTCCGTGAGAGATACTCCAAACTTGTAGAGCTTGGAGAAATAGAAGACATTGTTGTAGTCGATAAGAGCGACTACGAGGATTTTTCCCGCATAACGAAGGTGAAACTGGTCGGTTCCAACGGGAAGAGCGAGTTCCTTAGGGCCGAGGACCTGCGACTGAGCATAGATCCGACAGGCAGGAAGCTCAAGAGCGCGGCCTTCGAAATCCAGGATATGGGGGATAGATGGGCATTTCTCTCCGGCAGAGGTTTTGGGCACGGGGTCGGGATGTGCCAGTGCGGAGCAGAGGGGATGGCCAGAGCCGGCAAGCTCGCAGAAGAAATACTGGCCCATTATTATCCCGACTCGCGAATAGTCGATATCTACAAGACAAAAGATGAATAGCTTCCAAGTTCTCCAAACCAACTCGAATTCGCAGGCACGATGCGGCCTGATCAACACAAACCACGGCGAGGTGGAGACTCCGGTTTTCATGCCTGTGGGCACCGCCGGGACAGTAAAGGGAATTACGCCACTGCAACTTAAGGAAACAGGGGCGGACATCATCCTTGCAAACACATATCATTTGCTGCTTCGCCCGAGCGTGGAGGTTGTTGAGAAACTCGGCGGACTGCACAAGCTCATGAGCTGGGATAAACCAATACTGACCGACAGTGGTGGATACCAGGTTTTCTCTCTGAGCGCTCTTACAAGAATTGATGATGAGGGCGTCGAGTTCGCCAGCCACGTGGATGGGGCGAAAGTCCATCTAAATGCCGAAATCGCGGTAGAAATACAGAATCGGCTCGGGGCGGATATCATCATGTGCTTCGATCAGTGCACGCCTTTTCCGGTGGAAATGCCCCAACTGGAAAGGGCTGTGGCCAGAACCATCGCGTGGGCTCAGAGGTGCAGAAATGCACACCAGAACACATCCCAGATGCTTTTCGGTATTGTTCAAGGCGGGGTGGACCTGGATTTGCGAGCCCAGTGCGCCTCAAAACTGGTTGAAATGGAATTCGACGGATATGCGATAGGTGGACTTAGTGTTGGCGAAGGCCACGACCACATGATACGGACGGTGGCACATACAGCCGTTCTGCTGCCTGAAAACAAGCCTCGCTATCTGATGGGCGTGGGTATGCCTGCTGACATTATCGCAGCAGTGGGCGCCGGCGTGGATATGTTCGACTGTGTCCTGCCTACGCGTAACGGTCGTAACGCCTATGCTTTTACCCTAAATGGCCCACTGAGACTGCGAAACAGCCAATATACTGAATCAACAGAGCCGATTGAGGCCGGTTGCGACTGCTATTGCTGCAAAAATTTCACCAGAGGAGCAATAAGGCACTTCTTCAATGTCGGAGAGATGCTCGGACCAATCCTGCTGACACTGCACAACCTCAGGTTCCATCAGAGGTTGATGACCGAGATACGCCAGCAGATCAAAGCAGGTCAATTCGCAGAATGGGCAGTTGAACAAGTGGACAAATATCAGTCGATGTAGACTTACCTGCGAGGATTTTCGCACGATGGCAATTTGGAATTTGACAATATAGGCAGTCCGCTATAGTCTATTCGGATTATCCTGTAACCGTTGAAAGGAACAGAATATGGACAACATCTGGATATTGGCTCAGAATGAGTCTTCCGGCATAACATCAGAAACTGTAGACGAACAAGTTGAGACTGCCACCAAGGCGCCTTCAGACCCAAACGGTATCAATCAGGGCACAAAAAAAACCAGCCCTTTCGGGTCCTCTCAGTTTCTCTTTTTAGGCCTGATTTTCGTTCTGATGTACTTCATACTCTTCAGGGGGCCTAAAAAGAAGCAGCAACAGCACAAGCAGATGGTCCAAACTCTTGAAAAGAACGATAAGGTCAGGACTATTGGCGGTATTATCGGAACCGTCGTAGACGTCAAAGGTGATGAGATCACACTTAAAATAGATGAGTCAAACAACACGAAAATGAAGGTTGTTTCTTCAGCAATCGGAAAGAATATGTCGAAAGAGTAGGGCATAGCGGGTACATCGCGTAAGTTTGAGTTATCGTGAAACCTGCATCCCAGTCAATAGAAGACTTATAGGAAACAAATATGAACCGGAATGTGTCTTGGAAAATCGTATTGACCCTCGTTCTTGTTTTGGTTGCGGTTTGGACCCTTTACCCCCCACACAAGACGTTGAAACCCGGCATAGACCTTGGAGGCGGCACAAGCCTCATATACGAGATCGATACGCAGGACCTTCGGGAAGTTGAGAAGAGGAACCTCGCAGAGAATATGATAACCGTTCTGCGCAGACGAATTGACCCAGCCAATATCCAGAACCTCATATGGCGACCACAGGGAAACAACCGGTTCGAGATTCAGATGCCGCTGGCCAGTGCCGAGGCTAAGGATAAAAGAATCAACTTCGAGCAAACCCGCAGTAACCTTCTGGATGCGAATGTCAACCGCGCTTTCGTTCTACGCTTGCTCACAAAACCAGCACAGGAACGTTCTGAAAAATTTACGGAACTGGCCCGAAACGATCCAAACAGGCTGGAGATACTGGAAACTCTCGCAACGGTCTTCGATGAACGTCAGGAACTGCAGAACAAGAGAGATGAGCTGTTTCAAGAACTCAGCAGTTCTGAGGAGAAGATCTCATCAGCCGGGCTGGACGTTGATCAAATTAAAAGAAGCAGAGTCGATTGGTCCAAGCTGGATGAGCAGAAATTGCAGGACTCACTCAAGGCAGTTGCCGATGCCAACGACAAGCTCGATTTACTTGACGGATACGTCAAGACATTCACCCAATGGGCTGGCGTCATGGACCAGTTGACAAAGCCCGATGAAGGCTCGAATGACAAGTTCAACGCAGCCAAACAAGCGATCAACAAACTGAATCTCTCAGAAGATCAGATCAATCTTTGCCTTGAGATTCCCGCCAATTCGAGTAAACGAGACAAAGCCATTGAAGAGTTGAAAACGAAATTCCCAAAACGCACCGAAAGAATCGATAAAGTAGTCGCCGCTTTCGATCAATACCGTCCATTCAGAGGCAGGCTCGATGATCCCAAGGACCTGCAGCGTATGCTCAAGGGAGCCGGTATACTGGAATTCAGGATACTGCCTACACACAACCAAGGCGACCTCGATGAAGACCAGATAAATGCGTACGTCAATTCTCTACAAGAGAAGGGTCCGGGTTACTCATCGGACAATCAGTATAAGTGGTGCGAAATAGAGAATCCCACAGAATGGCATGCGGCTGACAAGTCACACAATCCAGCGATCACCGCCAAGTTCGGCGAGAAGACCTATGTCCTTGCCTGCGTCAAGGACGAGCAGGTTATGTTGCACGGCTCTGGCTCCAAACAATGGAAGCTCCAACGCGCCAAATCGACAAGCGACCAAATGGGTCGTAGAGCTATAGGATTTCTTCTCGATGAAAGGGGCAAGAAGCCCTTCGCCAATGTGACGGGCAAGAACATCGGCCGACCTCTCTGCATACTGCTTGACGGTATCGCCATTTCAGCGCCAAACGTGGAATCGAGGATTCTTGGCGATGGAATTATAACAGGCACCTTCACGCAGTTACAGGTTGAGGATATGGTCAACAAGCTGAATGCCGGTTCTCTTCCGGCCAGGCTCATAGAGCAGCCTGTCTCAGTGAACACCATAGGCCCGTCAATCGGCGCCGATAACCGCAACCAGGGAATTCGAGCGGGATTCATCGGTCTTATGGCTGTTATAGCAACCATGCTTATCTACTACATGATGTCGGGCGCGATTGCCGATGTCGCACTTTTACTGAATATATTGTTCGTTCTCGCAATCATGGCGACCGTCCGAGCGACTTTCACCCTACCCGGAATCGCTGGTATCATACTTACAATCGGTATGAGCGTGGATGCAAACGTTCTGATCTTCGAGAGAATCCGAGAGGAGCAGCAGAAGGGTTCGTCTTTGAGGATCGCCATTGCAAATGGTTATCAAAGAGCGTTTAGAACTATCTTCGACGCCAACCTAACTACATTTATAACCGCCGCGATTCTCTATTGGGTGGCATCGGAGGAGATAAAGGGTTTTGCCATAGTCCTGATGCTCGGTATAGCATCGAGTATGTTTACAGCCTTGTTCGTAA
This sequence comes from uncultured Pirellulales bacterium, assembly GCA_964649005.1. Classification (GTDB taxonomy): domain Bacteria; phylum Planctomycetota; class Phycisphaerae; order Sedimentisphaerales; family Anaerobacaceae; genus CAZGMJ01. Next base: position 38,069 of record CAZYMD010000001.1, read on the forward strand.
CACGGCTTATCTTTGATGTGCTCCTGTCGAAGCGCCTCATTAAAGACCACCTGTCCATGCTGCGGCTGATACACAAGCCTAATGTGGATTGGATGCGTCTAAGGCCAATATTCTTCGGCATCTCAATTCTGCTCATCGCCAGCGGTCTGACCGTCTTCTTCACACGCGACGACCTTAAGAATAATAAGTACGATATCGAGTTCACAGGCGGCACAAACGTACAGATCAACTTGAAACAGGACGCAAACTTATCAAGGCAGAATGTTGAAGACGCCATACAGAGTATCGGCAGAGAAATGAATAATCCTGCGATGGCGACCGCCAACGTCTACAGCGTTGGAGAACCATATAGTGAAGCCGGAACCGAAAAACTGCACAGGCAGTACGAAATAAATACGACGGAAACGAATAAGACTACGGCCTCTTTAGTTCTGGGTGAAAATGAGCAACTCACAGCGGAGGAAGTTGCCGCCAGTATTAGGAGCGCCCTGGCCAAAAGCAGATTCTCAGGCAGGCTAAGCAATTTAAGAGTGATACCTGATGCCAACGAGTCAACCAAGTTCACAGTTGCTACCAGCCAGATGAACCTGTCACTCGTCAAAGACGTACTCAAGGCGGCGTTCCCAAATGCAACGATCTCGGAGCCACGGGTAAACGAAGTCGTTAACGACGCCATTATGACGGCATTCGGCGACAAGCTCGAAATACAGCAAAACCTAAAGCCGACTATTGCATCACAAGACAAGATCGACGAGCAAACAATTGAATCTTACCCTGAGCTTGGCGATTACCTCGGTGGAGTGAAGGTTATCTGTGAATTAGAGAGAGCTGTCACGGTAGCGGATCTAAAGCAGAGGTTCGGGGATCTGCGATTCAAACCGGACACGCGAGATCTGAACTGGTACGACTACACCCTGCTCAGCCACGAGCTTGAGCCTCTTGCCGACCCAAACCAAACGCTAAAATCCTTTGCATATGTCAGCGCCGATCCCGAAGCCGGTTCTCGTGACCTCTCGACTGATGAATGGACGCGCTTTGTTGACAACGAAAAACAAAAGGTGACTGAAGCTACTCAACTCGAAACATCTCTGCCGCGTGTCAGGCAGTTCGATCCTTCGGTCGGAGGCGAGGCGAAAACGCGTGCCTTAATAGCAATAGTATTGTCGTTGTTCGCGATTATCACCTACATTTGGGTTCGTTTCGGAAACGTACGTTACGGCATCGCAGCTATAGCTGCGCTGATCCATGACGTATGCATTACCCTCGGTGCGGTCGCCGCCTGCACGTACATCGCGGGCAAGCCGATAGGCGAGATACTCATGGTGAGCGATTTCAAGATCAACCTGGCCATGATAGCCGCTTTCCTGACCCTTATCGGATACTCGCTAAACGATACGATCGTGGTCTTCGACCGTATCCGTGAAAACCGAGGCAAGGGCAAGCAGGTGACTTCGCGGATGATAACGGACAGCATTAACCAGACGATTTCGAGAACGATCATGACATCATTCACGACATTCGTCGTCGTGCTGATCATGTACATCTTCGGAGGCCAAAACCTCAGGGGATTCACGTTCGCAATCGGCTTGGGTGTCATTGTCGGTACGTATTCCTCCATAGCCATAGCCGCACCGATAATTTTGATAGGTGAAAAGAGAATTGCTAAGGCACAAAAAGCCAAGTAATCCAGATATATAAGCGTGATTGACTTACGTCTCTCCTGCACGACAAGAGGGTGTGGTCGTCTCGTATGTGTATAAATCCTGGTCGCTGAAAAATGACCCGAGACTTGAAGACAGGGATGGCTTTGGGACTTCTGCTGGCGGTTTTTATTCTGTTCTGGCTGTCAGTTCGTTCCGATCTGAGCCTGGAGATGGGCCTGTCACAAGAGGTCGGCCCCAAGTATGAGTTCCCGGAAGATCCATGCGATACTCCTAATTCGCCTGCTTTGCCAGCGCCCCTCAGTGCTGATTTGGCTGAGATAGATGTCGTCGATGAGCCTGAGATTCAGAGCCCCAACGTACCGGACTTGACAATATACAAGGAGCCGGAGAAGGTAGAAACCGAGAAGTTTCATATCGTTCAGCCGGACGAAAACTTGTCTGACATTTCATTTCTATACTACGGCACACCTAACAAATGGAAGAAAATAGCTAAGGCAAATCGTGATGCCATCCCCGACGCCAACAGGATTAAACCTGGAACAAAGATCATCATACCGGATTGAAGTGCGACAGCAGTCATCGTGTGAGACGCACTTTGTTTCCCGTCTTTTCTAATCAGTCTTCTCGCTAAATCAGGACCATTCATAAAAGAAAGTCGCCGATATCGATTGCACACTCCCGAAACTTCTGGGCGGGCAATGTCACCGTTTTCCATTTGGGGCTGCGGCGTTTCATGTTTGCACGATAATCATCAAGTTTAATGCAGAAGAAGACATATCTATCGGGGCCGCACTCAAGAACATCCCGCCCATCGCAATCCACGTCAAACAGCTCGATCTTGTAGGCAAAGACAAATATCGCCTCGTATTCCGGCCTGAAAGTATTCCGCCACGTCGATAATCCGGCAACATCCTCAGCGGTTACCCAGCACTCGAAGCCGGTCATTTTCTCAAGACTCGCCCCTCTGAACTTCCTGCCCTTTACCTCAACCATTACTATCCGTCCATCCCTCGGATAGACCAGGAAATCGAAGTTCTTCACGGAACCGCGAGCGAGAGTATCCCTCTCGTGTTCGTCAATGTGCACGTGCTTGATTCGATGATCGATCAGCCAATTCTCAAACGCCCGCTCGTAATGGTTGGGTGAGAATTCCCTCATTGCCACCTAATCCCCTGAAACATAACAACCCTCTCGGCAGTAAACCTGCCGAAAAAGACTGTGCCTCCGCGAAAAACATAATCTCAATTCGCCTTCTTGAAAAGAAGAGGCGCAAACTCGTTAAGATACATTCGCCAGATTCGCCATTCATGGCCGCCTTCGGTAATATGTGCAACGTGCTTGATATTGCGCGTCTCAAGGGCGTCCAGAAATCTCTTGTTGGCATTGAAAAGAAAATCCTTCCTGCCACAGCCTATCCACAGCAGCCTGTACTTATCGTTCATGACAGCAGGTTTTTCCAACAACTTATCGAGCTGCTCATCGCCCGGCACCGCTGAACTATACGCTCCGACCCACCCGAAAAGCTCCATATTGCCAAGCCCTATCCTAATCGACTGGCCGCCACCCATCGACAAACCGGCAATCGCACGCTGCTCTCGATCCGCCACAACACGAAAATTCTTCTCGACATACGGAATAACATCTTCGATCAGGTCGGTAGCGAACGAGCTGCGACCGCCACGCCTTGCCCCCCGGGCGCCTGGCGTATGCCCATAAGGCATTACAACGATCATCGGCATCGCCTTGTTCTGTGCGATCAAGTTATCGAGGATTATGTTGGCCCGCCCCACTGTCACCCAACAGCTTTCGACGTCCCCCATGCCGTGTAAAAGGTATAACACAGGATATTTTTCGTTCTGGCTGTTCTCGTACTCGGCAGGCGTGTAGACATATAGCCCGCGAGTTACGCCAAGCGATTTAGAATGGTATCTGTGGCTTTGAACCGCTCCGTGTGGGACATCCTGCTCCTGGAAAAACATCGGTTTCTCACCTGATATTTCCACCAGATTCTTCGCCGTACTCTGCCAGAATTTCAGCCACGAATTGGATGGATCTATTGTCGAGAAGTCGTCCACAATGAAACTGTATTCGTATATCTCCGGCGAAGCTGGACCGACAGTTATGCTCCATACTCCATCGGCCTCTTTGGTCATCGCCTGAGCATTCTGCAAAAACTGCGCTTCAAGCTCGACCTTCTTAGCGTTTGGACCATTCATTCGGAAGGTCACTCGTCCATCCGAATGCACCTGTGGCGAGATAACCGCCTTTCCGAAAGCATCGCCCAGACAAGAGCAGACCAATATCAAAACCACCATCATCAACAGAGAATAACGTTGCCTGCAAGCTCCCATATTCATCCTCTCTGAAAAAGACCTTATGCTAACACCGGCTCGCCCCGCTTTAACGCAAGGCACTTACAGGTTCAACTGCGACAGATACTGTTGCACATCCACATACTCCTGCTCACCAGTAGCCATATCCTTAATTGCGACCTTCCCCTGACGGAATTCATCGCCAACAATAATGCTCTTACCGGCATTTTGTTCTGACGCCTCTTTGAGCTGTTTGCCAAGTTTGGCCGCCTTGTAACTGAAATTTGCGATCTTTCCTGCTGAACGCAGTTTCATTGTCAATCCGACAGCCGCATCACGGTATGTCTCATCCACACAAACCACGAAGAAATCCAAACTGCGCCTGGGCAACTGCTCATCCAATATCCCCTTTTCCCTCAGCAGAATTTCCAGAACACAATCACCCATCCCCATACCTGTAGCCGACATCGTCGGTCCGCCAAAGTCGCGTAACAAATTGTCATATCGGCCACCACCACATATGGCTCTAAGATCCTGGGCGTGAATCTCAAACACAACGCCAGTGTAATACGCCAGTCCTCGGACAATGCTCGCATCGAACTCACAATACTGCCACACACCCATCTGTTCCAGAAGCTCCTTCAAGCGAGCAAGCTCTTCGACCGCGCTCTCAATTTCCACATTGCCGCCTACTATCTGCGCCACATCCAGAAGTGTCGGCATCGCCATGTAGTCTACGATCCTGGCGACTATCTCGGCATTAGTGGTGAGTTCGAGAAGCATTTCTTCGAGAGCTTCCTGGGGTACCTTACGATACTTGTCAAGCATGGCATACACCGGACCCAACTGGTCTTCGGGCACACCAATAGCCCGCAGTGAAGCAGCCAACAGCCTTCTACTTGAAATCTTGACACGAATATCACTCGAATCAAGTTTAACCGATCTGAGATAGTCAACCGCTGTGAATATCACTTCGGCGTCAGCCAAAATATCATCAACCCCGATTATGTCTATATTCCACTGGAAAAACTCGCGCAGCCTGCCTTTCTGGGGTCGTTCGGCTCTGCACAAGCGCGGCGCCGAAAACCATTTGATCGGTCTCGGGAGCGAATTTATTTTCTGATTTACCATTCTCGCCAGGGTCGGGGTGATCTCCGGACGTATCGCCAGGTCCCTGCCCCCTCTGTCCTGCAACGAAAAGAGCTGATCAGCAATCTCATCGCCGCTTTTGATCTGGTACATCCTCAGATGTTCGAAAATCGGTCCATCATACTCCTCAAAACCATTGCGGAGCGACACCTGCTTCCAGCCGTCAATTATCCAGTTTCGCAGGATCATATCCTGCGGATAGAAGTCTCGCGTACCTTTTACCGGCGGTATCTTCATCTTTTCTTCTTGCCTTTGCTCTTCTTCGCTTTCGGCTTCTCTATGACATTGTTGTCGAACTTGATCTTCATGTACTCTTCCATCTGCTTGTCGTCTGTGAAGTGCAATTCGTAGTCGTACTCACCTTGTGTATAATCGCAGTCGGAGTGCTTATATCCCCTGCAAATGCGAGGTCTCTTGTTGTATATATCACAGCGGTGGTCCGGCCCTGACAAATGTCTGCACTTGTTCTTCACGTTGAGGTACCAATCACCATCCTCAACAAAGACCGTTACATCCTCATGACATAGATACCACCTGATATCGTCGTAGTCTTCCTTATCCTCCGGCGTCTCAATCGGAAGAGCAAAATACCGGCAACACAGGCCGGTGCAACTGTCACATTGATTCTTTGTTGTCATTAACACTAACTCCAAATATAGTAAAACTCGGAACGGCAACCATTGAAAAACACACTATAAGCAATCATCCCCCCTTCCGTCAAGTAAAGCTGCAAACGCTCGCAGACCATCCGCCACGCCACACTGCTCCAAATCAAGCCTCTCAGCAGAATCCGATCGGCCTTCAGTGCATTCAAGTTCAGCGTAACACTCGGAGAATGCCAGGCAATCGGCCATTCACGATAGGAATACCCTGCCAATCTCCAAGGCTGGCATTACATAGATCCGCAGGCGAGGCGTTCGTGCAGAAATGGATCGGAACCATAAAAAAACATCCCGGGACGATGGCCGCTTGACAAGCACATAAATCACTATGTAATAAGAATTAGCAGGTGGCAAATATTTTTGTAACTTGCTATGTAGGCGTGAGTTATATTATTTACTTGAAATCCTGCTAAGATAAAAGTATATTTGTAGTATGTGATGAACTGGGCGGACTGGTTGGCTGCTATGTCTGTCGAATGACAGTTTTTTCAAGTCAAATGAAGGAGGAGTATGATGGAGAAGAAGTCATTTCTATTAATGATCGTATTAGTATTGTTGTGCATTCTTGGCGGTAGTGTATTTGCTGACATAATCATCACGCCTATTGTAAGCTGCAGGACCGAAGGTGCGAGCAGGGCGGATGACAACAGGTCCGACAGCAAAAAGCTGAGCGTAAGAGCTTCAAGCAATGGCAACAAATCATGGATCAAATTCGACCTTGGTGATCTCGATGTGGGCAATCTCTTATCCGCCATACTTACAGTCTCGCTACATGAGGGCAAGAGTGGCGACCAGAGCTTTGACGTCTCCTACGTAAACAACGACTACCTCGATAATATCGACTGGGCCGAAAAAAGCATCACTTGGAACAACGCGCCAGGTAACGATACTGCCGACCTTGGTCTCCTCGATCCTGCAAAGACTACTTACCTCAGTACCGTTAATTTCACTGATGGTTTAGCCGGCGACTCGTTTGCCATTGATGTACTCGGAGCTCTACAGACCGATACTGACGGAATCGTGCAAATTGTTTTGCATAATTCTCCCAATAGCATCAATCTTTCAACGCACGATCACCCTGAAGAAGCGCAGCGTCCCTTCATTGACGCCACTATGGTCCCAGAGCCGATGACACTTATTCTGTTGGGGCTTGGCGGATTGATTGTGGCAAGAAGAAAAAGCTAATGCAAACGTGTGCAAACTGAGAATTGAAAAAACGCTGACCGACCTCTACTTGTCACCAAAAAGTATGAGGATGCTGATCGTGACAAGACAGACGTCAAAGACCTATAGTGGTACTTCGACAGCTTATAGCACCAGGTAGACGGTCGGTACAGTGGATTACACACCATCTTTGGTGATGGCTACGTAATACTCAGTATCAGTAAAGCAGCATTTGATCCGATTTCATGTCAGGACACCGTTCACCATGACTCGGTCGGATTTCGAACAATCCTCAATCTGCTGAGGCTATGACAATTGACTATCAGGCAATCAAGAGTAAGAACACTCAACATATGTTTCAAATTCAAAGCATGGATTCTCTGATCAGATCCGTAGCAGGATGGATTGTATGCTGTTCTGCAATCTGTCTCACTATTACCGCGTCTGCTGTAGCTGAAAACTTATTACCTGCCTTCCCCGGCGCCGAAGGCGCAGGAGCGTTTGCACTTGGAGGCCGTGGTGGCCAGGTCATCAAAGTAACAAATATATATGATGATGGTCCCTGTAGCCTGCGCCGAGCCGTTGCCACCGCCGGACCAAGAATTATTGTGTTCGAAGTAAGCGGCAATATCATGCTCAAGTCCCGACTGAAGATCGACAAGCCCTTCGTCACAATTGCCGGGCAGACCTCTCCCGGAGACGGTATAGCTCTGGTCGGTGAGCAGGTAACGATTGATACGCATGATGTGATCATCCGCTATCTGAGGTTCCGCGCTACCGATCTGGCAGGCAAAGAAGTCGATGCCTTGAACGACGGCTACGACCATTACAATTCTATCATCGACCATTGCTCAATCAGTTGGGGCATTGATGAAACACTTTCGTTCTATCGCGGGCGCGACATTACGGTCCAGTGGTGTATGATCACCGAAAGTTTCTATAATTCCATCCACTCCAAAGGCAATCATGGATACGGAGGTATCTGGGGGGGTACTAACGTATCCTTCCATCACAATCTTCTCGCTCACCATTCGAGTCGCACGCCACGCTTCGCATCAGACAGCTCGATCGACCACCGCAATAACGTCATCTACAACTGGGGATTTAACAGCGCCTACGGTGGCGAACGCTCGAACATGAACATCGTCAACAATTATTACAAATACGGCCCGGCCACACAGTCGTCCAAACGATATCGCATCTTTCAGGCATCCGACATTGACAGCAAAGCCTACGTTGATGGAAATTACGTTTACGGAAATTCTATTATCACCAATAATAATTGGAACGGTGGTGTGCAGTATCATGCCAGCGGCGATGCCACCGAGACTACTTTGCGCGTTTACAGCCCCTTCGAAGCAGCACCGGTTACGATTACCGATGCCCAGCAGGCTTATTTGGACGTTCTCGCAGACGTTGGTGCTTCGTATCCAAACCCGGATGCGATTGACAGCAGGATAATAAACGAAGTCAAAATCGGCGGCGGCAGCTATGGCGGATCGTTTGATGACGGAGAAAATGGAATAATCGATTCACAGTTTGATCTTTGTCCCAATGGCGGTTTGGCAGGCGGTTGTGTTGAGTGCACCGATGGTGATGACGACTATTGCTGGCTGCCCATATTAAAGTCAACGTCCCCTCCCCTCGACAGCGATGATGATGGAATCCCTGATGACTGGGAAAATGCACATTGCCTCGATCCTTTCGACAACTCCGACGCCAATACCGACCGTGATGGTGATGGCTATTTGAATATCGAAGAATATATCAACTGGCTGCCACTGCAACAGACGATGCCAATCCGTTATGAGACAGACCTAAACTGTGATAATCGAGTCGATTTTCATGATCTCGCAATGTTCGCCGAACACTATCCAAGTGCCGCAGGCAGTGCCATATATGATAAGAAGTATGACCTAAATGGCGACAACAGAATCCTGCTTGATGACTTCGTCTATATAGCACAGGACTGGATCCGACCAGATTAATCCTTATTACAATGATTGCTCTTTGAATAACGAATAAGACGTGACTATGGAACTGCTGAAAAGCGCATTCTGGAATGGAGGCCAGGGCGGCTTTGTGCCAGGATGGTGGAAAAACGGGTGCTTGATGTAGATACTCGACTTTTTGGCGGCTCTTCCGGCACAGTGCGTTGAGCCTGCTGGAATACCTTGAGATTGAGATGAAAGCTCTGTATGATAGGGCTTGAAATTTGTATATGCAATTCAGTGAAGTGTATATGCAAAATCCTGGTTAACCTTTGTTGAAGGAGGATAACGATGTATAGAAGATCAGCATTATTAGTGTGTGTTGTTATTATACTGGGCAATGTCTTCGCCACTGCCGCATTTGCCGATATAATCATCGCGGCTACCGAAAGCTGCAGGACAGAAGGTGCAACCAAGGCTGACGAGAACAGGCACGACAGCAGCAAGCTGAGCATAAGAGCTTCCAGCAACGGCGGCAAGGCCTGGGTCAAATTCGAGCTCGTAGATCTTGATGTCGGCAAACTCGAATCAGCCGTGCTTACGGTCTCGCTACACGAGGGCAAGGATGGCGATCAAAGTTTTGATGTTTCCTATGTAAACGACGATTGCCTCGATAACATCGACTGGGACGATAGGAGCATTACCTGGAACAATGCGCCCGGTAACGATACTGCCGACCTTGGTCTCCTTGATCCTGCAAAGACCACTTACCTCAGTACGGTGAATTTCACCGATGGTTTTGCCGGCGACTCGTTTACCATCGATGTGCTCGAAGCTCTACAGAACGATACTGACGGAATCGTACAAGTTGTTTTGCATAATTCCCCCAATTTGATCAATCTCTCCACACATGATCACGCTGTTGAGGAACAACGTCCCTTCATAGACGCAACGTATAAACCGCAACAGGCCCACGCCCCGAAGCCCGAAGATAATGAGATTGGCGTCTCTGTCGTCAATACGATTCTAAGCTGGAAGGCGGGTCTGGATCCGGACAATCCCGACTTGCCCAATCCGAACATTGTCGAACACTATCTTTGGATCAGCGTGCCGTTTGATGCGGCCAATCCGGTCATTCCGACGAATCCTTGGGACGCGCCAGGTACTCAGCAGTTCACAATCGCCGCCGATACTGATCCGGCCGACGGGAACGTGGACCCGAACGTTTCCAAGGTCATCAGCGGCCTGCAGAAGGACAAGTTATACCTGTGGGTCGTGGATGAAGGTCTCGTCGGAAGTTCCGGCCCGCTTGAGCCTGATCCGGCTAAGATTATATGGGGCGATATATGGCGTTTTGAGACGGAAACAACGGGGCCTGCGGTTGATGCGGGCGAAAGTACCGTAACATGGCTCAAAGAAGACGGCACGACTACGGTCGATTTGAACGGGATCGTGACCGATGACACCGGTGATGTGTCTGTGATCCAGTGGTCGGTGCTGAGCCCGGCTGAGGCTACGGTTGGCATCGCCAACCCCGCCGTGGCGGCTACTACAGCTACGCTTACCGAGACCGGGACGTATATGCTGCAGCTTTACGCCAGGGACGCGACGATGCAGGAAGATAGCGACATCATCGAGATTAATGTCTACAACGATAGTTGTGAGGCAGCCAAGAACAGTCCCGATGGATATACTGCTCCGGAGTTTGATTTTAATGACGACTGCAAAGTAGACTTCCTGGACCTTGCGCTCTTTGTGGCCGGGTGGCTGGATGATGCTTCTCTGATTAGTGATTTCCGCTACGATGCCGGTGAACTTGTTGCGCCGTAGAATTCACGAGTTATCTCAATGGGGCTGTTGTCTCCGCTGAGATCGAGATCATTATAGAATCTTACGATCCGAGCGTGGGCAGCGATAACGGTGATGGCATGGAAGGCGCCGGCGGCGCCAGGTTTGAGATATTCGACATTTCAGGTGTCCTCGTGGCCAGCGAAAATGACGAGAATGTACAGTTCAATATGATGTGGAATACGATGGCAGTCGACACCGATAGCCAGCCGATCTTCCCTAACGGAATGTACACGTTCAAGGCCACGGCCGTATCTGATGCAGGCTACGAAGTTATTGAGGAAATATCTGTTACTGTCAACAACCCGTAGTCAAAGCTTTCTACTGGCAGCATACACGAACAAGGTAAAGTAAGAAGGATTGAGCCATCTTTGGTAGCAGGATTTTTTGTTGTCCATTCGGACGACCCTGTGGCGAGCAAGGAGGTTAAATGAAGAAGAAAGGCTTTACATTAATTGAATTGCTGGTTGTTATTGCGATCATAGCGGTGTTGATGGCTATTTTGATGCCGTCCTTGGACATGGCAAGAGAACAGGCCAAGCGTACAAAATGTTCGGGGAATCTCAAGTCGATTGGTGTAGGTCTTGTCATGTACGCCGATGATGCCGATGGAAAGCTCCCGCAAAATGACGACCCCGAGCACCCGTACACTGCTTACCGGGGGGACAAGGATTATGCCAGTCACCCGACAGGGCGAACTCCGATGAAACTGGGCTTGCTGTATGAAACAGGGATCATATCCATGCCGCAGATTTTCTATTGCCCTTCCTGCATGATCGACTGGCTCAAGTACAAGTCCTATTCGCGGCCTGTTCCGTGGGGAAGCCTTCCGCAGGATTACAACACGGAGAACGGCATCAACAACTGGGTGCGAGTCGGATATACTTATTATCCGCAAAGTAGAAAGAAAGATGCAAGCGGATTTCCGACAGTCGCCAAAAAGCTTATGGATGTAGATACCAACAGGGCGGTTGTCACGGACGCCATCTGGACCTTTGACAAGTTGTCTCATGTGTCCGGTAGTCGGCCCACAGGATTAAACGCACTGTTTGGCGACGGACACGTCAACTTCAGCGTTACCCCCGGCGCCTTCGATCCCGCTCTCTGGGGGGCTGAAGTCCGCCCCGGCTCGACCGAATTTCGTACGATCCTCGATCTGCTTAGACCATAATCAGAATCAATATCAGAGAGGTATAACCGAAAGTTGTGGATGGGCAGCCATCTACTGAGGCTCTTCGCCTATGCGTCGGTAGTACTCATCCGTCCAGACGACATCCTCCTGCAGTTCGGCCAGGCGCAGAACCAGACCCGCCATGTAATTCACGAACGACGCCAGGTTCTCGTAATCCAGAAACTGGGCCTCATCATGAGGCCTGTGGAGGTGGTCTTCTCCATCATAAAACGAAAATGTATGTGCCGGTACACCATACGATATACCTTTTTCCCTTTTGACGACGGCAAGTGACTTATTGTCCGATGCGAGAAACAATCTTTCAGCGTTCTTGGCCGAACCGGCAATCTGCCATTGCCCGGCGGAATTATACTGCCCTACGATCTCGTCGATATTAGAATAACTCGGCCCGGTGATATAGTATCTCATCTTCCCCAGGTTCCTGCATTGGCCCACCATCTCAAAATTAATATTCAGCCACGTACTTTCGAGAGCAAATAGTGGATGTTGGCTGTAGTACCTTGATCCCTGGATACCTATCTCTTCCCCGCTGTATGCAATGAATACAATCGATCTGCCTGGTTTCGCCCTCATTCGTTTCAGCGCCCTGGCAATACCCAGCACAGTAGCAACCCCTGATGCATTGTCGTCGGCGCCGTTGTATATTGAGTCTACGTTAACAAGCTTGTTCGCCCCCAGGTGATCGAAATGGGCTGAGACAATGATGTATTCGTTTTTCAGCTCCGGCACCACACCTTCGACATACCCAACAACATTACGTTCGGTGACTGAATTGCCGTCCCAACGGCTCAGGCTGTATTCCTGCAAGTAGGATTCCTGCCCGGGCGCCGGACGCAGCCCGAACTGATCGAATCGACGCGCGATCCAGTCGGCGGCTTCCTTCATCTGTTCGCTACCGTTCGCACGCCCCTGCATCTCATCAGAGGCAAGATATTCTACCCACTGCTCGATCTCACCCGGCTTGGCCGATACTGATGGCCGCAATAAGTTCAGACACCCCGATACAAGCAGAATTATCGCCAACAGAGCAATGAGGATTAAAAAACGAAAGCAACAACATTTCTTGCGACGTCCAGGCAGGCTGTACCATGTCATGGGTAAGACTCTCCAGGCTCTCGCCGGTTTCTTCATAACTCTAAAGTGAAGGCAATATGCCTCAACCTCAGGCCATCCATGGGCGTTGACGGTTCAAACTGCCTGCCAGTGTGTTCTTGGCGATAAGTACATCTTCGATGACCTGAAAATCGAACATACCGACGCAGCAGAAATCAGCACCGTTCTGAAATGCAAACTTGAAACCATCGCGAGGATGGATAGCCCCTGCAGCGAGCACCTTGTATGCAATCCAGGGCTTCTTGACCGTCTTCATGAATTCAACCGTCTGCTCGGGATGCTTGTCCCAGTAGTTATCTTCACCATAGTTGTCGATAACATCCTTGGTCTGGTCAGGCTTGCGAGTGGACCAGTAGTTGGTGCTGTGATGCGTTTTCATGTAGAAGTCGGCATCAATGCCGGCCTTTTCGCATTCCATCGGCGTGCCCAGATTGTGCCCACCAACACCAGCAATCACGCCATTGCTCTTGACGAAGTCGACAAACTTACCGATCAGATCCACCTTACCGCTTCGCGACCATTCGTCGCCAACGTTACCTATAAGAAGCACACCAGTAGCGCCACTATCAATGGCCTTCTTGATATCCCCTGTCAAGTCATCATCACTGGGGACACACTGGGCTATCCATTGGATTTCACCGCCCCGTTCATCCCAGTATTTCTTCAACACAGGTACAGAGCCTGTGCCAACTACAATTGTATTAACTCCGTTCTCTTCGCAGAGTTCCAGTGTATCGAAGATTTTGTCGTCTGTGAAATAGTGTTTCAAGAGAGAGGATGCATAGATAAGATCGCGGCTATGTGCGTAGCCACCGATAAGGTTGCCACCGCAAATGATCCTGCTTATGGTCACATCACCGATTTTGCCGGCCGGCAGTCCCTTGACAGACTCGGCAGGCGGCTTGGCCGGTTTTTGACTCTGCGCCAATAAAGCTTGCTCTTCCAGGCTCATGGCTGAGGTGACAGCAGCGGAAGCCATAAGCGATTTGCTCAAGAACGTACGGCGATCTATCTCTTTGGACATTAATGAATCCTCCTGCGTTTTTCGTTTCGTTACGCTCGCCAGGGACGTTGGCGAGCCAGTTGTCCCGACAGTACATTCTTTGCAATCAATGCATCTTCGACGATCTGAAAATCGAACATGCCCACGCAAAGAAAGTCCGCCCCTTTTTCGAAACAATATTTGAAGCCATCACGAGGGTGAATCGCCCCGGCTGCGAGAGTCTTATATGCAATCCATGGTTTTTCCACTTTCTGCATAAACCTGGCTGTCGCCTCCGGATCGGTCACCCAGATGTTGTCGTGAGTGGCATCGTGGTCGGTGTTATTGGGACCATCGGCGGGCCAGGGACTGCGATTCTTTTTTGGTGTGGCGGACCAGTAATCGTCGCTGTGCAAAGTCTTCATATAAAAATCTGCGCCGATGTTCTGCTGTTCGCAGGCCATCGCCACACGCAGAGAATGACCGGCAACGCCTGCTGGCAAACCGTTCTGCTTGATAAAATCAATAGCCTTGCCGATTGTTTCAACCTTGCCATCTTTTACCATCCCGTCGCCGATCCCGCCGTGCGTATAGGCTGCGACCGCCCCGCCATCAATGGCTTTCCGGATGTTGCTCGTGACATCATTTTCGGTGATGTATGTCTGAGCGATCCACTGTATCGCGCCGCCCCGCTGGTTCCAGTATTTGTCAAGGATATCGATTGTCTTATCGTCGCAGCGAAGTATGGCCGTATTGATTCCATTTTCCTCGCACAATTCGAGCGTCTCGAATATCTTCTCATCCGTGAAGTACTGCTTGAGCAATCCGGAGACATATATCAGGTCGCGACTGTGCGCGAAACCGCTAATGAGGTTGCCGCCGCATATAAGCCTGCTGATGTTAAGCTCTTTGATCTTACCAGAAGGAAGGTTTGTCCCTGTGTCTGTCTTTTTTTCTGCCGGCTTGGCGTTCTGGGCCAGCAAAGCCTTTTCTTCCAGGCTCAAAGCTGCAGCAATACCGCTCGATGTCAAAAGAGATTTCTGGACAAACCGACGACGGCTCATATCTTCAGACATGCTGTGATCCTAACGATTTAGATGTGGATTTGTCACGCGCACCAGGGCCGTACTCTGTCGATCTTTCCGGCAAGGGTCTTCTGCGCGATCATTGCGTTTTCTCGAACCTGGAAATCAAACATTCCAACACAAATGAAATCAGCGCCGGCTTCGAAGGCATACTTGAAACCCTCACGGGGATGAACCGCTCCTGCAGCCAATATCTTGAACGCAATCCAGGGCTGCTTGAGCCCCTTCATATACTCGATAGTCTCTTTGGGATTCCGGCAATACATATTGTCATGATACCCATCATGGTCGTTGGTCTGCTGGCCGATGACGTCGAACTCTTTGCGATTTTCTTTTGGAGTGGCGGACCAGTAATTCTCCGGATGTATTGTTTTGACCCAATAGTCGGGCTCAAAGCCGGCCTTGACACAAGCTTTTACTGTTTCCAATTCGTGTGCTCCCAAACCACCCGGAACACCAAGCTCCTTTATGTACTCAAGGGCTTCGCCCAGCATATCTGTTTTTCCATCGCGTACAGCCTGGTCTGCAATTCCCCCCTGTAAGTATACGGCGTGTGCTCCGCTATCAACCGAACGTTTGATGCCCTCTTTTAATCCGCCGGATGCACAGTCGGATATCCACTGAATCTCACCGCCACGCTCGTTCCAATACCGATTGATTACCTTGTCGGACACAGGATTTGTCAGAACCGTATTGATTCCCATCTCTTCAGCCAACTCGAATGTATCGAATATCTTCTCATCGGTGTGGTACTGTTTTACCAGTGAAGAGACGTAAATCAGGTCCCTGCTGTGCGCCCAGCCGCCAATGAGATTGCCCCCACAGAACATCCGGCTGATCTTCAGGTTCTTGATCTTGCCATACTGCATTTCGCCCGTCGTATTTGCTGCATTGGGCTTTTTCCGGACCGACTCACCAGCCATCGCCGCCTTAAGGTTCTGCTCTTCAAAACTGCTAAGGCCCAGCGCCGCGCCCGCCGTGCCTAACACGGAATTCTTGATAAACTTCCGGCGATCCACTTTATCCGTCATGTCGTTGCTCCTTTCGATTGCTGTTTATACGGCCACAATCCGGCGGTGTTCTGCCAGCCTATTACAAAGCTTACCAAAATACGCCCCATTCTGTCAATTTCCAAGTCCAGAGAGGCGCACAACTTCCGGGAAGGATTGCACAGCTTTACGCAAGACCATAGCTCATCCTGAGAGACTATTCGAGCTTTTCCACCCAGTCTTTGAACTGGCTCCAGCCACCGGTGGGTTGGCCGTTGCGCAGGCAGAACTGCTCGTAGTGGGCAAGCACGTCGCTGACATGGGCATAGTTGCCTTTTCGTTGTCTCTTCCAGGGTCCGACAGGCACATAAGCCTGCCACCTGGCCTTATCGAAATCCATGTTTCCGAGGGCCATCGCAGCCAAGGCACTGGCGGTCCCGGCACGATCAATGCCATGCCTGCAGTGCACCAACAATGGTGTTTGGGCAGCCTCAATGCTGTCTATCAGTTCTGCAAGCAGTTCAGGCGGCAGTGGCGCGTTGGCCTTGAGGTTAAGCTCGACATACTTAACGCCCAGTTCATCAACAAGTTTCTGCTCGGCTTCCCTGACCTCCCCGCCGTGATAACCCCGCAGGTTGATAACTGTTCTGATGTGATGTCGCTCGATCATATTGCGTAGCTTTGAGGCGGAACACTGGCCGGAGCGGTACACTTTCTGTGGAACAACTTCACGAAAATTACCCTGTCCCCACAAGAGGATCATATAGTATGCGACCAGGACTGATATTACCGCAAAGAATGCCGTAAGCACATAACATGTGAAGGCCAAGTCTCTGGTGTTCCCTGTTTTCTTTGCGATCATGCTACAGCCAGCCAACTATGCGAAATTCAACGAGAAACGATTGCGCGAAGTATACAAGGAAAGCCAGCATACTCAGATTAACTACTACTGCCGTGCAGGCGGTTACTCTCATATCAAATTTAAGCAGAGCTACAATCGAAAGTATAGCTCCGACGATATAGCCTATAGGCGACAGCGCCACCAGAAGCAACATGAGCCTGTCCGCTTCAATGGCTGAAGATATTGATGTACTCACCAAAGACAAAAAGAGCAGAACACCAAAGGCAAGAACAAAGCCAAGGGGAAGCAAGAGACCAACAAAGGCAGCACTTTCTCCGCATACGCACCGGCTTACGGGAGATTCTGCATTTGTTTCACATGGATGTTTCAGATCCATACGCGCAATCCCTTGCGATAAGAATCATAAGAGTTCAGCACTACATACAACATTCGAGCCTTAATTGTATCAGGGGCGACCCGAATAGGCAATTCATCCTTGTGACTTTGACTGATAAGCTGACATTGCACGGCCCCGCAATAGTCTGCCGGGAAGGTGGGATTTCACAGATATGGGACCGATCGTATAGAACATCACGTCTATATACCGGACAAAGGTAACCCTCCTCCATTGGAAGGTTGCCCAGTGGTATATGGGTATGATAGCAGGAGGCAAGCCAAATACCGACTAAGATACGCCTGCACAACGATGTACGTCGGCTTGCCTCCAGTACTCGTCAAAATCCTCGGCGAGACAGTCAATGGCATTCACACGCCAATAAAGCACTTGGAGATATCAGATCCCTCGTAGCTACGCCCCCCGGCGCATATTTGCTTCGAGAGAACCATATCCCGTTGGCTGATGACTATATCGGCAATGGGCTAAACCGTACAGACAGGTTATTCCTTAAGATTCAGGTCGTTCAGACTACAAACGCGATAGCTAAAGCCTAAAAAAATAGAGTACGAAAGCGTAAGTCAACAGGCTGGCGGTAGAGATAGATACACAAAGCCAACATCTACAAGCATACCTAATCCGTGCATTTAATGTGACGGCCTTTTCCAAAACGTATATATGACCCTGGGATCAAGGTCAGATATCGAACCAACGGGCTGTTCATCCGCCAAAGCCGAAAAAATGAAATCTATTATTTTGAATTCTCTGTGGTTGCAATTTGTGGAAAGATGTGGTATTATGAGTGTTTTGAGGTTCCTGGTGGTTTCGTGGGGTCTTGGAACGTCTGGAGTGTGTGGGTGCATTTACTCGTTTCGACGAGGTCACTATAACGACGGTGAAGGGTAGGTCAATGACAGATTTCGAAGCAAGACTCAACAGACACATCAAAAAAGGATTCACGTTAATTGAACTTCTTGTTGTTATCGCCATCATAGCAATCCTTATGGGTGTTTTGATGCCGGCCCTTAGCAAGGCAAAAGAACGCGCCAGAGAGACGGTCTGCAGAACTCACCTTAAAAGCGTAGGACTCGCACTAACCATGTATTTGCAGGACAATGACTATAGAACTGCGGACTGTTCAACCACAAATCGATTCCTATGGTATAAAAATGGCAACAGTGGACCGTTCAGAGGTACGGATGATGGCGACGCCTATTGGGGAGTAGCATACATAGACTACATAAAGAATCCGAAAGCCTTTGGCTGTCCGAGCTTTGGGAAAGTCGCGGAATTGATATATACCCAGGACCCCGAAGCAATCAAGACTTCTGCATTCTGTCTAAATAGCAATGCAAACAATAAAAAGGTCACCGACATAAAACATCACGCCGAGTTCATTGTGTCTCACGATCACATCGAACCGAAAATAGAACAGGGCAGTTACGATATGTTCCACAACGACGGCCCCGGCACAATGAACCTTACACACTACCGTGAAGGCGGCGGTCGTTCCGATTTTTATCCCGGCATCTTCAGACACAATATCAGGTCACGTCAGCCTTTCAAAACAGGCGGAAGAGCCAATATGCTTTGGCTGGATGCACATGTTTCGTCGCTTGAAGAAACTACCGGGGACGATGTACCCGAACGATGGTATACGGGCCATAAATAGCATAAAGTTTGTATGACTTCCTATATCGCTGGCGATAATTACAGGCCACATAACAAAGGCGAAGCTATTGTTCATTAGCCACATTATGGGCCAACGGTGGTGTCGATTCTGTGGCGATCAGGACAAGGTATTTCTCCGGCGGCACTCTCCCAAAGGAAAAAGGCATGGGACCTATCGTGTCACCGCCATACCCCGCCCCAAGATTGGGAGACATTGTGGCAAGCCAACGAAATGGGCTTAATTGAAGTTCTTGGAGCACATTGAAATTGGCCATAGGCAACTTCCTCAGACATGTATTAAACAACGGAATTGCGACAATATCACCTTGTTCGATAGTTGAATTAACGTAATCAAGAGCCACAGCACCGTGCAATTCCATATAATACTGAAAACCCGAATGACCCTCGAACCACATTCTCTTTGCGTATCGGCCATACTGGTTGTGAATCAATCGAGCGGCTGAACGCTGACAGTTCGCATATGTAGTGTCCGCCCACACAACCAGCATCGCTATGATCGCAGCCGGAATTAAAGGAGATATATTTGAAAGGCCTTTCTTTTGGTGACATGCCCCAAGCATTTTATCGAGCCTGCGAGCCACAAGAATTCCCACTGCCGGAACCATCGGAAGAATCGTTCTCGCATTTGTGGTCCAGTTCACAAAGCCAGAAAATATAAAAGTACCCAGCACCCATAGAAAGAGCAAAAAGGATAAGGCGTTTTTTTGTTTCCAAAGATCAAGCACCACCAAACAGAGCACTTCTATGCCAACTATAATATATACAGCACATTGAATGCTAAGATGCCAAGACATACTCTGTTTGTCCAACATCAACAAGCCCCCTATAGCTTTGATACCTAACAGCAACGAAACAAAAACTGCAATCAGGCATCCCAAGACAATGGTCCGCCTATCCCAGATTAGATGTGAATAAAAGATTACGCTAAGTAAACATCCCCCAGTAAATGACAAACCCACTAATGGCTTGTGAACCAACAGAGATACACCTGAACCACTGTGTTCCATGGTAAATGATGCGGTATTTTCAAGCAGACCAATCCCGTAGAGTTGATGGCACAAGACTTCATATCCGATAAGTATTACTACCGGGATACCAAGGATAACTGTCCACATCCCAAGTTTTTTTTTCCTAAGAATCGAATAAGCAGCTAACAATAGTACGGCAGTTATCCCATAGTACTTGGCAAGTGCAGACAAAGAAATGAGAATGGCCGCCAAAAATAGATGGAGCAACCGGTCATTTTCTATCCCACGTAACCACAGGACGATAGCCCAAACATACAGGGCTAACATTGGGATATCCAGCATTACGCTTGTGCTCGATACAAGAAATACAGGTGATAGGATTCCCAACAAGGTTGCAATAAGTGGACGCGAGCAGAAATAACGAGACAGATAATACATACCAACGGCCAAGGAAGCCGCCGGCGCCAGAAATACGATGTGCAGCATAATCTCAGACCACCCAAACAACCAGGCCGCTACTGCTATGTAATAAGGCACAAGTGGCGGATTATAATTGATGGTGTACATCGGCACTGCGTGGCCGCTCCAGTTCGCAAAGAACCCATAGAAATCCCCCGGACTCTCTTGGATCTGCCTTGCGCACCACAAATACGGCACATCATCATTATGGAATGCCTTGCCTGCAAAAGGTACGAGACACAATACAGTCACCATCACGACCAGTGCGGCATCTTTGAAGGTTGCAGAACTTTGGGCAAGCATTCCAGTCAAATACCTCAACATACCAGTGTTCGGTGCAGCTACCAACTAACTCGACAGTCAATCACTCAACAACCACGGATTAAAACTGTGGG
>CAZYMD010000002.1:0-37798 GCA_964649005.1 uncultured Pirellulales bacterium
ATGTGCGTTGGGCCGAGAAGCAGGATAAGTGGAGCTGGAAAATATCAGCGGGCTACGAGGATGTGAAAAGCTCCGAGGATGTTATCAGCGGTGGGGCCGATTACAGATCGTTCAGTCCCGGGTTGAATAATATGATAGGATTTAACTCTTACCAGGCTCGCGACTTTTCTCGAAACAGGCGAATCGACACCGAGACTTATTATGCGATCTCGGATATGACCAGGCTGTCATTTGGGATCGGGCATACGCACATCAATGGGGGAGGTTTCGAACTTGGTGGATACAATCCGGATGATAATATCCGGGAAGATCATATTCGCACCTACACAAAGCTTGACCATGAGTTCAACAACGGCGACAGCGGATACCTTCAATGGTCAGGTAAGTATTGGAACGCTAACTGGCCCATGGCTGCGATCATGTCCACCCAGCAAAACGAGTTCGAGGGGCAGTACAATTTTGCTAAAAAGAATGGGCATCAATCAAGCATTGGAGCGAGCTTCAGATGGGACAGGCTCAATGCCGACTATGATTCTGCACAACAGGCTCAATTCAGGGGTGAGCCGCTTAATGAATACAACTTTGGCCTGTTTGCCATCGACAGATGGGAGCTTAACGACCGCTGGACCCTTGAAAGCCAGATTCGCGGCGACCGGTATTCCGAAACTTCGACGGACTGGTCGGGCCGATTCACGGCGCTTTACGCTCTGGATCAGGACAAGAACCATATTCTCAGGTTCAGTACGGCCAAGGCATTCAGCGCACCTTTGCCTGAGATTCGCAGGGCTTCCAGCACGATTATACCAATGGGCTATGGCGGTCTCTATCTTGTTAACGTAACAGCTCCAGCGGATATTGATAACGAAGAGACGTTCTGTTTAGAAGCAGGCTATACGGGCAAGCTGCCCAATGGGCTGACGATTCAAGCCAACAGCTTTTACCAGCAGTTTGACAAGCTGATCGGATATCGAACGAGCACCAATGGCTACAACCAGATTTTAGGTACCGCCGACAATATAGACGGCGCCGACTCCTGGGGGGGCGATTTGGAGCTGGCCATCGACAAAGAATGGGGCAGGTTGTCGGCATGGTACTCCTACAATGAGTTCAAGCCTGATCGAAACAGTCAGGATTTTGCGGCATTCATGCCGGCCAAGCACAAGAGCGGCATACAATATCGCCTTGCTCTGAAAGAAGGCTGGGTGTTCAAAACCAATTATGTGTACTCTGACACGACCAGGGGGAATCCGGTTATCGGCAATAATGATGTCGGGGCTTCGAATAGACTGGATCTAACACTCGCTAAATCGTTCAGCAAAGACAGGGGAGAATTTATGATCGGTGTTAGTGATTTGTTATGCAAGGTTCATGAACCAGTAAGGGAGAGCATTAAATATACAGGCCATGAAGTTCCAGGCAGAACGTTTTTCTTCAGCCTGCTATGGAAGTTCTGATGATGGATATTTCCAAACGCGATACCGAATACAGAGATGACTGAAGAATCATGGGCAGAAAAAGTGACATTCTGATATTTTGGATGGTGTTGGTGCTTCTGCCGGTATTTGTGCCGCAGGCTCGTGGGGAAGACACGCCCAGCAAGGAATATCGAATCAAAGCGGCTTTTCTATTCAACTTCCTTGGCTTTGTGGATTGGCCGGAAGAAAAAATGGGTGATCGCAATAATCCATTGGTTATAGGCATCATCGGTAAAGATTCTTTCGGTAACGCATTTTCGGCTGTCAAGGGTAAGGCGGTCAAGGGCAGAAGAGTCCTGGTCAGACGATTCGAGAACCTCGATGAGATCGAGAGGCAAGGTGGCGATGAAGCTGTACAAAAGCACCTGAAAGAGCTTGGCGAGTGCCACATGTTGTTTATATGCAGCTCTGAGTCGCCAAATGCGAAGCGACTTATCGAATCGCTCAAGAAATGCAGCATTCTTATCGTTGGGGATATGGCTCATTTCCTGGAAGCAGGTGGAACAATCAATCTCGTTATGCGGGACAACAAGGTTCAGTTTGAAATCAGCCTCGTTGCGGCGAAAGCTTCGAAGTTGAAGATCAGGTCGCAATTGCTCAGGCTTGCCAAAAAGGTGATTGGGCCGCAGGCGAAGTCTGAGAGATCGCCTGGCGCTGATATGTTTTCTATGGATATTGCCCGTCGCTTGTGGTGGGACTATCCTGTTTTGCTGGACGAGTCCTTCTGGGCATAAAGATCGCTCGTTAGTTTTCTACTGTCCACATCCCTGTGGCCATACCGATACCTTCGGTTGAGGTTCATTTCAATTGGGTTGCTCATTGGCCGAATCTTCTGTTCTTGTGTTCCTTCAAGCGTACTTGCACTTCAAGACGAGACGTCCGCAAGATCATCCTCATGTTTGATATTTCCACTTCGATAAAAATTTCTATGTGAAATGAAAAAAATAAAAAAATGCGAACATATATGCTTGACATAACATAGTATGTATAGCATACTATGCGAAGCAATACATGCGGCAGTATATAAATTAGTCTGTGGCAAGGCTGTTAATAGTGGGCCATGATTGAAATATGAGGCATTTGATTAAAAGGGCAAACAGATGAAATTTGAAAGTCAGCTATTAAAGGGAATAGCCCCGGCCGTCGTTCTTGAAATTCTCTCAGCAGGGCAAATGTACGGCTACGAGCTAAGCCAGGCAATCGAAAAACGCAGCGGCGAAATTCTTACCCTTGGCAAGGGAACTTTATACCCATTGCTGTACAACCTCGAAGCCAAGAAACTGATCAAAGGCAAATGGGAAAGCGCCGAATCGGGCCGAAAACGCCGTTACTACTCGATTACAAGCAAAGGCAAGGCCCAGCTCGCAGCCCAAAAGCAGCAGCTCAAAGAAATGACAACAGGCCTCAAGCTCCTGTTCGGCGAAGGTTTCGCTACAGTTGCCACAGCCTGATCGGACTCGATTCCCCAAGTGAATGTCATTATTCATAATGACAAGAGGTAGAGGTTCTTATGGCTAAAACAGACGATAAGAAAGATTTACAGCAACTCCCTTCAATTGCAGCCGATTACATAAAAAGCATAATAAATCGCATGAAGTATAGACGAAGAGTGCGTCTTGATGTGCAAGAGGAGTTGGCGAGCCATTTCGAAGATGAAATTAAGGATATCTCTGACAAAAAAGAGCGGGACCGACGGATTGAGAAGCTAATAGAGGAATTCGGGGACGTCAAGCAATTGGCGATCCTGCTGCGCCGCGCCAAGAAACGATGTCGTCCGCTGTGGGCGAAAGCGATAGTGCGCAGCCTGCAATGTGTGGGCTTGCTGCTACTGATGCTTGTTGTCTACACATTCTGGTTCGTGTCGGGTGAGCCACATGCCCGGGTCGATTATCTTGTCAGGATCAATCAGATGTCCAGGCCGGAAGTTCTTACGCAGGACAACGCCTGGCCTCATTATGAAAAGGCGGCTCAAATGCTTATCGAGCCTTCGGAGCAGCTTCAAAAAAGCATGAGAGAAGCGCGCGGAAATTTCCGTAACCTGGATGTATCGGAACAGTACCTTGTCGAAAAGTGGATTAATGAGAATACCGAAGCCTGGCGAGAATTTGTGGAAGGCAGTTCCAGACAATACTGCTATCGAGAATATGAATTTAGGCCAAGTCATGCTCCTCATGATAGATTTCTTATGAATGTAAGCATTCCTCACTTAAGCGATATCAAGACTCTGGGCAGATTGGGTATCTGGCGTGCTCGACGGGCCATGCAAGGGGGAAAAGTGGAAAAAGCCATTGAGGATTGTCTGGCGGTTGCTCGCACGGCCGGACATTGGCAGGGACACCGTTGGATTGTCGAGCAACTGGTGGCCAGAGCGATAGAATCTGCGGCGGAGTGGCAAATAACCGATTTTGTAGCATCGGGCAAAATGTCCTCAGAGCAATTGAACAGCCTGCAACAAGAAGTCTCCAAAATTCATGCGGATGGTTTTCCTCTGATGGATATGGAATTCGATCGACTTTTATTTCTTGATGTTGTCCAGAATGTATTTACTGATAGCGGCCCTGGTGGTGGTCATCTTGTGCCTGGTTTATGGCCTGGTTTGACCGATGCAGCGGATTATTTAGTAAAGCCGAATATAAGAAATTTTGTGAATTATATATTGGATGATGAGAAGCCCATAATGGTTCCTTTGTATACAGCAGCAAGCATAGTGCATGCCCGCAGAGACGATACTGTTGCCAGGTACAATAAGATTTTCGAAGATGCGGTCCGTATAATGAGGATGACTCCCTATTCTGTCCATACGCAGCAATTGGATATTGAACAAAAACTCTCTAAACTGCCACAATATCGCTATTTCCTGATACACGCAATGATGCCGCCAACAGCTCGATTGGGTGCAATATCATTTCGTGGCAAAGCCACCTACGAGGCGACGCAAATGATTTTGGCACTCGAACGGTGTTATTTAGATAAGGGTGATTATCCCACCTCAGCCGAAGAGTTGATCAGTGATGGTTACCTGTGTAAGTTGCCATTGGATCCATTCAGCGACAAGCCACTGGTGTATAAAAAGATTGAAGATGGTTATACATTGTACAGTGTGGGCCCTGACTTCAAAGATGATGGAGGCAAATCAAGTGTGGACAAAAATGGCCAGACGCACAAATGGTGGGGTGATGGCGATACTGTCTTCTGGCCCATCGATCCTCCTGTAATTCCAAAAAAGATTTCGCCAACAGAGTGATTGGCGCTGCTTTGCGATTTAGGTACACTTAATACTTCGTTTTGCGCAGCTTGCCGCAGGCAGGTCATCGCAAATTTGTCACAGTCTCCGGGGGCGGTTCTCCGGAGGAGGGACATGTATTAAGGTGTACTAAAAATTACAAAGGGGTAGCAAATGAAACGATTGAAAACAAATCGCGTGGTTCTTCATGTTCTGTTAGTAGCAATGATCTTAGCCGTAAGTGGATTTGCGGCAATGGAAGTAACCAAGTACAACGTTCATCAGGAAGATCGTCCCAGGCCTCCTGTTGTTACACCTCCACAGCAATTCGGCCAGCCGCCTTCAGATGCGATAGTTCTGTTCGATGGTAAAAATCTTGATAAATGGCAGAAGGGTAACCAGGCTCCAACATGGGAGATAAATGAAGAAGAGGGTTACGCGCGGGTTCGAGGCGGTTCCATACAGACGCGTGATCAGTTCGGTAGCTGTCAGTTACACGTAGAGTGGCGGATTCCTGAGGGAATTCCAGCCAATAAAAAAGGGCAGAGTCGAAGCAATAGCGGCGTCTTTCTTATGGACCGTTATGAAGTGCAGGTGCTCGATTCTTATACAGACGACGATTACAAGACCAACTCTACATACGCAGACGGCCAGGCTGGTGCGATATATGGCTCGCATCCTCCAATGGTTAATGCATGCCGACCGGCGGGGCAATGGCAGACGTACGATATTGCTTTTATGAAGCCTTTGTTCGATGAGAGCGGAAAGTGCATTCGCAAGGCCATGATTACACTTTATCACAATGGCGTCTGCGTACACAATAATCTCCCAATCGAAGGCACAACCTTCCACAAGCAGAAGGCAAGGTACGAAGGCGCCCACGAAAAGGGGCACATCCAACTGCAGGATCATGGCAATCCGATCTGCTTCCGCAATATCTGGATTCGGGAGTTGCCAGAGGAGCCTTACCTGATCAAGTAATAGCGTTCAAGCACTCGTGAGAACCTTGGATGTACGTTTTTAATAGCGCAGAGGTCGTTTTCTGCGCCCGGAGTAGGTACACACACTAAACGTGTTGCAAGCGAAATAAGGCCTGACACGTCTTTCAAGTGGATTTTAAGCCCTTTCTGGACTTGCCAGGGCCTTCGACTATGCGCATAGACACGGTGTGAAACCATTCTCAGCTCTGAATAAGGCGGATTTTTCCGGACTGTACGAGAATTATTCACCCTAATCACCCCGTCCAGCTACGATCGGAAATAATCCACCAGGAATCTTTTTACTTAAGTCCTTTTGTGGGAGTTTTTTATGCGTTTTTCTGTGGTTGAGTTAGTCGTCTGGGCATGGCTATTGCTGTCTATCGATAGGGTGGCTCATGTCGAGATTCCCACGCTTTGTGGCAACATGGGCATTCCGCCTTAAATGACCGCATATAACTGGCGGGCTCACAGGATTTTTGTGCACCCGACGGGGACGGAGTCCAGGTAGAACCAGCCACAGGCGAGTGTAGAAAGATGCGAAAGCACATGATTAGACTTCCCGGTGATTATGACTACGTTGGCGTGTATTTAACCAATGTTTGTCATCTGTCGTGCCCATATTGCATTACCGGGCATCATGGGGCATCATATCGGGCAGAGCGGTTGAGGCAGTTGATCCCCAGTCAGTGGATTGAAGGGCTTAACAGGCTGGAGCTTCCAGAGGGGATTCCTGTAACACTTCAGGGTGGTGAACCCTTCCTGTATAAGGGCATCTGGGAAATCCTGGAGAATGTGCGGCATAAAGTTGATATTCTGACAGCTTTACCCCCATTGCTCGATAGAGAACGTTTTTTGCGGCTGAAGACATTGGACTGGAACAAAAGAGAGACGCCGTATCCGACGATCCGTGTCAGCTATCACAAAGGCCAGAACGACTATAAAGAGCTTATACGGAGGCTTGCAGAGCTCAACGATATTGTCAGTATTGGCCTATATTACCTGGATCACCCAGCTTATGAGCAAGAAGAATACCAGGAAGTCAAAAGGTTTGCTGATGAGCATGGCGTAGAGTTGAGGAAGAAGGAATTTCTTGGGCTGTGGGACGGTAAAATCTATGGCACTTTTCTCTATGAAGACGCAGTTTTGGGCCAGCGGAAAGGGGTAAGGGTGCTATGCAGGAATACAGTGGTTCCGATTGGGCCGGATGGGACGGTTTATCGGTGTCATTCGGATTTGTATTTTGGCCGAAGGGCTCTTGCATTAGGCAATATTACAGATGAGAGCCTTGAGTTTCCCCGCGGCCATCTAATTTGCGACAATTATGGCCTTTGCAGCGAGTGTGATGTGAAGGTAAAGACTAACCATCACCAGATATACGGCTACACATCAGTTGACATCAGATTTCCCGATAGGGGGGCAATCCGTGAACTCCAGGAAGCAAAAAATACTGATAATCAAGGTCGGCTACTCCGAAACGCTCGATCCTGAGATTAGCGACATCACAAGCTATGGTGATGTACTGAGAAGTACGGTTCTTCTGAACCTGTATAAGGACGATCATGTTACATGGCTTGTTGATGAGAAGGCTTATCCCATTCTCAAGAACAATCCCTACATAGACAGAGTGCTGATCTATGATTTGACGTCCGTTCTACAGTTGCAATCCGAGCATTTCGATGCAGTGATCAACCTTGAGAAAGTCCCTGGATTGTGCGCCCTTGCTGATCAGGTTACCGCATGGCGTCGTTACGGCTTCAGGCTCGATGTTAAAACCGGCGATGCTGAGGCCTATGATGGGACTCAAAATGCGTTGTCAGTTTGCCATGATGGATTGAAAAAGAAACAAAGCCAGCATTACTGGCAGGAACATCTTTTTGAGATGGTCGGCGCTAAATGGGACGGGGATGAGTATGTTTTTGGCTATGAGCCCGCCGGCGAGGAGAAATACGACATAGGCCTGAATTATCAGGTTGGCAATAAATGGCCTTCGAAATGCTGGTCCATGGACAAATGGAAGATGCTGGATATGGAACTGGGCAAGAACTACTCGGTATCCTGGCAGCAGGGTCTGGACGACATGGAGCAGTACTTTGAATGGATAAACAGTTGCAAATTATTGGTAACGAACGACAGCTTCGGTCTGCATCTGGCCATTGCGATGAAGAAGAAAGTGGTTGGTATCTTTACATCGACAACATCATACGAAACACACTTATATGGTCGGGGCGTGGCTGTTGTCTCCGGCAATTGTGGCTGCCCTCATGTCCCGTGTCATCAACCAGTATGCAGGTTGGGCGAGAGGGTGTGCGATCCGGCGTATGAGGATGTTTACTTGGCTGCGAGGCGTATTTTGGGAGACAAACGTCAGCTTAATCCCGCCGAATTTGCACAGAAGATTACCAATCTGGCCGGGACTATTGGGGAGACAGCTTCATATCAGGCGCCTGATTCGAGCGGAGCCTTATCTGGATAGCAAGGGATTAGCGTATTGCTTCAGAAGTGGGAATCATCTGATGGGGACGAACGCAAGGGAATGTTCTGGTGAGTATCATGTCGGTGGATAAATACAAAATAGACAGTCACAAACTTATTTATCATGTTGGCCGGGTCAATGACTGGCTTGAGGGCAAGGTCATCTATCCAGTGTATATGGAGGTCAGTCCATCTGGTGCGTGCAATCATCGCTGTGTCTACTGTGCGCTTGATTTCATGGAATACCAGGCCAGGTATCTGAATACAGGCAGGTTCAAAGAGACGCTATCTGAGCTTGGTGAGCTTGGGCTCAAGAGTATTATGTATGCGGGAGAGGGCGAGCCACTGTTGCACAAGGATTTGCCTGAGATTGTGCATCATACGGCCAATTCAGACATCAGTATAGCTATTACCACGAACGCTGTGCTGCTTAAGCCAGAGCGAGCCGAGCGGATTTTGCCCTGGACCGAATGGATCAAAGTGAGCATAAACGCAGGCACGCGAGAGACCTACGCTAAGATACATCGCACGAGGGAGGACGATTTCGATAAGGTTATTGAGAATATGGTCTGTGCGGTAAGGTTGCGAGAAAAAGGTGGATATAAATGTGTTCTGGGTGGGCAGATTCTTCTTTTGCCAGAGAATCATGAGGAGGTTGTTGAGCTGGCTCGAAAACTTCGTGATATAGGGCTCGACTATCTGGTTGTTAAACCATATTCCCAACACCCACAGAGTCTGACGCAGAAATACGAGAATATCAGGTATAGTGAATATCTGCACCTCGCAGAAGAGTTGAAGCGGATGGAGTCGGATGATTTCAGCGTTGTTTTCCGGATTCGAGCCATGCAGAAATGGGACGATGCCGAGCGGAACTACGAGCGGTGTCTGGCCTTGCCTTTCTGGTCGTATATAGATGCGGGAGGGAATGTGTGGGGTTGTAGCATGTACCTTGGCGACGAGCGATTCTCCTATGGTAACGTTTACGACAGTACTTTTCGTGAGATATGGGAAGGGCAACGACGGCTGGACTCCCTGCGATGGGTTGAAAACGAGATGGATATTTCGGAGTGCAGGGTCAATTGCCGGATGGACGAAATCAATCGTTATCTCTGGGAGCTTCGGTGTCCCGTCGAGCATGTGAACTTTATATAGATGAAAAAGATAGTACTAACCACACTTCCTACAGAGGCCGAGTTTGTTAATTGGACTACGCCCAAGTATTTCGATCCTACAAGGGCGAATAGGTATATGCCATTGGGGATACTGTCTCTTGCCTCCAATCTACCGGTTGGCAGTGATGTGACGGTATTGGATCCGTCAAGTTACGGCTGGACGATAGAGCAAACAATCGAGCGGATAGAAGAGTTAAAGCCTGATGTTTTGGGGATTTCAGCGATAACTCGCAGAGTGTATGCTCTCAATGAAGTTCTCAAACGGACATCCTCTCCTTATAAGGTTGTCGGAGGGCCGCATGCGACGCATCATGCAGAGAAAATACTCACAAGTGGTGCGAATGCGGTGTTTGTCGGGCCGCTTGCCGATCTTGAATTTGCAGATGCTGTCGAGAGCAGGCCTAAGGGTGTGATTAATTGCAGGACTGCGATCAATGATATCAGGTTTCCCAGACGGGACTTGTTGGATATTAACGACTATTTCCCGAAGACGTTTACGCTGTTCAAAGCAGAGAATAGGTTGCCGATGTTTTCGAGCATTGGGTGCCCGAATCGCTGCCACTTTTGTAATGTGCAATCCAAGAAGCTGCAACTCAAACGGCCTGAGACGGTGGTTGATGAGATGCAGCACCTTTGCAGCATCGGCTGTAGGAGCGTCCATGTTCTCGACGACAATTTCAACGTGAATGCGAGACATGTTCGAGAAATCCTGGATCAGATGGAGAAGCGTGATTTCCATGTCGAGTGGAGTGGCAGGGGGCAGACCAAAATGGATTACTCGCTGGTCGGGAGACTGGCCGACAGTGGCTTCAAGAGGATTCACGTTGGAATAGAAGCCCTCGATAACGATATTTTGAGGTTCTTTAATAAGAACGAGACAGTCAGAGATGTCGAGCTTTTCTGCGAGGCGATGAACGCTAACGGTATTGATGTGCTGGGATATTTCATTCTGGGCAGCCCCGTGGAGACCGAACAGTACAGGGAGAGATTACCCAGGCGGATAAGAGAGCTTGGCATAAAGTTTCCATATTTCAATATTCTGTTTCCTGAGCCTGACACTCCTTACTATCAGCAGTTACTCGATGAGGGCATTTATAAGGAAGATCATTGGGCCAGGTTCATGGAGAATCCAACGCCGTATTATGAAATTCCTCACCCATACGGCGAAGAGAAGAAGAGGCAAGTCGTTGATTACGCGAATGAACTGATTGAACAATTCAAACCACGCGGTTCGAACAACGAAACAGAAGAAGAGGGTGGTACGCCAGTCGAATCAGTATCCGCAAGTGAATCAATATAAAAATGAATACGCTCGAGCATGCGAAAAATATAAGACGAAGAGTCATCGAGCAGGTAAGCCTGACGAAGGCTCCTCATGTTGGTTCTGTCCTGTCATGCGTAGACTTGCTGACGGTTCTATATTTTGACGAGTTGCGGCTGGAGCCGTGGGAAGAGCGTGATATTTGCATTCTTAGCAAGGGACATGCTGCACTGGCTCTTTATGCTGCTTTGGTGGAAAAGGGGATAATGGCCGGCGAGGTTTTCGATGGGTATTATCAAAATGATGGAACACTACCGGCTCATCTCGACAGGTTTTCCGCAAGGGGGGTAGAGGTTTCAGCAGGATCGCTGGGCCATGGATTCAATGTTGGCCTGGGTATGGCCTATGGATTCAAGGAGAAAGAGACTGATCGAAAAGTATACGCAATAATCGGAGACGGGGAATCACAGGAAGGATCGATATGGGAGGGGGCGTTGTTTGCGTCGAAGCTCGGATTAGACAACTTTACGGCAATCATGGACTACAATAATCTCCAAGGGTACGGCAGGGCCCGTGATCTGTGCAGCTTCGAGCCTGTCGTGGACAAGTGGATGTCTTTTGGCTGGCATGTTATCGATATTGACGGGCACGACCACAATGCAATCCGAGATGCGTTGCGGGAAGATAGTAGTTCCAGGCCCAGGATGATTGTTGCACACACAACCAAAGGCAAGGGTGTTTCCTTTATGGAAGACCAGTTGATATGGCACTATTACATTGTTACACAAGAGCACCGTGACAAGGCTCTGGCTGAATTAGTATGAGAAACACATTCATTAACACTGTAATCGAAGCAGGTCAAGACCGTGATGATGTTTTCATCCTGAGCGGTGATGCAGGCCTGGGAGTTTTCGATTCTTTCAAGGAGGAGCATCAGGACAGGTTCCTCAATATGGGGGTGGCAGAGCAGAATATGGCGAGCTTTGCAGCAGGGCTTGGAATGGCCGGCTTTAAGGTTTACGTCTATAACATTGTGCCGTTTGTGTTGTATCGATGTTACGAGCAGGTGCGAAACGATATATGCTATCAAAAGGCGCCGGTGGTTCTTGTCGGGATCGGCAGTGGTGTTACGTATGCTCCACAGGGTATGACACATTATTCGGTGGAGGATCTTGGAATTGCCAGAACGCTGCCTAACTTGACTGTGTTTTCGCCGATCGATCCGATAGAGGCACAGGCCGCTGCTAATTATTCGCTGAATACAGAGTCTCCTGTCTATGTAAGGCTTGCCAAACGCGGCGAGCCGGACATTCATAAGGAAGATAGCTTTGATGTGACATGCCCTCAACTGATTGAGGAAGGGGAGAATGTCGCAATTGTCTTTCATGGATCGATTGGCGTTGAAGTGCTACACGCCAGGGAACTGCTCAAAGAACGAGGAGTATTTCCGCGACTGATTTCAGTGCCGATGGTGCAGCCTCTGCCTTTCAATAAGTTGGATGAGATGCTTTCTGATATAAAGTATGTCGTGTCGGTTGAAGAGCATTTTGTAAATTGCGGTTTGGGAAGCGCCTTGATGTGTGAATGGGCGAAAGCGATGCCAGGCTGGCGACTTTTCACATTGGGTATATCGAATGGATTCATTCACGAAGTTAAGACTTGTGAAGGGATGAGAGAGCATTTCGGGATATCCGGCGGGAGGATCGCTGCATCGATAGAGAGTATAGTAAGCGGATATGGACGAGGCAGCCAAGGGGCTGTTTGCGAGTGTGGCGCAGAGGCGTGATGGATTACGCTCTGTTGAACAATAGGGAATCAGTTGATGATCTTAGATAAACGAATATTACTGCTTGGACATAGCGGAAAAATGGGGACCGCTCTGAGGGAAACATTCTCCGATTGTCCGGACTTGGTATGTCGAAATAGCAGTGATTTCGATGCTTCAGATTTTGATCAGGTCGGTACACTTATCGAAGAAGTGCAGCCTGATATTGTGATAAACACGGTCGCATTTCTTGGTATCGATCCATGTGAAGCCGAGCCTGAGAAGGCTTTCAGGCTTAATATTCTATATCCCAGGACGCTGGCCGAATTGTCACGTGATAAAGGATTCATCCTGATTCACTTCAGCACAGATGCAGTTTTCAGCGACAGAGAGAGCGGCTTTTATACAGAGGCCGATACACCGCGCCCGCTGAACATGTACGGCGTGACGAAGTACGGAGGCGATTGTGTCGTTCAATCACTGGCTGAGAGATACTACATAATACGGATTCCGATACTTTTTGGTCCCAAATCGAAAAACAATCAGTTTGTCGAGAAGATGCTCGGACTTATCGATGGGGGTCTGGAAACCTTAAGAATTTCAGAAGATATAATTTCTTCGCCTACATACAGTATGGACATTGCCAGGCAGGTCAAGCGTATCGTTCTGAACGGCCTGCCTTGGGGTGTATATCATGTCGCGAATCAGGGCAAAGCATCATTATACGAGCTTATGAAGGAGGTTGTTGCTAACCTTGAGTTGGATGCCAGGGTGGAGCGGGCCTCTTACAAGGATTTCCCCCATGTCGGTGTTAAGAATACATGCACACCGATAACGTCGCAAAAAATAGAGGCGCTGAGGCCGTGGAAGGATGCGGTTCGAGAGTACTGCAAAAACCTCCAGGCAATACATCACGGAGACTAATAACATGAGTGATAAGTACCTGATGGAAGGGCATAAACTTTACTGGCATCTGGATAGAGTGCTGGCATGGCAGCGTGGAGAGAAGATCGCACCTCTTCATATCGATGTCGGTTTGAGCAAGGGCTGCAACATACGCTGCGAGTACTGTTATGGAGCACTCCAGGGCAACCTTTATAAGGATGGCGTGAAGATATACTTCCCAAGAGAGCCGTTGCTGGAGTATGTTCGTGACGCCGGTGAGGCGGGCGTGGCCTCAATGGGGCTTATTGGCGAGGCTGAGCCTTTGATAAATCCACATGTTTATGAAGCGATTGTAGCGGGCAGTTGTGCTGGTGTCGATATGTCGCTTGCTACGAATGGGGTGTTGTTTGATACCGGTCGGGACGGGGAAGAGGCGCTGGAGCATCTGATCTGGATACGTTTCAATATCAGTGCTGCGTCGCATGAGGCTTATCAGCGTATTCACAGCACTGAGGATTTTGAGACGGTTGTTGAGAAGATCAGGTTTTGTGTGGACGTAAAGCGAAAGAGGAATCTCGATATTACTATCGGCATGCAAATGGTGCTTACACCCAATAACGTGGATCAGGTGGTCGATCTGGCCCGGCTGGGGAGAGAGCTTGGTGTCGACTACCTTGTTGTAAAGCATTGCAGTGACACGGTGGATAATGAGATCGGCTACTACAACAGGCTTGGCGAGTATTGCGGCTTCACTGATATCCTTAAGGATGCCGAGAGTCAGGCTACGGATCAATACGATGTCACGATCAAGTGGGGAAAGATCACGAATTGCGGAGAGAGGCAATACGATCAATGCCTGGGTGTCCCTTTCCTGCTTTACTCAAGCGGCGATGGCAAACTGTTCCCGTGCGGGATGTTCTTTAGCTATAAAGCCGATGAGTACTGCATGGGCGACCTGACGAAACAACGATTCACCGATATCATACAGAGCGACAGATATTGGGATGTTGTCGAGCGTATCAAGCAAATCGATGTGCACTCCAAATGTTATTCGAATTGCAGGACTCACAGGATTAATGAGTTTCTGTGGCAGTTGGCGAATCCGCCGAAACATGTCAATTTCGTGTGATGTGTGCTTTGTGTATAGTCGCCATGCTATGATATATGGCTTATAAATAAAGAGTTTTGTGATGTCTGAAAAACGAACTCGAGTATTCTATTATCTTCAGCAGCCTCATCGATTGGGGCAACTGATCCAGGAAGTGTTTTTCCTGAGGAATCTGTTCGATGATGCAGACTACGATTTTGTTGTAATTACTCCGCCTCCTGATGACAGGGTCAACAAGGCCTGTTACGACTTTATTATGCAAGGCGTACGAGTTGTACAGAAGCAGCCTGGAGAGTTTCAATGGTCGACTACAGAGGGTGTCAAGCACATCGATGGCGACATATATTTCTTCCGAGGCGCGTTCGACGAGCAGTTTGATTTTTTGCGGAAGTTTCAACACAAGAAGCCGAGCTTCTTCTATTCTCTCAGCAATGGGGATATCGATAGAATCAAACGAATGCGGGCAATGTTCGGCATTCCACAGGATGCGCCGGTTGTTACGCTTCACAACAGAGAAGAAGGCTACCTTCGTGAAGCGGACACTCACGAGATTCATGCTTTCAGGAATGCCGATATAAACAACTACGTTCCGGCGATAGAATACCTTCTGAGCAAAGGTTACTACGTAGTTCGCATCGGCGATAAAACCATGCAGCCTTTGCCGGAGTTATCCGAGAGAGTCATTGATGCGCCGTTTCACAAATTATATTCGTCTTTTGTCGAGTTGTGTTTTATCGCGACGTGCAGATTTTATCTGGGGATACCGTCTGGACCGCAGAGCTTGCAGATGTCATTGCCTGTGCCGGGCCTTATAGTGAATTCATTGATCAAATCCGAGAGCTGGGGCAATGAAGGCGATATATATTTGATGAAGAAGTATTATTCGCATGTCCTAAAACGTTATCTGTCATACAGTGAGGTTGTTACTTCTCCATTGCCGGATTTTCAGGAAGCTCAAATGTATCGCGATTCCGGAGTCGAGCTCCATGAGAATTCGGCCCAGGAGATTCTCGAAGCCACAAGAGAAATGGATGCACGACTTAATGGAGAATATAGTCCCGACCAATTCATTGCCAAACGGATTAAACAGATCGAGCATCGTGGAGACTGCTATAGGAAACACGCCTGCCATCGACATCCATTTCTATCTATATATGGTTCGGGAATCCAGATAGGCCACGAGTTTATTAAGATGAATCCATGGTTTATTGAGGACAAAAACTGGGAGCCGGCGGAAGGGGTGACGTCGAAACAGATGATGGTGGACGAGGGATATGTTGCGGGTTTCAGTGGAGCCTGGCATGGTGATTCGCTGACTGTTGGTTGAGATATGAACGAGATAGAGATTCGTGGCAGAAAAATTGGACCGGCGTACCAACCGTTTGTGATTGCCGAGATCGGTATTAATCATGAAGGTGATGTGCAGAAAGCCATACGAATGGTTGACGATGCATATGCGGCTGGCTGCGAATGTGTCAAGTTTCAGTGCCATGTAATCGAAGATGAAATGATTCCGAACAATGTCATTCCGGGCAATGCCAAGGAGTCCATTTGGGACATCATGGATAGATGCAAGCTAAGCGAGCGGGAAGATGCACAGCTTAAGGAGTACGTCGAATCTAAGGGAATGATTTATCTGTCAACGCCTTTTTCAAGAGCCGCAGCGGACAGGCTTCAAAAAATGGGCGTGCACGCCTTCAAAATCGGTTCCGGCGAATGCAACAACTATCCGCTGGTCGAGCATATCGCCCGCTTTGGCAAGCCTGTAATTTTAAGCACAGGTATGAATGATATTGCCTCGGTCGGCAGGGTGGTTGATATTTTCAGAAAATTGAATGTGCCGTACGCTATCATGCATTGCACGTCTATATATCCCACACCTTATGATAAAGTTCGGCTTGGCGCTTTAACAGAGCTGCAAGAATCTTTTCCAGATGCAGTGATAGGTCTGAGCGATCATTCAATGGGGAATTACACATGCTTTGGTGCAGTCGCTCTCGGTGCCTGCATCCTGGAAAAGCACTTTACTTCCGACAAGACATGGCCCGGTCCTGATGTGTCATTATCCATAGATCCTGCACAATTGCGTGAACTTATCGATGGGGCGAATGCGATTCATGCCTCACTCGGCGGTTCGAAGGATATACTTCCCGAAGAACAGCCCACAATCGATTTTGCCTATGCCTGCGTTGTTTCCATCAGGGATATTGCTGCGGGGGATGAGTTTACCAGGGGAAATATCTGGGTCAAACGCCCGGGTACAGGCCAGATCAAAGCCATTGACTACACAACAGTGCTTGGCCGAAAAGCGAAAGTTGATATCGATATGAACATGCAAATCATGGAGGGGCACCTGTTGTGATTAGAGTGGAGTTAACCACTTATGATGCCGATTGGAACGAGAGAGTGAGTATTAGCGCATGAGAATCATCGCAAGGTTGGATGCCTATCTTATGCTGCATGAGCGTTCAATAGATATTGATAATAGTATTGATTTTTCATTAGCTGAGATATTAAGAAAAAACCACTAATATGAGACGAGTAAGAATTATTCCTAGATTAGATATTAAAGGTCCTAACGTAGTAAAAGGGATTCAGCTTGAAGGCTTACGGGTAGTAGGCAATCCTTCTGAACTGGCAAGAGCCTATTATAATCAAGGAGCTGATGAGTTAATTTATATAGATATAGTAGCGAGCTTGTATAACAGGAATAACTTACATCATATTATTGAAGAAACAATTAAACAGGATGTTTTTATACCTTTGACTGTAGGAGGCGGGATACGCAGCCTTGAAGATATCTCAAAAATCTTACGCTCAGGTGCGGATAAGGTTGCTATTAATACCGCGGCAGTTAAGAATCCTGAGTTATTAAGAAAAGCTGCAAGGGCCTTCGGGTCATCAACAATTGTTCTTTCGGTTGAAGCTAAGAAGGTATCTGACGCTAAATGGGAAGCTTATATTGATAATGGCCGCGAGAGGACAGGTTTAGATGTTATTGAGTGGGTGAAAGAAGGGGTTAGTTTAGGTGCAGGTGAAGTTCTGATAACTTCGGTAGATAGAGAAGGTACCCGTAAAGGGTATGATTTGGAACTGATTAATAACGTTACTTCAATAGTTACTGTTCCGGTTGTTGCTTCCGGTGGAGCAGGAAGTATTGAAGATATCGAGAACTGTATAAATAATGATAATGTTGATGGTGTAACTGTAGCCAGCTTATTACATTATGGAGAATGGAGGGTTGATCAGATAAAAGAAACACTGTCTCTTAAGTATGATCACAGGATTAAACATAATTATCGCTCAGATATCAGTCTTAGCAATGATGCCAAGGTTAATATATCGATAGTAGATTATGAGCTGGGTAATTTACGCAGTGTTAAGAATGCCTTTCGTCAGTTGGGTGCAAAAGTTGAGATGGTAAATACTGCTAAAGATATCCTAAAAGCTAAGTACTTAGTCTTGCCTGGTGTGGGGGCCTTTGGCGAGGCTATGGAAAATTTAAGAAAATCCAGCCTTGATAAGGCTATAACAACTTATGCCTTAACTGGCAAGCCCTTACTAGGGATATGTTTAGGGATGCAGTTGTTAATGACAAAGAGTGATGAGTTTGGTGAGCATGAGGGTCTATGTCTTATTCCTGGCGAGGTCCTTGCCTTCGGTAAAAATAAAGACTGTATTCATAAAGGTTATAAAGTGCCTCATGTTGGCTGGAATAATGTTAGTAAAGTCTGTGATACTCAAGGTACTGTTTTAGAAGGACTGCCTAAAGATATTGATGCTTACTTTATCCACTCTTTTTATGTTGACCCCAGGGATCAGCAAGACGTCTTAGGTGTTACTGACTATTTTGAATACAAATTCTGTTCGGTTGTTGGAAGAGGTAATGTCTTTGGGTGTCAGTTTCATCCGGAAAAAAGCGGTAAGATGGGTTTAGCAATATTGAAATCATTTATGCAGTTATCGCATAATAGAGAGGTGGTAAATGCCAACTAATTCAGTTGAAGTTAAATATGGCTTACCAGAGAAAGTGGTCTTTTGTAAGAAATGCGTGATCTCTAACCAGCGGCCTAACGCTACTAATGAGTTACGTTATTCTCCGGCTACCAAAAAGGAAGTTACTTTTATTGATGAAGACGGGGTCTGCGATGCCTGTAAGTATAACGAGATGAAGAAACATCAGTTTGACTGGAAAGATAGAGAGGGTAAACTTTGGCAGTTGTGCGATAAATACCGAAGCAAAGATGGTCGTTACGATTGCGTTGTTCCGGGCAGTGGGGGTAAGGATAGCCGTTTCGTTTCCCACCTTCTTAAATATAGATACGGTATGAATCCTTTAACGGTAACATGGCCACCGACTATATATACCGATATTGGCAGGCATAATTTTCATACGTGGCTAACCTGTCACGATAACATTACTTTTAAACCTAACCTGGCAACTCATCGTCTTCTTACCAGGTTAGCTTTTGAGAACTTGGTCCATCCTTTTCAGCCCTTTATTATAGGCCAAAGGATAGTAGCTCCTCGTATTGCTCTTAAATTTAAGATACCTTTGATTTTTTATGGTGAGCCGCCAGCTGAATACGGTAACAGAATCCAAGATGCTCTAAATCTTAAATCGCAGATGCCGACCCGGTTCTATTCTGATGAACACGATTACGATAAGATATTTTTAGGAGGAGTCTCAATTAGAGAGTTGATTGAAAAGCATAAGGTAAATAAAAGAGATATATACTGTTATTTACCGATCACTAAAGAAGAGATTGCAGCCTTCCCTTTAGAGTACCATTATATGGGCTATTATCTGAGATGGGACCCTCAAGAGATATTCTATTATGCCACGGAAAAGACGGGATTTGAACTTAATGAAGAACGCACTGAAGGTACTTATTCCAAGTATTGCAGTTTAGATGATCAGATTGACGGATTTCATTATTACACTACTTATATTAAATTTGGTTTAGGCAGAGCTACTTATGACGCAGCCCAAGAGATTCGCAATGGGAAGATTACCCGTGAAGAAGGTGTTGCCTTAGTAAAGAAGTATGATGGCATTTTACCCCAAAGGTATTTTAATAATGTTTTGGATTATATGGGGATCACTGAAGAGAGATTCTGGGAAGTGATAAATAAGGCTCGTTCGCCTCATCTTTGGCAAAAAGATGGGGATCAATGGAAATTGAAGCATCAAGTTTCCTAGGATGATCGGAGATTATGAAGGATAAGAAGTATAAAGGAAGAGTTTTGCTGGTTTACCCTAACCCTGAAGGGTACGGCGGGATACCTAACGGATTAGCCCTGCTCTCGGGAACACTGAGAGATGCTGGATTTGATACTAAATGTTTTGATACGACTTTTTTGAATTCTGCGCCCAAGACCCACTTTTACCGGCAAAAGCATGGCGGGATGATGAAGGTTGATCACACCCAATTCTGGGGTGAGTGGACCCCTGATCTTGCTGGAAAGATTCCGGAATTGTTTTCAATGACCATTGAAGAGTTTCAGCCGGATTTAATCGCTATTACCCTGGTAGACGTCTGTTACCATTTTTCTATGGATCTATTAACCAAGATCAAAGCCCAAGTTGATATACCGATAGTAGCCGGCGGGGTGACTGTAACTATGTCGCCGGAACTTATTATTAGTAACGATTGCATTGACGCGATTTGTTTAGGTGAAGGCGAGGATCCTTTGGTTGAGTTAGCTAACTGTATTGTGGAAGGTAAGGATTACAGCCGGATAGCTAATCTCTGGGTTAAAAAGGACGGTAAGCTGATCAAGAATCCTTTACGGGCCTTAAAAGATATGAATCAGTTATCTGATCAGGATTGGTCGATATTTGATCTTCGGCATTATTATAAACCCTATTGCGGCACGTTTCGCAGGACCGGTTTTTTTGAATTAGCCAGAGGGTGTCCGTTTAATTGCTCGTTTTGTATTACCGCTAGTTTGCGCAGGATATACGGCAAATTGGGTAAGTTTTTACGGACAAGAAGCGTTGATAAGACTTTAGATGAAGTTGTTGCCGTAAAAGATAAATATGATTTGGAGTTAATCTTTTTTATTGATGATAATTTTTTAGGTATGCCTGAGGATAGGTTTGACTATTTTTGTCAAGAGTATAAGAAAAGGGTTGATCTGCCTTTTTATATACAGACTAGAAGTGAGACTGTACGGGAAGATTATGTAAAAAAGCTTAAAGATATAAATATTTCTACAATAGCTATTGGGGTTGAACACGGACATGAAGAGCTGCGCAGAATATATCTTAACAGAAAAATGGATAATGCCAACTTAGAGCGGGCCTTTAATATTGTCCATAAGTATGGGATAAGAAGCACAGCTAATATAATAATCGGTATGCCTTATGAAGAGGAAGGCATGTTTGCGGAAACATTAAAGTTACTGCGAAAGATACAGCCTAAAAGTGTTTCCATAAACTATTTTCAGCCCTATAGAGGAACCTTGATGAGAGATTGGGCCGTGGAATTAGGTTATATTGATAAAGATCATATTATTGATGAGTCTAACACATGTCTTGATATGCCAGAATTTCGTAAAGAAAGAATAATCCATTATTATGAGAATTTTAGTAAGTACTTAGATGGTGAATTAGAGGTGGCAGATCAGGGGTATACGCAAGCCTCTCTGACGCCAGATGCGGTAAGGGGGGAGGGAGTTGAAACGTGTTAGGCAGTGGAACGTGCCGAATACCCGCTATTACAGAAGAGCCGATTTCAATGCAGAGGTTCTGGCGCAATATCAGTTCAACCTTGAAAATGGTTTGGTCGATGAATACTCAAAAAATCAGCCTCGACGATTGGAGTTGGTCTCTCTGTAGATTCCGATAGTCTGTCGCCATTGGCGTGCGGTAACCAATAGTAAGAGCATGTATAAAAGAAAAGTAGTTTTTATAACAGGGACACGGGCCGACTTCGGCAAG
Source organism: uncultured Pirellulales bacterium (assembly GCA_964649005.1). Taxonomy (GTDB): domain Bacteria; phylum Planctomycetota; class Phycisphaerae; order Sedimentisphaerales; family Anaerobacaceae; genus CAZGMJ01. The sequence continues at coordinate 21,288 of CAZYMD010000002.1, forward strand.
CTCAAATCCTTGATTCAGGCGGTTGAATCATCGGATTCTCTTGAAGCTTATGTATTCGCTACCGGTATGCATATGCTGCCCAAGCATGGTGTCACCGCACATGAAATCCTGAAATGCAGCTTTAAAAACATATATTTCTATAACAACCAGGCCTTCCGCCTTGGAATGGACATTTCTCTGGCTAACACGATAATGGGCTTGTCGTGTTATATCCGCGAACTTGAGCCTGATTTGATCGTCGTGCATGGTGATCGTCCGGAGGCTCTGGCCGGTGCAATTGTTGGTTCCTTTAACAACATTCGCGTAGCCCATATCGAGGGTGGCGAAGTATCCGGGACGATAGACGGACTGGTAAGACATTCTACAACAAAACTCTCGCACGTACACTTTGTGACAAATGATGAATCCGCCAGAAGGCTAACGCAAATGGGTGAATCAAGTGATTCGATTTTTGTTATTGGTTCACCTGAGGTTGATCTTATATTATCCGACAGGTTGCCTGATTTTGAGGAAGCCAGGATTCGCTACGAGATTCCTTTTGATGACTACGGTATCTTCGTCTATCATCCTGTTACTACCGAAAGAGATCAAATTGCCTGTAATGTTCGGCAGGTGATTGATGCCGTTATTGAATCGGGCCTGAACTACATCGTAATTAATCCCAACAACGATACAGGCTCGGATGTTATTGCCGAAGAATACTGTAGATTCGAAGGTTTGCCCAGGTTTAGAGTCTTTCCTTCGATTCGTTTTGAGTATTTTATGACCTTCTTCAAACACTGCAGGCTGATTGTGGGTAATTCCAGTGCTGGTGTAAGAGAGGCTCCGATATTTGGTGTGCCTACTGTGAACATTGGCACGAGACAGGCAGGCAGGAACAGTGAAGATTCCATATTCGATGTCCCCGAAAACAAGGACAAGATACTCAGCCTTATCCGGTATATTTACCAGAGCAATCTGAGTTTTGAGCATTGCAGCAGGTTTGGTGACGGCAGAAGTGTCGAGCGTTTCATGGAAGTATTAAACGCGAATGCCATCTGGAATCTACCCTTACAGAAAGCATTTGAAGATTACTGTTTGCGTCGCTTAAAGGTTGCTGCTCTTGCACGGGAATGATTCATTTCGATCCTCGATATATCAGTATGGGCATAAGAGAAGAAATGTTGCATGAAATACTGGCTGTAATACCTGCCAAGGGGACGTCAAAGGGGCTGCCGGGAAAGAACCTGTATCCGCTATTTGGTAAACCCCTGGTGCAATGGACGATTGAGGCGTCGATCAGGTCGAGTTATGTGACGCGCACAGTCGTTTCATCGGATAGTGCGGAGATACTTAATCTGGCCCAAGGGCTTGGTGCCGAGATTATAGAACGCCCCGCGGAACTTGCGACAGATACCGCCGGCTCCGAGAGTGTCATGGAGCATGCACTCGATTGTCTAACTGAGACGAAGGATTATACCCCTGACGCACTGGTGCTGCTACAGCCAACGTCACCTCTGCGTACTTCTGAAGATATCGACGGGGCGCTGGCATTGTACTTCGAGCAACAATGCACAGCAATAATAAGTGGTTATGAGCTTGAGCGTAATCCTTTGAAGGAATTTCTCATAGGCAACGATGGATTGTTGAGTGCGATACTTGACGACGGATTTCCGTTTATGCCTCGTCAGCATTTGCCACGGGCCTTCAGGCCGAACGGTGCAATATATGTCGTAGAGACCGATTCTTTTATGCGGACAGGCAGTCTGCTTACAGACGATACCAGACCGTTCCATATGGATGAAGAGGCCAGCATAGATATCGACTGCATGGATGACCTTATTGCAGCAGAGAAATATCTGTCGAGAAGCGCTGTTGTCGGCTGAAGATGTGTTTCGATGAGTGCACGCTTTTCAAACAAGTTTTTTGATCGATAGCACAGAGAAGAAAACAATATGAGAATCTTATTGATAGCATACGATAATGAATCCTACATCCATTACTTTCCACAGGGTCTGGCTTATCTGGCTGTAGTACTCGAACGGGAGGGACATGATGTTGAGATATACAGTCAGGACAAGTATCACTATCCTGACGAGCATCTTACACAGTACCTGGATGAGAATAAGTTTGATGTGGTCGGTGTTGGTGTGATCGGAGGTTACTATCAGTACAGAAGGTTAATAAGGATATCTGAGTCTGTCAACAAATCCAAAAACAGACCTTTTTATATGATTGGTGGGCATGGCCCATCGCCTGAGCCGGAGTTTTTTCTTAGAAAGGCCCAGGCCGATGTTGTTGCGATAGGCGAGAGCGAAATTACAGTGGTTAAGTTGATGGAGGCAGTTGCCGGTCATAAGTCTCTGGCTGAAGTTAAAGGAATTGCTTATTGGGACGGTTCAAAAGTTGTGGTCAACGAAAGACAGCCTCTCATTGAGGACTTGGATTCATTGCCGTTTCCTGCATATCACTTGTTCCCAATGGACTACTACAGGCTCATGAGATTGCCTCATACCACGAATACGGATTTTGTAATGCCTCTGCTGTCTTCGCGGGGGTGCAAGTTTAACTGCAATTTTTGTTATCGAATGGATGAAGGCTGGAGGACTCGGAGCAACGCCAACGTTATAGATGAGATAGTTTTCCTGAAAGAGAAATATGGTGTTACATACATAGCTTTTTCAGGCGAGTTGCTTATGGCATCGAAGGAGCAGGTAATTCGCTTCTGTGAAGATATTATTGCGGCGAAACTAGGAGTTAGGTGGTTCTGTGACGGCAGGCTCAACTTTGCTGTTCCGAAGGTTCTAAAACTAATGAAGGAGGCCGGGTGCGTCTTTATAAATTATGGTATCGAAGCAATGGACGATCAGATACTGAAGAACATGAATAAGGCGCTGACTGTCAAGATGATTATTAAGGGGATCGAGGCCACATTGGAGGCTGGCATCAGTCCAGGCTTCAATATCATTTTTGGTAATATTGGCGAAAGTAAAGAGACTCTTGAAAAGGGAGTTGAATTTCTGCTGAAGTATGATGATGGCGCCCAGATGCGTACCATTCGTCCGGTTACCCCGTATCCAGGATCGCCGCTTTACTATTATGCAATTGAGAAGGGTCTCCTGGAGGATTGCGAGGATTTCTACGAGCATAAACATGTGAATTCGGATCTTGTCAGTGTAAACTTCACGGATATGAGCGACGATGAATTCCATCGTTCTTTGCTGAAGGCTAATACGAGATTGCTTGAGAATTACTTCGAACGGAAACTTGCATCTGCGATTCAACAGAGCGAAGAACTCTATTTGGGAAAAGATGCAAGCTTTCGTGGTTTTCGCCAGCTCTGAAAATGCTGTCACAATTAATAATGTCTGGTCCATACACTTATTGGTATGTAAGTTCCACGTTTACTCCAAGATATAAGTATCATGTGGTTGGGTGCAAAGGACACAGGGAAACGGTGTGCTGAAGTCAAAAGAAGTGATAACAGAGCTTGAGAATAGCTTCGACGTCAACTCGATGTACTATAAGGGGCTGCGCGTATGGCCTCTTGTGAGGTCCAATCTCATAGCGATTCTTGAGAGGCCGGAATATAAACCGGCTCAAGAGAAACCGCAAGGGAATCTTTGTTGCTCCAGTATTCTTCCAGATAAAGAGCAGCTTGCAGCGCTATCTCAGTATTGCGATTCTGAGTTCATATTTATCTCGCGTCCTGAAGAGCATCAAATTAGAATCTCCGGCCGATTCTACAATCCATGGATAGATCCATACATCGACATTATTAGAGACAGGCATAGCTTTGCAAAGTTGGAAAATCTGAGCGATAAGGCCAGGCAAACTGCGCCAAGATTTGTGCCAACTGTTTTCCTGAAAACCACCCAGACAAACTTTTGCATTCCTTCAGCCAGGGGTAGCATATCCAATTTTGAAAATTTACATTCACTTGTTCTTTCACTGTGCCAGGTGGATATATGTGAACTACTGATCGTCAGAACAGCAAATATCGCTGAGCAGTACAAATTGTACTATCTCGAAGTACTGTCACAACTTCGCCCCAAGGTAGTGCCGTTCGTTTGCTACTACGGGGTCCCAGCTATGGGGCTTATCTGGGCGTGCAGAGAGTTGAACATTATTTCCGTAGATCTACAGCATGGCTATCATGCAGGACATTTGTATTACGAGGACTGGTCCCGAATACCTTCAGGTGGTTATGAGTTACTGCCCGACATATTTCACGTTTGGAGCAAAGCTTTTAAGGAAGATATCGAAGAAACCCAACCTGTAGAATGCCAACATCACAGAGCCATAGTAGGAAGCAATGCCTGGATGTACAAAGCAGTCCATAGAGAACATCCGATCGAGCAGATTGACGATGTCAATTTGGATTTCCTCGCCGAGCTGAATAAATGGAAGAAGGTGATGCTTGTCACTCTACAGCCCCTGGACGATACATTACCGAAACACTTGCTGGAGGCCATCAAGAATTTGCCGGATAACTGGCTCTGGTTGATGCGATGCCATCCGGACCACAAAGATAGAAAATCTCAGACAATCGAGATAATGGACGCCAATGGCATTCGGAATTATGAAGTTGAGAATGCTACTGCCTGTCCTCTGTTTCTCCTGCTCGAGCATACCGATCACCATCTTACTGCTATATCATCAGTCTGCCTGGAAGCTCTGCTGTACGGAGTACCTACGACATTCGTCTGCCAGGAAGCTTACGAACGATATGGCAAGCACATTGATAGGGGTTTTTTCAATTGCGTCCCGTCATCAACGGAAGACCTGATGAGGTTTCTGTGTCATGAATACGAGACGGACGATATAAAAGCAATTGGAGGTTACTTCTTTGACATGGGCAAGGATACCGAAAAGGCCGCATTCGAGACGATACTGGAGCATTCATCGGGTAGAGAATTCAATCCCATGCCTGGAAATCCGAGAGCTTTGAACTGTAACTGGGCCGGTATGCAGTTAATGGAGCAGGGCGATCTGGAAAAGGCGATGCATTCATTCTGGAAGGCTGTGAAGGCTGAACCTGAATGTACAGACTATATCAACAATCTTGGCGCCGTCTGCTCGTGTTTGGGTAGGAACGACGATGCCGCCAAATGTATGGAAGCAGCGCTCCGGATAAATCCTGAGGATGAGCGTACATTGAATAACTGTCGGGAGCTTGTGAAGGCGGGTGTGCCGGTGAACTATCAGGCATTTTTGCCAAATTTGTAAAGCAATGCCTTCGACAGAAAAGCAAATCTGTCTACAGATGGCCGATTAGTTATAAAGATTGGATGATTCGTATTATGGCGAGAAAAGACACTTTGAACGTGGCTCAGATAGGCGTTGGCTATTGGGGCCCCAACCTTTTGCGAAATCTGATAGCCTCCAAGCGGTGTAATGTTAAATATGTCGCTGATATATGCAGTGAAAGGCGTGATTTCGTCAAGGGACTATATCCCGCTGTCACCGTAACGGACAATCCCGAGTTGATTCTGGATGATCCTTCTGTGGATGCAGTCGTTATCGCTACTCCCGTGGAAAGCCACTATGATCTGGCAATGCAGGCGCTTCATTCAGGCAAACACATTCTGGTTGAAAAGCCGATGGCTCGGACGGTTAACCAGGTGCAGGAAATTGCAGATTTGGCTGCGAAAAAGGGCCTTGTGGCGATGGTGGGGCACACTTTTATCTTTAATGCGGCTGTCCGGTTTATCAAGCAGTATGTCGATTCAGGCCAGCTTGGTGATATAAGGTATATCTACAGTCAGCGGCTTAACCTCGGGCGAATACGTTCCGATGTCGATGCCCTATGGAACTTTGCTCCGCACGATGTGAGCATCATACAGTATCTCCTTGACGGCCTGAAGCCCATATCGGTCTTCAAACAGGGAATGGAATATATTCAGGAAGATGTCAGCGACGTTGTCTTTATGAACATGGTATACCCAAAGAAAATAATGGCCCACGTTCATGTCAGTTGGCTCGATCCGAGGCGTGTCCGTCGCATGACGGTGGTGGGATCGGAAAAGATGATCGTCTATGATGACATTGCCGAGGACAAGGTCGCCATATATGACAAGGGTATCAGCTTCAACAAGCCCGCTGCTCTCGGCAAGAGTATGGACTACGACGAGCCCCACAAGGTGTACTTCAGCTACCGCTCCGGCGACATAGTTTTTCCCAAGATAGACTTTCAGGAGCCTCTCAAGTGCGAAATCAACCACTTTGTTGAGTGCATTGTCGATGGCGTTCCATGTCTGACTGATGCCAAACATGCATGTAGCGTGGTCGAGATACTCAGTTGGGATAGCCAGAGTCAACAAGCGGGACAGTTTGCAAGTTCCGAACAGAGTGTTTGTACGCTATGAAGATAGTTGACTATGGTCGCTCAGCGCTGCCGGCTGATTCTAATCTGTTCTACTGCGACAGATGGATTAGCGTACTTGCAGAGTGTTATGGATTTCAGTTCAAGATGGTTGTTGATGAAAAGCCTTTGTTGATTTTTGCAGAGGTGCAGGATGTTTACGGTTCTCGCATTATCTCGATGCCATTCTCGGATTACACCGAACCCTATGTGACTGAAGATGAGCAAATAACTGCGATTGCCGATTTTCTGATGAGGGAATACTCGACCTCTATTATTATTCTGAAGCTGCACGGGCAGTATGAACAGTTGACGCCGATTGGTTTTGAGAATATTCGACAGGCGTTTTGTCACAGAATCGATCTCAAAACAGGCGAAGATGAAGTCTGGCAAAAAACGGGCAGGCACTTTAAGAAGGGCGTTAGAAAGGCTCGAGAGAACCGTGTTACTGTTAAAGCAGTGAATTCCGAAGATGGCGTGACTATCTTTTACGATATGCTCACTCGCCTTCGCAGAGTAAAATTCAATATTCTTCCGCAGTCGAAGGAATTCTATTCGCTTTTATACAAACATTTCATTCAGGATGGGCAAGGAAACATCTGGGTTGCATTTCATAAAGACAATCCAGTCGCATCCGCCTTTGTCCTGCATTCGGGCAATGTAATGTTCGACAAAATGGGAGTATCCGAGCCTTCCCATCTTGATCTGCGGCCGAACAATCTGCTGCTTTGGGAAGTAATGAAATATGGTATCGAGCAGCGAAAGTGCTGTCTGGATATGGGTTTGAGCCAGGTGGATTATGAAGGTTTAATCAGATTCAAGGATTCACTCGGTGGTCAAAGATCTTCCATCAACTTCTATCGTTACCTGCCACCTGGATATGATGGCGGGCGGGATTCCGAAATAAAAAAGCTCTTCTCCTCTATTACCCACTTTCTGGTTGAGTCATCCATGTCGGACGCTGAGCTTCAGCATGTCTCCGACTTTCTATACAAATACTTTTGTTGAGTCTTTTTCTTATGCAATCTGAAACAGCATTAGTTACGCTCAAAGAATACCTGGATTCCGTTGCTCCGCAGTACGAAGATGGAACGTTCTGGAAAAGGTACGTTGCCAAGTGCGGCGAGTTTATTTCGCCGAAAGTTGAGGGCAAGCACGTTCTTGAGATGGGTTGCTCGACTCTTGTCGTATCGGAAATGCTGGCTTCTATCGCCCGAACTTTCGAGATCGTTGAAGGCGCCGAGACATTCGCACAGAAAGCAAATAACCATTTCGGTGACAGGGTGGCGGTGCATCATGCCTTATTCGAAGAGTTTTCTCCCTCACAACCGTTCGAGGCCATAGTCTTCACCAATACGCTTCACCATGTGTTGGAGCCAGAGAGCGTTCTAAAGCGGATAAGAAACTGGCTCGTACCCGATGGCCTTCTCTATGTCACCGTTCCCAATATGCGGTCGCTTCATCGCAGACTTGGTGTGAAGATGGAATTATTGCCTGATGTATTCGCATCCACGACCCGCAATGAAATCTTTCAGCAAAATGGGCGATATACTAAAGAGTCATTGATTAGTCTTTGCACCTCTTGCGGTTATCGCGTCAACGAGTGTTTCACATTCTTTCTAAAGCCGTTCAGTGATGAGCAGATGGAGCGGTTGACTCCATCGGATGAGCTTGTGGATGCACTATTTGAAATGGGCAGGGAGCTTGATGATCTCGGTTGTCTTATTTATGCGGAACTATCGCCTGATCGAGCAAAGTGATTTATCGCAGCCAACTGTCCTGAGGAAAGGGGCTTTCTGAGATGGGATTTAGAATACTGCTGATCAAACCTAACATTCTCGTGAGAAACGGGTTTGTCTTGCAGAGCAAAATGTGTCCTCCGATAGGTTTGGCGTATCTTGCGGCTACACTAAGAGACGCCGGATTCGAAGTTGAAATCCTCGATATGGTCGCCGAGTCTCCGAAGAAATCGTGGCCGTACAGTGAAACGCACACAGCCTGGGGTATGAACGACTACGAGCTGGTTGAACGTATCTGGGCGTATGGCCCCAGATTGATAGGGATAGGGGGATTCACAAGCCAGTTCGGACGCATCAAAGGCTTGGTCGATGCAATAAAGGATATCACACCTGCTACACCTGTTGTTCTTGGCGGCGCCAATGCATCGACGCTACCTAAGTATGCTCTGGAAAAAACAAAGGCCGATTATGTTGTACAGGGAGAGGGCGAAGCGACAATCTTGGCGCTGGCTAAAGCTATTGAGTCGAACGATTATTCTTCAATCGTAAAGATCGACGGTTTGGGTTATAGGGACCGGAATGACGTGGTGATTAATCCCAGGAAGTGCTTTATAGAGGATGTAGACAGCATCCCATGGCCTGCCAGGGAGATGCTCAACCATGAGCAATACATAGCGGATGGTGTCGCAATGCCTGTGATCAGCTCGCGGAGTTGTCCATGCAGTTGTACCTTCTGTAACGTCCATCTGATATCTGGTCACAAATGGCGGCCTCGCGATCCCATCGATGTTGTCGATGAGATCCAATACCTGGTTGATATGTGGGGATACAGAACAGTATCGATTTTCGACGATGCTGCAAATGTGCGCCCCGACAGACTCGTAACCATCTGCAAAGAGGTGGTTCGTCGTGAGCTGCCGATACGCCTGGTCTTTCCCAGCAGCCTTATTATAAAATTTCTAACGAAAGATTTGTTGTATTGGATGAAGCAGGCAGGAGCGGTGGGACTGTCACTTCCGATCGAACATGCAAATGACCATATGCGAAACAGCATAATCCGCAAGAATCTCAGCCTCGAACATGTAGATGAGGTAATGGACTGGTGCAGGGAGTTGAGACTCCTGATGGTGGGTAATTTTGTGATAGGAATGCCGGGCGAAACCGAGCAGACGCTGGATGAACTGCTCGACTATGTCAAAACCCGCGGCGCCAGACTCGATATGATCTCGGTGTATTATGCAACGCCATTCCCCGGTACGGAATTTTATCAACAGTGTATAGATAACAAATACCTGACAGAGCCCGGCAAAAACGAGTTTCTTGATTTCGATACATACACCATGCATATAAATACAGGCGATCTGAGTATAGAAACACTCAATCATTACAAACATGCAATTGAGCAGGCTCTTTTTGATGTATATGGGTCTGATTTCCCCGCTGGGTATATTCGGAAGATCTTTCGCAAACCTGATGATGAGGGAATCACATTCCTCAATGATATCTATTTTCCTCAAATGGCGAGTCCTAAACCACAATTTTTCCCTGATGTTGCAGGAACAAGACTATGAAAATACCGTTTAGTGATTTGAAAATTCAATATGAGTCTCTCAAGCCTGAGATTGATGAGGCTATGCACTCGGTTATCGAACAGACCGCTTTTGTACGTGGCCCGTTTGTCAGTCAATTCGAGAAGCAATATGCCGCATCGTATGGAGTTAAGCACTGTATCAGTGTGGGTAATGGTACCGATGCTCTGTATATATCTCTCAAGGCCCTCGGTATAGGCCCAGGCGACGAAGTCATCACCACTGCGTGCAGTTGGATAGCCACCTCCGAAGTTATTACTCAGACGGGGGCCAGGGTGGTCTTTGTCGATATCGATCCTGACTACTACACGATTGATGCCGCTCGTATTGAAGAGAAGATCACCGCCCGCACAAAAGCGATAGTGCCGGTTCATCTGTATGGTCAGCCTGCGGATATGGATGCTATCGTGACACTGTGCAGAAAGCACGACTTGTATCTTGTCGAAGACTGCGCCCAGGCCCATTTCGCCCAGTACAAAGGCCAAAAGGTTGGTTCATTCGGCCAGTTCGGTACGTTCAGTTTCTATCCAGGTAAAAATCTTGGAGCCTATGGTGATGCTGGAGCAATTATCACGGATGATGATGAACTGGCTGACAGGGCCCGAATGTTTGCCAATCATGGCTCTCGGGTAAAGCATGAGCACGAAATAGAGGGCATTAACAGCAGGATGGATGGTATTCAGGCGGCGGTGCTTTCAGTCAAGCTTGCGCATCTAAGTCGCTGGAATGAGAGAAGATATGAAAATGCTCTGATCTACGATGACCTGCTCAAGGATGTTGATGGGATTGTGACTCCCAGAAGAAGACCTGATGCGACCCATATATTCCATCTCTATGTCGTAAGGACCCAGGCGAGAGACCATGTGCAACAGTATCTCAAGGATAAAGGCATTAGCACAGGTATTCACTATCCTAAGCCTCTGCCTTTCCTAAAGGCATATGAGTACCTTGATGCGGAGCCTGGAGGTTATCCTGTAGCCTATGAGTATCAAGATCAGATTTTATCGCTGCCCATGTTTCCTGAATTAAAGCCGGAACAAATAAGGTATGTAGTGCAGGCAATTCAAAGATCTCTAAGTGTTGAGAATGCAAGGCCGGAACTGTCTGTAATATGAAAAAGTCCGAAGGGGCAAGGATGACAAATGTAACGAATGAACATTTTAAGCCTGAGGGCGCTTCTCTCGATAAGAACGCTATTCTTGCTCGTGTTAACGAGCTTGTCAATGGGAGTGATATTGAGTCAGCCTGGAAACTTGTCGCTTCGTATTGTGTGGAAAATCGCAACGATGCGGAGATGCTGGCTGCTCTACGAGAGATTGAGAGGGCCAGGATGCGCAGCGAGCCGTCAGGTGCGCGACTGAGCTTTGCTTACATAGTCCTGAATGGTATGCCGTTTCTGGAGCATTCGCTCAAGTCAATATACGATTTTGCGCACGAGATCATTATTGTGGAAGGTGCGGTTGAGAACTGTATGTTTGCCGCAAATGAAGACGGCAGTTCAACTGATGGCACCATTGAATTCATAAGGTCGTTTCCGGACCCTGATAACAAGATCAAACTGGTTCAGGGAGAATGGCCTGAAAAGTGCGAGATGACCAATGAAGCAGTCAGGTATGTCACCGGAGATTATATATGGCTTATGGCTTCCGATGAAGTCTATCGCGCACAGGATATTGAGAAGATTAGCGAATTGCTCAAAGCAGACTCGTCGATTACACAGGTCGATCTTATTCCGTACAATTTCTGGAAGGGCTTTGATTATGTCATGGATTGCCCTCGATTTCTCGACGAACATTTACAGTTTCAGGGGCCGATTAAATTCCTCAAGGGTGCGCGTTTTATCAATCATCGCCCGCTACAATTGAAATACCCGGGTTATCTGCTAACTGCAGACTATATACACAGAATTGATGGAAAGGAAACACGAGAAGCAGACATAAGGCTTTTTCACTACAGCTATGTGCTTGAAAGCCAGGTCTATCAGAAAATCGAATTGTACCGTAGATATGGCTGGGGAAAGAGTTGGGATCTTGACCTCGAACAATGGTACAATGAGTGTTTCCTGAAGTGGACCCCTGAGAACAGAGAGCGAGTGGAGGCTGAATATCCCGTGTGGACTGGAGACCGAAACTCGCGCACAGTGCCGTTCACCGGTGAACATCCGAAGGTAATACACGAGTTCATCTCGGAATTCCGCCGCAATGATTGCCCAGGCCAACATCATGATCCGGCTGGTATGCCTAATGATACGAGGAAAGACGAGGACGTTACCGTGACTTCGTCACAACAGATATTGGAGCAGGTGGCAAGGTTCTCCAAAACAGCTTCCGTGGAGAAGCTTATACAAGGAAGAGTCGCCATACGAATCAACTCTGCCCAGTTCACTCTACAGAGACTGGGGACGGAATATGGAGGCTGGGTCGTTCCTGTTAACAGGATATCTGAAGATTCCATATGCTATTGTGTAGGGGCTGGCGAGGATGTCAGCTTCGATGTGGAGCTTGTGAAGAAATATGGCTGTAACGTACATACTTTTGATCCCACGCCACGCGCCCAGGCTCATATCAGCACGCTCAAAGACAGCACACATAAAGGATTGAAAGTCGGTATAGACGGCTCTGAGTCGGAATTCTACGATGTTCAAGCCGAGCAGGTCGATAAGATCAGGTTTTTCCCCTATGGGATATGGTCGCACTCGGGTATTCAGAAGTTCTACGCCCCGGCAAATCCCATACACGTATCACATTCGATACTCAACATTCAGAAAACACAGGACCATTTCAATGCCGAGTGTCTAAGTCTGGTCGATGCCATGAAACGTCTTGGGCACGATAGAATCGATATGCTCAAACTTGATGTTGAAGGCGCCGAGTATGAAATAGTCGACTCGATTATCAGAGACAAGATTCCAATCGGGATTATCTGTCTTGAGTTTGACGAGTTGAACTGTGCTATTGATGAGCATTTCGAGCAACGAATCAGACAGTGTATAGACAAGCTTCTTAATGCTGATTTCGTTCCCTTGTTCATCGGTGGGGGTGGTTGCAGCAATTACACATTCGTAAGTGGCCATATGGTCCGATCGGAAAGCCATACACTTGCGCCGAAATCAAAAGTGACCAATCCGATTGAAGAAATCTTTAGACGACCGCGATATATCAAGACCGAGACGACGAATATATGCAATGCAAACTGCTCATTCTGTGCGTATGACCTTATGACGCGCCCGAAGGGTGTCATGTCGATGGATTTGTTCGAGACGGTGGTTAATCAGTATGTAGCCATGGGTGGTGGACAGATTACTATCTCGCCTGAGGTTGGCGACTGCCTTGTCGACGCCAGGCTGATCGAACGTTTGAGGTATTGCCGCCAATTCGAACAGATCACGGAATTGGGCTTTCACACCAATATGATAGCTCTGGACCGGTGGACGGACGAGCAGGTGCTGGAAATCATCGATCTCGTAACATGGTGGGCTTGCAGCATCGGCCCGAACCGTGATGTCTACAAGGACATGTTCGGAGTAGACCAGTTCGAGCGCGTTGTAGCCAATCTTGAGAGACTTCACCGACTGATCGGCCGGTGCCGAAACAAACCCGATATCGAACTGAATGGAAGGGCCTGTGGAGACGCCTTTGCAGTAGATGAAAGGTTGGCTCGCCTGGCGTATGCTTTGATCAAAGAGCCAATAAAGTGGATGAGAGTCTATGGGGATTGGGGAGGAAAACTGAGCGAGTTGCCGCGAAACACACCTGTTGAGAAGGCTGAGGGGGAATCGAAAAAACAACTGCCGTGCATGAAACCTCTTGTCTCGGCTGTTGTTTTCAATGACGGCAAAGTCGGATTCTGTGGCTGTGCCGACTATAATGCAGAATTGGTCATTGGAGATATCAAAAAAGAGACTCTTGAGAGCATCCTTGGTGGCCGAAAGAGACGACAGTACCTGGAGTCGTTTGGAACACCGAAGCTCAACGACTACTGCAGGAAGTGTACTTTCTACGAACCATTGCAGAATGACCTTGTGCCGCTATGGAATAGACACCAGAGTCAATCTGCTTTGAGCCACGGGACAGATAGTGATCAAGTGCGGGAACCTGCCCGGAGGGAGCCAGGTGAACAAGGACGCTCTATGCATCAAACATATCTGTCTCAGACAAGACAATTCTGGCCGGAGGATGAGACTCTGCCGGTTGTCGGGCGCCCCGCATACCAGCAGATGGTCGTCGATTCATGGAAGTACATTAACTTGGATGAACCGCTGCAGAAACGCAGCGCACTGATGGGCCGGAACGTTGAGCAGCAGACGCCGTTCTGGAACAACCATGTCGCACTGAGCTTCCTTGCCGCCAATTTAAATCCGGATAGCTATCTGGAAATCGGAGTTCGTTCCGGGGGTTCTCTTATACCGACGGTGCATAACTGCGATATCAAGACAGTGGTGTGCGTTGACATGTGGGAAGGTTCATATGGCGGCATTCCGAATTCCATGGAATACACAAGGGAGCAGATTAGCAGGTACAAGGAGAGAACCGGTAGTAGTTTCGAAGTCGAGTTCTTCAAGGGTGACAGTCACACCGTACTGAAAAAGCTAATTGCTTCCGGGCGCAAATTCGATCTGATCACCGTCGACGGCGACCATTCCGAACAGGGCGCCTGGAAGGATCTGAACGATGTTAGCCTTCTATTGGCCGACAGTGGAGCGATAGTCTTTGACGACATCATTCACTCATCCCACAAATATCTGATGGGTGTTGCTGAAAGATATGCCAGAGAGCATCCCGAGTACAGAGTCCTGATTAATAGCACTCAGGACAATGGTTGTGTCGTGTTCCTCAAAGGTATTGATCCTGCAACACTGCTCAGTTGTGGGCGAGACAGAATAGTCGACAGGATTGCAGATAGTGGGAGGCAGAGTGTTGTTAGGCAAGTTGAGAATACGGATCGTAGGTTGTCTTCAAGTGATAGCGTTTTCGGATTGTGTAAATGTGTAAAATCAGAAGAGACTGTAAGTGCAATAAGTTCGCCGTACAAAGAAACGACGGCTAATGCTGTCCAGGCCAGATCCGGAGATTGTGTACAAGAGGCGAAAGTCAGAAGCCTTTTATGGGTTCGTACAGATTCGATCGGCGACAATATTCTGTCGATGTCTATGCTGCCGCATATACACACAAAGTACCCGAACGCCAGAATCACGGTTCTCTGTCAGGAGCATATCGCAGAGTTGTATGAGGTCTGCCCTCATGTTGATAACATAATCACCTTCAATAGGATCATGGCGCTCAAGGACGAAAAATGTAGGTGCCAAATAGTTGATCGTGTGCGTGCGATAGAGCCGGATCTGGCTCTCAATTCAGTATTCTCACGCGAGCCGTTGACGGACATATTCTCAATAGGAAGTCTGGCCAAACAGCGTATTGCTCTGCACGGGGATCTCTGCAATATCTCACGTGAAGCCAGACAGATGTACAATCGACACTATACAGAGTTACTAAGGAGCGAGGGGGAGCACAGGTTGGAGCTTCAGCGACACGCTGACTTTCTCAAAGGATTGGGCGTAAATGCCAAAGACCTGGACCCGACGGTCTGGACGACTTCTCAGGATGAGCAATTCGCTGATGAATTCTTCAGGAGCAATAACCTGAATTCAGGTGATACGGTTGCATTGTTTCCGACAGCGCAGCACTTTCACAAAGTATACGAGGAGTATGATCGTGTTATAGATGGATTGCAGAGCAGAGGGCTAAGCTTCATCATCCTGGGCGGAAGCGACAAGGATACGCAGTTGAATGCTGGTAGGCTGCGATCAAAGCTATCGAGCATATCGTACGATTTGGTAGGCAAGACAACTATTCGCCAGATGGCGGCCATCATACGCAGATGCTGTTTGTACCTGGGATCGGATTCTTCCGGCGCGCACATTGCCTGCGCGGTTGGTACGCCGAATGTTGTCCTGCTGGGCGGCGGTCATTTCGGCCGGTTCTTACCATATTCACCATTGACTTCCGTTGTGTGTCTACCGTTGGAGTGCTACGAATGTCTCTGGGGCTGTCAGTACGAGAGGACGCATTGTGTGAAGGACATTGCGCCGGAGGTCGTGGTCGAGGCCGTGCATCGCACGCTTGAAGAACGGTCCGACAAAGCTAAGGTTTTTGTGCAGGACAGCTCACTCTGGAATCGGAAATTAGGCAGACCTGCTTGGCGGAGTTGTGATGGGCTTCTGAATCTTGATAACGCTGAGATAGTCCGAGTAGGTGCGGAACGTGCATATCGTGCCACCCCCAACAGCCACACAGAGCATGTTTTGGAGCTTGGCAGTTGTACATATGGTGATAAGTCACGGTCTTTATCAGCGTCGTGTTCTCTTGGGGCGTGTAATCAGTCGCCTCCTGCCGATAGGCCGCTGGCAATCGCCACAAGCATAGCACCAAAAAATATTGACGGTCAAAAAATTGCGATCGAAAGCTGGCTCAAGCTCGGATTCGAGGTTGCCTCAATAAACCACACCGGGGATATAGAGTTTCTACGCTCGTCTTTTCCGCGTGTGAAATTCGTTGAGACTGAGCGCAGCGCAGAGAGCGAGTTCGGCAGGACATTCGTATATCTTGACGATATCCTCGGCTATCTGCAACAGAGCGGTGCTGAAGTCTGTGGAATTGTGAATTCAGATATTGTTCTATCAGGCGATCCGAGTCTAATCCGTTTCATCAGAGATTGTGCAAAAGATTCCATGGTGTACGGGCCGAGGATCGATGTCGATTCGATGGACAGCTTATGCGGAGAAACCTATTCCAGCGGGTTCGATTTCTTTTTCTTTCCCGCATCTATCATATCATATTTCCC
>CAZYMD010000002.1:37898-53410 GCA_964649005.1 uncultured Pirellulales bacterium
ATCCTTAACTTTCTTGACAAAAAATCCATCAAGATCAGCTATAACGGCTCTGGCTTTGCATCCGGTCCTGCTGCGATGGTATCCTCTTCGAAGCGAGGTCCCACAGCGATCCCTCTCGGCAGTTTGCAAGAAAGCATCAATGTTCCGTCTTCCAACGACGTAGATGTCAGCATTGTTATTTGCACCAGGGACCGTGCGAAGTTGTTGGATCGGATGCTCAGCAGCCTGGAGGATTCAGCACGCCGGGTCGCCTATGAGGTTATCGCTGTTGAAGGCGGGTCGTGTGACAACACCGTGGAGGTGCTGCGCAAGCATCATGTGACGCAAATCTATAATGAGGCCCAATGCCTTGGGCAGGGCAGACATTCGTGGCCGCAATTGTACAACTTCGGCTTCTCGAAGGCTCGAGGTAAATGGGCCATGTATGCCAGTGACGACATTGTGTTCGGACAGGGATGCATAGATCGTGCTGTGGAGTACCTGAATCGGCAAAAGGATGAAGTGGCAGGGGGGATATTCTTCTACAGAAACCTGCATGCAACCGATCCTCAATGGTCTGAGTACGGGATTGATTTTACCTATGGCCCCAGGCTGTTGATGAACTACGGCCTGGTCAGACTCGATCGCTTCATGGAAGTGGGCGGATTGGACGAGGCGTACGAGTTCTACTGTGCCGACAGCGATCTGTGCTACAAGCTATACGAAACATCGAAGCACTTGATCCCCCTGGCACATTGTTTTGTCGATCACAATAATATTCTGGACGCCCGGAAAAGCTGCAATATGGCTGCTGCCGACAAAGATATCCAGCGGCTGCTGCATAAATGGCGAAACTACGTCACCTCTGACTTGCCGCGGCCCAGACGTCTTATCTGGACACAAGATGTTGAGGACGCCCTCCGTTTGTCGGATGAATTGGAGGAAATGGGCTCGTGTATTGAAAACTACTGGCATGGCCTCGCGTGTCTTGAGCAAGGTCTGTTTCAGGATGCGAGGGAGGAATTCGCACGAGTCACGGACTCCGGAATCAGCCATTGGCGCGTGTGGTGGTATCTTGCCAAGTCGGTGCGCAAGTGCCAGGAGATAGAGTTTTGTAAGGAATCCACATCATTCGTTTTATAGTCTGAAATTTCTTTTTCGAAAGGTATAATTCGTTCTGGAAACCGGCTCGCGGCGCCAGGCATTTGACCTGGGTATGGCAGGCACTCGGTCTGTTTGACATATTGATCGAGGCGCCCTCATCCACTGCGACGGTCCCTTAATAGTATTCTAAAGTTCAGAACATATATTCTCTAAATTCCGTTTTCCAGCGTTACGGCTGTCAAACATCTCTGTTTGGCGGCCTTTTTTTATGTCCGGAGGTTTTTAGGCTGCCTCCATCAGGTTTCTCGAATAGCTTTCAAGAATCCGACAAAACATGACATCTGTTGAATTCCGCAAGCCGACGAGTGAAGGCCATACGATACTGCCTGGGATGGGTATCCCCGAACTTCTCTTCTATAGTGTACGCTGGCGGACATCCATCTTTCATAAAAATGTTGCCCATGTATGTGAATTGAGTTATCTTACTGGTGAGGATGGTGGATTCGTATCTTGTTTCAACATGAATGTCGTTGATGTAACAACGGGCTTAATGTAATGTCTGATGGACAGAGACAGCTTCTGGAACGAATTGAGCCTTTGCTCGAATCCGGCGACACTGCGTCGCTGGGGGAATTGCTGAACCATGAACGCAGCAGTGATATTGCAGAGGTCATCGAACTCGTGGACAACGAGGATAAACGCACTATCCTGGACGTTCTGGACAAGCCGAAGTCTGCGAGAGTTCTCGAGAAAGTTGACGAGGCCACGAGAGCGGAACTCTTTGACCTGCTCAAGGCTGAGGAGCTAAGCACCCTTCTATCATATCTTGATCCAGATGATGCCGCTGACGTCATATCTGAACTCCCGGAAGATGAACGGACGGAACTTCTGGAAAGTATTCCGCCCGATGAATCCGCTGAGATCATAGAGTTAATGAGGTACTCCGAGGACTCTGCCGGCGGGATTATGGATCCGGTCGTCGTAAGTGTCCGGGAGGATGCCACCGTTGCGCAGGCGGTGAGCAAAATACGGGCATCTGAAATCGACGAAGATTTCTACTTTATTTTTGTGGTTGACAGAAACCAACATTATCTCGGCTACGTTCGAGTGAGATTCCTTCTGACGCGTCCTGAAGATACAAGAATCGGTGATGTAATCGATCGTGACACATTATACGTAACAACAGATACCGACCAGGAGCATGTCAAGAACATATTCAGCAAGAACGACCTGATCGTGGTTCCAGTCCTCGACAGGAATCATAAGCTTGTAGGACGAATCACTGCGGACCGCGTCATTGAAGTTGCCGATGAAGAAGCTGCGGAAGACCTGTACACAATGGCTGGTACAGACGCCGACGAGTTGGACAATTTCTCGGCGGTCCATGCCGCCCGCGTGCGAATGACGTGGCTGTTGCCCTGCCTTATAGGCACCGGGATTACAGCGCTGGTGCTCATGTTTTTCAAGGACCGCTTCGACATTCAGAATCTCTCTCTCGTGTACGCCGCTGCTTTTGCGTTTGTACCCATGATTGCGGCCATCAGCGGGAATGCGGGACTTCAAACTTCGGCGATAGTTGTCTCAGGACTTGCGACGGGGCGCCTTGCGGCATTGCGACTGGGCCAGGTTTTCGCCCGTGAGGTACGAATCGCGATGCTGGTTGCAGTTAGTTGCGGTCTTATTGGCGGGGTAGCCTGTGCACTGCTGCTCTACATGAAGGGGAATACCGGAAATGTGAAAGCCGTGCGGTTGATGCTGGCTTTTGGCGCCGCCATGTTTTCGGCTATTATGGTCGCCACTACACTCGGGCTGTTCCTGCCGTTCTTGTTCAGGAGAATAAGCATAGATCCCGCCATCAGTTCCGGTCCGTTGGTAACGACCGCGAACGATTCCATCAGCGTAGCGATATATATGACTCTAACGTTGCTGCTTGTTTAGCGGCAAGGAGCGTTATCCGGAATTTGGCATGCCTTGCTGGTCCCAGAATACCTGTGATTTTACATCGTACGGCGTAACAATGCGTGGGGCATGAATACACATCGAAGTGAAATTAAAGCAACCTTACTTTGCTGTCGATAGTGTTATCAGGAACAAGGCTTTCGTTTTGGAAATTATAAGAGTTAACTATCCTCCTTATGTGGCTTGTTTAGAGAAAGCTTCAAATGAAGAATCCGTTCAAAAAGAGACGCATAGTAAGAATTAAACACAGAGTTCAGAAGCAGATTGATTGCCACGACTGGGCAAGCAAGATGGAGATACAACGCCTGGTATCGAGCAAGCCTCCTATCCAGATACATTCGAATGTTGTACCGAGATCGATTGGTTGAGCTAATTTAAGGCTAAGTCTCCTGGCTCAGTCCTATCGGCATATCAGGGTGGTGGATTCTGATCGTTCCATCTGAGAATATGGGCAACCGCCCGGTATCTATGCAGCCTACGTGTGGATTCCAGCACTTCGGCGTGGGAGTCAATGGCATTGTGTGATGCCTCCAGATCGCATGCCTACGCTAAAATATTCCTTTCAATTCCTACTGTGGCACTCACCTGTGGAAATGCTCTGAAGATTTTCTGTTGAGGGGTCATTTTCTCAAATGAATCGAGCCGGATGTGCATCTTTTTTCATGCATGAACAGGCAGTCTCCCTGCACGGCTACACGTCTTACTTGCCGCGAATAGAATGGTTTTTTTAGTTCCGAGGTTCCGTGCAATAGGCTCTCCGCGTGGTATCGAATATATTGCTCTGGCTTGCCTATATCGCAATAATATGTAATCGGTCTGGTGCGTTCAGGACTCAGTTTCAGCATAGTGTACTGAGCCAAAGCGTGCAGAATACGAGATGGAGGATGTTTCAAAGTCAGTTTTTCACACGAACAAGAGCGATGCATATCAGCGAAAATCCAGGTGTTCTATTCCTTTTAGCCCCGAACTATGCGTTGAATCAGGACGTATACAGTAAAGGGCTTGGGGTATGTTCAGAACTAAGACATAGGATATGGCCTAAAAAATGGGACTTGTTCAGACCCCTGAGCTTGACAATCTGGCAGGAGATGTTATAATAAACGTTTTAAGGGCTTGCAGTTACAAGTCTTTGGCAGGAGTCTCTGCTCCTCCAGATCACAATTAATGACCCCAGGATGGGTGTGGATGATAACGTTGCATTTTACGGGAGTTGGTGTCAATCATGAACTCAGAACAGCCTTTGGACTCTCAGGCCGGTGTTGCTCACCATGATCCGGAAATAAATAAATTCTTCAGGGTGGCCATAAAGACTCGTGCGAGTGATCTCCACCTGAAGGTGGGGCAGCCGCCGAAGCTCCGTCTATTCGGTACTTTGAAGAATACGACTGGTGAAATTATGACCGAAGAGAGGGTCGAAAAGCTTGTTTTCGAGATACTCAGCCCCGTTCAGAAAGAATATTTCCTTGAACATGGGTCCATCGACTTCGCACACGAAGTGGACCATGAGAATCGTTTTCGCACAAACGTGTTCAAGCAGAGAGGCATGGTAAGCCTTGCCGCCAGACGCGTCAACACGTCTATACCACCTTTTGAAGACCTGCACCTTCCACCGATCTTGGAGCAGATAGCTGAAAGCAACCAGGGTCTCGTTCTGGTGGTTGGACCAACGGGTTCAGGCAAGACAACGACGATCGCGTCTATGATTGACCATATTAACCGAACTCGTTCGTGTCACATTGTAACCGTGGAAGATCCGATCGAGTATCTCTTCAGGGATGCCAAAGCCATCGTCAATCAGAGAGAGGTTGGTCTTGATGTCAAGGACTTCGAAGAAGCGCTGACATATCTCATGCGGCAGGATCCCGACGTCGTATTTGTGGGCGAGATGCGTGATGCGCGAACAGTCACAGCGGGTATGAGAGCGGCTGAGACCGGTCACCTTGTCTTCGCAACCATGCACTCGGCCAATGCGGCTCAGTCTGTTCACAGGCTGCTGGACATGTTCCCCCAGTCTGAAAGAGGCCTTGTAAGACAGAATCTCGCGTTGGCGTTAAAAGCTGTTATCAGCCAAATGTTGCTGCCGTGCCTGAAGGAAGGTGTTGACCGAGTGCCGGCTATAGAGATTCTAATTGCCAACGCTGCCGCGAGGAAGCTTATCGCCGAGGAGCGAGAGTCCGACTTGCCAAGTGTTATACGCAGTTGTCAGCATGAAGGTATGCAGGATATTACGTATCACTTGAGCGAAATGATCAAAGAGGGGATGGTGGACCCCAAAGATGCATTCAGATGCGCACCCAACAAGGAAGAACTGAAAATGGCGCTCAAAGGTATCAAGACCACGGCCAGCAGCATCCTCTGATTTCCACGTGACTTTGGTATATGGAGTATTCTATGCCGGATATAGCTTTGGCCGCTGTTGAGTACGGCGGTTACATATCAATAATCAAGCTCATGGTCTTTCTTGTCATGTTCTTCCTTTGGCTACCTCTTGTTGTATGGGTGCACAATGATGCAAGGCAGGTGGAAGCTAATGATGCGATGTGGACCGGTGTTATCCTTGGCGCCGGCGGTGTAGCAGCGCTTGCCTGGATGGCTATTCCAATCTTCATAGTCGGGATGCTTGCTTATATCATCACGGTTGGCGCAATATCTTTGGCGTATGTGAAGCATCGAAATGCGAGGGTGATGGATTTCGATCGTGTGTTGACCGCTGACCACATTAAGAATCTTTTTGTCAGTAAGGAAAAGAAGCTTGACGATCTGAAGGGTTTCCTCTTTACCACTGCCAACAAAAACCAGGTTCCTATTCCGGAGCCTCGAACGCCTGATTTCTTCGGCTATAAACTTGCATATGAACTGCTTACCGATGCAATTTGGCGAAGGGCCAGCAGTATCATTTTTACGCCTGGCCCTCAGGAGTACAAGGTTGTTTATTCCGTCGATGGCGCCGCAATAAAGCAGCCGGATATTCCCAGGGACCAGGCGGGTTACCTCATACGATTTCTGAAAAGCCTGGCGGATCTTGATGTCAAAGAAAGAAGGAAACCACAGAGGGCTAACTTTCGGTCCAGCAGCGGCGAAAATAATTATGAGTGGGAAGTAACGACTGCCGGCTCAACTGCCGGAGAGCAGGTGCGAATTAAGAACATGACCCAGGAGGATATCCTCAAGCTCTCCGACATAGGCTTGTCTTCCGATCAATACGAGCAGGTAAGTGCATTTCGCGGTCTGAAAGAGGGATTGTTTATCGTGACGGGCCCGAAGAAAAGTGGAGTCACGAGCACGTTTTACTCCTTGTTGAGAAGTCACGATGCTTTTCTTAATAGCATCAATACCCTTGAACGACAACCTTTGGGTAAATTGCCAAATATTACTCAGAGCACGTACTCGGCTGCTGATACAGGCAAGACGTATGGACAGAAGCTCCAGCATATTGTGAGGATGGGGCCGGATATCGTGGGTGTTGCCGACTGCGTAGATGCGGAGACGGCCAAGGTTGCGTGTGTTGCGGCAAAAGACATGAAGGTCGTCTATGTGGCTTTCGAGGCGGCCAGCGTCACGCAGGCTTTGGCCAAGTGGATGAAGCTGGTTGGCGACAAGAATCTGGTTGCCGAGACGCTGCTCGGTGTGTCCAATCAGAGGCTGGTGCGGAAACTGTGTCCGGAGTGCAGACAGGCATATGCTCCCAACCAGGAGCTTCTGAGAAAATTCAATCTCAACGCCGACAAAACCAAAGTTCTGTATCGTGAGGGCAAGGTTCAGTACGACAAGCACGGTAAACCGATACCCTGTGAGAACTGCCAGGGAACGGGCTTTCTCGGCAGAACAGGCGTATTTGAGATGGTGGTGATGAACGAGCAATTGACCAATATGTTCAGAAAGACCAAATCCCTGCCGGAGATTGTCACCCAGTTCAGGCGCGCCAAGATGCTGTACCTGCAGGAGCAGGCGCTGAGGAGAGCTATAAGCGGGACAACATCCATCAATGAGATGATTCGAGTATTGTCCGCCTCCAAGACTAATAAGAGCAAGCCGAGTAAATAGGATGTGGCTGAGGCGGGCCGATAGAGTGTCAGGATTGATATTCAGTGTTTTTAAGTGCGGCGTTGCAAAGGCAGCGTCGATTGGGAAAAAACGACATTTTTCTGAGTCGTAGCTGGAGATTTTGAGATGGCCGGTATAGCAGTATTGCTGATCATTTTAGGCTGTGGGGCCTATCAGTACTTGAAGGGCACGATCGCCAAAGGAGTTGCCACGATAATCGTTGCTGTCTGTGCGAGCATAGTGGCGTTGTCCTACTTCGAGTGGCTGGCGGGTTTCTTTCTGAGCAAGGGCAGCGATAGCAGGTTCCCGGCTCTCATTCCCTGGGCGCAGACGCTGTGCTTTGTGCTATTATTCATTGTAACCTTTGCGCTGCTCCAGACAGTGGTGATGCAGTTGATGCGCGTGCCCGTCGACTTTGGATTCCTGCCGGAACGTATTGGTCGGGTCGTTTGCGGAATTCTTCTCGGTCTTGTGGTTTCCGGTTTGTTGCTTACGGCTGCCGGAATGTCGCCGCTGCCGAACAAGTATCCGTACCAGCGGTTCGATGATCGCAATCCCGATCCGGAAAAGCCAAACAAGGTTCTGCTTAACGTCGACGGTCTTGTAACCGGCTGGTTTGGCATGGTGAGCAACGGTAGTTTCAGGGCTCTAAGAAATCCGAGAAGTTTTACGGTATTACATCCCGATTTCCTCGATCAGTTGTACTTAAACCGGCACAAAAGCGGCGATACTACGCCATTCGTGACGAGCCCCGGATCGATTGAAGTGCCCAGGAAGGCTGGATACTGGTTCGCACCGGATGACCTGAAGGATTCCGATGGCCAGCCTATCCCTACCAAGACCGCAAGTCGTCTCATGATCGTACGCGTCGGTATAAAAAAGCGTGCTCTGAACGATGCCGGAAACTTCTGCCTGTCGCAGCTCAGGATGATCTGTAAGCAAAAGGGGCTTTCTGATAACTCCCTGGCTGGCAAAGCCAAAAATGTATACCCCATAGGGTATGTCTCTTCTCCCAAAACCATTCAGAGAAGGCAATTAACCGATGTAGTGACTATTGTGAATGATGATTTTGATAGAGGCGAAACACAGAGGTGGATAGACTTCGTGTTCCATGTTCCAAACGATTCAACGCCTGCTCTTGTGCAGTTCAAGATGAACGATATTGCTGAGTTGTCATCACTTGCCTCGGCCGATCAGATACCTGAGCTGGTGCCTTTCGTACAGCGAAGCGGAGACGCGAATCCTTCACAAAAGCCTAATGAATCAGGTAGTCAGCCTTCGCGACCCAATCGGGCAAATAGGGATAGACCTTCATCGTCAGGTGGGACCGGTCTTAGTCCACCAAGCCAGATGCTTGTGGGTCCGGCGCTGGATGAAGACTTACAGCAGTGACATGAGGAGGCTTTGGTGGTTTTCTTAACAGGCAGCTTTGGCAGATCAGCCGAAGTGTCCCAGGATTTTCGCTGTTGTCCGTGTTGGCAGGGGGCGGCCTTCGGAGATTTACACTTGCGCTTGAAAGAACAGATCTGCTGTATAGTATTAGCTGAAGACTGCCAGTTCCTGCATGTCGAGTTCCATCAAGTGCTCGAGATAGTCACTAAGTTCTTCTTCTGAGAAAGCAGCGAGGAATTCTGTTTTCGCAGTTCTGTTGATTTGACAAATGTAGTCGATCAACTCCCTTTTGCTCATTGGTCAGTCCTTAAAACAGTTCACGATCACCAGCTACCCTACGACGCAATATCGGCCGCCACGCCTGTTTTTCTTTAAGGGCCTTAAGAGCCCTTGCGGACCGACCTATAACCTTCACCACCACATACGAGGATTCATACTGCTTGTTCCACAACATGTAGAACCTGTATTGATGTGGTTATACGGACGTCTTGCTCTGTCCAATAAAACCCCGCGCCTTGCGCGTTAGAACAGGTGTGAAAAAAATTATAGTTTGATGAAATTGATTTTTGAAAGTGTCAACATAAATGGTTATGCAGGTGTCACCTTGTGGCTGCTCGCGTCTCGTATTATTAATGTCTTCACGTTTTTGGCGTTATATGTTGATCAAGGTTGGAACTGTGCGTAAATGATTCGAGACCGATCGAGCAGGCTGTGCATCAGGTTTGAAAATAGGTGGACAGGCCAGGCCTGTCCAGTTAAGCTGTTGCCGGTCTGACGTGGGCAGCGTTTTTCTTAGGGGATTCGGTATTGCATGAAGATGAGACGAAAGCCGAGCAAGGCGGAATCAGCAAGCCGCCTGTAGGATTAGCGGTTCTTACGCTCGTCGGGCCCTCATTCGTTTGGTGTGCCGAGTATATCGGTTCGGGAGAGGTGGTCATCGCGTCTCGAACAGGAGCTATTCTCGGAACAGCAGTGCTCTGGGCTGTTGTGATAGGCGTGTTCCTGAAGTTCTGGATTGGTGTCAGCGGAGCCAGGTACACAGTCTGCACAGGCGAAGGGATGATCGACATGCTCGATCGGATGCCTGGACCTCGTCACTGGATTGTGTGGATAGTGCTGGTTGTGCAGCTTGTGTGTGGCATCCTGACCATTGGTTCGCTTGCATCGACTGCCGGCGCCTTTCTCCATAGCCTGATTGGCGGACTTGATGCGCTCAAATTCGGTTGGCTCGCTGCTGTCTTTGCAGTGGTCGTCGTCTGGTCGGGTGTGTTCGACGTACTCAAATTCGTGATGAGTGCTTTTGTCCTGATTATTGTCTTGGGAGCGTTGTATATTGCAGCACACGTTTTCCCGAGCCTTGGCGAAATTTGGGCCGGAATGAGCCTTACAATGCCAAGTGTTCCTCAGTGGGCTGTTGCTACAGAGGAAGTATCAGCCAATCCCTGGGAGGAGATACTGCCTGTTCTGGGCTGGGGAGCAGGGGGATTCGCAAGCCAGGTCTGGTACACGTATTGGGTGCTCGGAGCTGGCTATGGCATGGCGGCTGGACGAGGCTATGGCAGACCCGCTGATACTGCCTCGCTCAAGAGTATGACGGTCGCTGTTGCTGAGAGAGTCAAAGGCTGGTGCCGTGTACTCTATGTGGATGCTTCGTTTGCAATGGTCATAGGAATCCTTGTGACAGGCGCCTTCCTCATTTCAGGGGCGGGAATTCTTGGCCCCAAGTACAAAGTGCCATCCGATGATAACATGGCTGAAGTTCTTTCGACATTGTTCTCTGCGAGATGGAATGCCGCAGGTGGTGTAGTGTTCAAAATCTGTGGAGCTGTAGCGATGGTTTCGACGCTTGTCGGATTGTTTGCTGGCTGGCCTCGTTTGATGGCGGATTCCTTCAGGATTTGCGTGCCTAACTTTGGCCGAAAGCTCCAGTGGAAATGGCAGTTCAGGCTTTTTGTCGTGTTCTTTTTCGTCTGCAGCATGGTCGTTGTCTTCACTCTTGGTCTTCGTCCGATTTTTCTGGTAAAATTATCCGCCATACTTGAGGGGGTGCTGTTGACTGCCATGCAGGCTGTTTGTGTGGCGATAGGATTGTTCGTAGTAATGCCAAAGCTACTTTCGAAAGAGGCGTACGCCGTGCTGAGGCCAAGTCGTGTGTTCGCCGTTGGATTGCTGGCGGCATCTATAGCATTTGGCTATATATGCGTAATAAAAATACCACAGGTTCTCGCCCAGTTGCTGGGTCGTTATTGATAGGTGGTTGGTTGTTATGATAGCAGAAGCGTTGTCCGCTTCTAACCTGTGACAATTGTGGATAAGGGGCGATAGATGCATCCACTAATTATCTTAGCCATCGGAGTGATGATTGTTCTCGGCATGATTATTGTGCTGCGGATTCACGCATTTCTGGCGTTGATCACCGCCGCGATAGTCGTCAGTCTTCTTGCGCCGGGCGAATTTGGCGTGAAGATCAGTCGCGTAGCCGCGGCGTTCGGGACGACAACAGGCAAGATCGGGATTGTCATTGCGCTGGCGGCGGTTATTGGACGATGTCTTATCGAGAGCGGGGCGGCAGACCGGGTCGTGCGCGTTTTTGTGCGGATGCTTGGTGAGAAGCGATGTGCCATATCACTTATGACCAGCGGCTTCGTCCTGTCAGTGCCTGTATTCTTCGATACGGTTTTCTACCTTCTGCTTCCGCTGGCCCGGTCCATGCACAGAAGGACGAAGAAGAGCTATCTGCTGTTAATACTGACGATGGGTGCCGGGGCGTCGATCACGCATTCGCTGGTGCCTCCCACGCCGGGGCCTTTGATTATTGCCGAGACGCTTGGGATCGACCTCGGTGTAATGATCAACATTGGCCTGCTGGTTGCAGTCCCGACGGCGATTGTGATGTTGTTTTTCATCAACTGGCTGGCAAAACGCATGGATATTCCGATGCGGCCGCTCGAAGGGGGCAGGCCCGAACCTGATCCATTGCCCGACGAGAAGTTGCCCGGTTTGCTGCTCTCACTAATGCCGATCATTCTGCCTGTTCTGATGATTTCCGCCCATACAGTAGTCTCTACCCTTGCCAAGGGTGCTGCTGAAGAATCGGCAATTGTGAACGCACAAAACTACACTGCTGTTATTGGCAACGCTAATCTGGCGATGCTGGCCGCTGCGGCCATAGCCTTATACGTTCTTTGGAGGCAGCGGAAACCGAGCAGGAAGGAACTGTCCAGCATCATCGAGACTTCACTGATGAGTGGCGGAGTGATAATCCTGATAACCTCCGGCGGTGGTGCGTTCGGGGCGATGCTTAAGGAAGCAGGGATTGACACTGCGATCAAGAACATGTTCGCCGGGGACGCACAGCTTAGCGGTATGGCGGTTCTGCTGCTGGGCTTCTTTATTGCGTTCCTGATCAAATTCGCCCAGGGCTCGAGTACTGTTTCGATGATAACGACTTCATCGATGATGGTTGGCTTTGTCGCATCGCCTGAGGCGTTGGGATTCCACCCTGTCTATCTGGCAACCTCCATCGGTTTTGGGGCCCAGTGTGGCAACTGGATGAACGACAGTGGCTTCTGGATCTTTGCCAAGATGAGCGGGCTGACGGAGGTCGAGACTCTCAAGACCTGGACGGTAACGGTCAGTACGTTGGCGTTTGTCGGCCTTGGGTTCAGCATGCTGTTCGCGACGATTTTGCCGATGGTTTGATACGGCGAATACTTCTTTGCCAAGCTGTGCGTTTTAAGTTGTTAATGAGCTTATCCGCCTGGGGCGTAAGTTAAAAGGCTTAATGTTTCATCATATTGCGTTGTCAGGATTCCTTGATGATGTCTGCGACGCAGTTCAGGATGTGGTCCGGCTGATAAGGGAACATTTCCATGTCCTCTCTCGTCGTGATGCCGCTAAGGACCAATGCTGTCTCGATTTCGGATTCTATTCCCGCGATGATATCGGTATCCATTCTATCGCCTACGATCAACGTATCTTCAGGGGTGCAGCCAAGCCGCTTCATGGCTTCGCGCATAATGAGAGGATTGGGCTTGCCGATGAAGTAGGCCTTTCGGCCTGTAGCCATCTCTATAGGCGCTACCATTGCCCTGCAGGCCGGAGCGACGCCTCTTTCGGATGGGCCCGTCAGGTCGGAGTTTGTTCCGATGAGCTTGGCCCCTTCCAGAACGAGGTTCACTGCTAATTCGACTTGCTCGAAGTTGTAGGTTCGCGATTCGCCTACGACGACGTAGGCCGGATTGACATGGTCGATATAGAAGCCTGCATCGTGCAAGGCGTTTATCAGGCCCGATTCGCCTATGACGTAGACTCCCACGTTGGGATTCTGGCTGGCCAGAAAGCTGGCGGTGGCCAGCGCGGAAGTTATGAAATCATTAGTACTTACATCGATTCCGAGGCGAGCGAGTTTTTGTTTTAGCTCCTTGGGCGATTTCGAGCTGCTGTTGGTCAGGAAGAGGAATTTCTTGCCCTCTCTTTTGGCCCACTCCACGAACTGTTTTGCCCCTTCAATGAGCTTGTCGCCGTGATAGATCACGCCGTCCATATCGCAGATAAAGCCCTTCTTATCTCTTAAGTTATGCATGTCACTTAGTCCTTTTGTCTGTAATTGATACTATACAAGCTCGCCGAACAGGGTCAGCGGGCTTGTTCTTGTTATTCTAACGTTAGCGAATTGGCCCGCAAGAGAGGCGGGGCCATTAAATACTACGATCCAGTCGGTATCTGTTCGGCCGACTAATTGGGGATTGCCTTTGTCGTCGGTGTTTTTTTCCGATTTTTTGCTTGGGCCTTCGACTAAGACTTTTACTTCTTGATTGAGAAATTGTTCACTGAGAGCTTCACTGATTTGCTCCTGGACTGCAAGAAGCTCAACGTTTCGCTGCTGCTTTAACTCAGAAGGAACAGTGTCAGCTAAGCGTTTGTCGCTTGTTGTGCCAGGGCGGGGGGAGTATTTGAAGATGAAGGCGTTTTTGTATTGGGCCTTCTTTATAAGCTCGACTGTTGCCTGGAAATCCTCCTGTGTCTCGCCTGGGAAGCCTACGATGAAATCACCTGCGATGGAGATATCGGGGACGATTGACCTTGCGCGATCCAGCAGGTCGAGATACTGAGAAGCTGTATAGTTGCGGTTCATTGCCTTTAGGATGCGATCTGAGCCACTCTGAGCGGGCAGGTGCAGGTAATTGCATACTTTGGGCGACTGTGCCATGACCTGCATGATATCATCGAAGAATTCCTCCGATGGATAGCTCGTAACGAACCTTAGCCATTCAATGCCTTCGATCTCACTGGCCTTAGCCAGCAGGTCGGCAAGCGACCATGTCTTTGATTCGCTTTGGTATTTGTATGCGTTGACTGTCTGGCCCAGAAGCGTTACCTGTTTAATGCCTTCATCTGCGAGTTTTCTGATCTGGTCGAGAATCGCGTTTGGCTCCCTGCAAACCTCAGGGCCTCGGACGTAGGGGACGATGCAGTATGTGCAGAAGTTGTTGCATCCACGCATTACGCGGACGAAGGACTGGGCCGGGATTCTTTTGTCTTCTACACTGTGGCTGGCTTCGAACAGGTCGAGTTGGGAGTCCTGATTTTCGGGGGCTGGTTGGCGGATTTTTTCGGTTACGGCCAGTGTGGTGTTGTGCTGTTCAATGGCCTCGTTGATAAGTGTGGTCAACTGGGGTATTTGGGCGGGGCCGCAGACGATGTTTACTGCCTTGTGTTCAAGAAGCTCGCTGCCGAGGCGCTGGGCCATGCAGCCTATTACGGCTACGATCAGTTCGGGCCTGGTTTCCTTGATGTGCTTTAGGTGGCCCAGGTTCGAGATAACGCGATCCTCGGCGTGCTGCCGGACAGAGCACGTATTGATCAGGACAACGCCAGCATCTTTGACGCTTTCAGTCTGGGTAAAACCCGCCTCTTTGAGCGCGGAGACTACCAGGGCTGTGTCCAGCTTGTTCATCTGGCAGCCAAAGCATTTGACGATGAATTTCATGTTGTTGGTTTTATCGATCATCTTATCCCGATAATGGGCGTGGAGTATAACTGATAGGTTCGTACAAATCAATCTTCGCCGGATTAGCGGCGGGGGTTGGCATATTGCGCATATATGCTATTTTACCTATTTTTGTATTGGCTTTGTTTTTGTTCGCCTTTGGCGGGGATAATTTTCGTATGTCATATATCGGTAAGTAGTTAAGTCGTTTTTAGGCTTTGTGAAATTGGCTTTGTTTTGCATGGTTCTGCGCAGCCTTTTGTGTGTTCGAGGTTTTCGTTATAGGTGTAAGCGTCGGTTCTTTGCCAAGTTGATGAGGCCCTGGGTCGGAGTCCAGGGTAAAATTGGGTTTGTTTTGCGCATTTGAGACTTCTTCGAGATGTGTGGGTGTCGGTTCTTTGGCGGGGGCGCTGGGATGACCTTGAACCATGCGCCTCAGGGCAAAATTGGCTTTGTTTTGCACAGTTAATGCAAGAGTATAGGTGGATTTGTATACGGGTCATGAATGTTGCCCATTGTGAAATTGGGTTTGTTTTGCAAGATTGCCTCCTGGATATATACGTATGCGTCGGTTCTTTTCGAAGGTCGTTGAGATCCTCGATCGGAGCCGAGGACAGGTTGGGTTTGATTGGGTTTGTTTTATTTGCTGGTTTCGGGGACATATATGATGTAAGCCTTGATATAATAAGTAGTTGCATCGTTTTTTAGGGTTTTTCAGTTTTGGTTAGTTTTGAGCGCTTTTTGCTCACTTTTGCGCGGTTTTGCGCTGAAATTTGTCCAAACGGCACGTTTTTTATCATTTTCACGCCTTATAAAAATCGCAGATCAGAGGGTCTGATTTGTCGGGATCTTTTCTTCAAAAGAGTCTGACCTTCGGTCCAACATGGTTAATAGCTCGCGATTTTGTAATGAGTATTTGGTTGTCGGTGGTGGCTTTGCTGATTCGAGTTTAGTGAGTCTTATGGTTTGTGATTCGATATGTTAAGATCAAATGTCTATGTTAGGTAGGTATTATACAAAATACAGGGGCGAGAGTCAAGGG
>CAZYMD010000003.1:0-51049 GCA_964649005.1 uncultured Pirellulales bacterium
CTCGCTACTTTAGAAGAACACGCCCTTGCTTACGTTTCTATGGGATGCCTGTGATTTATCTTGGCAATCATCTTGCAGACTTTCGGAAGAAGGAACCGAAGGAGTCTCTGGCGTTAATGGCACAGGATGTGGAGAAGACGCAGGCCAGGGCAATCAAACTTCGGGCAGGACGCGGTGACAACCTGGCCTCGGACATCGACAACGCCCCGGGACGTACTGAAAAGCTTATTCGTATGGCGCGGGAGAAATTTGGTGATGACATGGTATTGATGATTGATGGCAACGGTTCTTATTCTGTGAAGGAAGCCATCCGGATTGGCAAGATCCTCAATGAGTACAACTACTACTTCTATGAGGAACCGATACCTTGGGACTGGTACCAGGAACAGAAGATCGTTGAACAGGCGCTTACAATTCCAATGGCTGGCGGGGAAGAGGAATTCGGGATGCATGCTTTTCGTTATCTGATCGGAAACGAAGTATTCCAGATCGTACAGCCTGACCTGTTCTATTTCGGTGGCATGATCCGTACTATGAAAGTGGCGCGTATGGCTGAAGTTGCCGGGCTGAAGATTACACCCCACATATCCGGTGGAGGCTTGGGATATGCTTACATGTTGCATATGGTATCTGTATGCCCGGCTGCAGCTGAATATCACGAGTTCAAGATGTTTAATCATAGAGATGCAAATGGAACCATCATCCCGGTGGAAAGCAAGGCAGAGAAATATGAGAGTATCAATGGAGTAATTAAGGTTCCATCCGGCCCCGGTCTTGGAGTTGAAATTGATCCTGATTACATAAGGACACATACCCTTTTCACCGGATGAACTTCTGCCTGGAAAAATGAGTTTGCAGAAATGTCGAGTCCAATACCCAATTCATGAGCAGAGCAAGTTGAGAATCATAGAGTAATAAACATGTGAAATACTAAGATCACGCATGATAATATTATGTTGGTCAGATAGTGTGACAGGCCCGAATAAACACCTGTTTTAATCGAGAGATACATTTGAATGAGGCCGGTTGTCGTCTCGATTGTTGTGAACTCTGTTCCATCCGTATCGAGGTAGAAAGCATACCTTATTTGCGGTTTACTTCCCATGCCTTTCAGTCTACACTATATCTTACAATCTCAAAAGAGCAATGGGAATCACGTCCTTGAGTATTTACAGAACATCTTCTCAAAGAAGCAGAAAATTTGTTCTGGAAATAGGCACAGGACGACATCAATTTAAAATCATGGAACGGATCGCCTCCCCCAAGGCCTTTGGCTCTATCGTGCAGAAGATTTTGATGATGGGCCCTTGAACTGCATTCACTGGAGTCTGTCATAGCTATGATTGAGACCATTGGGGCACAGATTGGAACTTGATCAAACGGTTTGATCTGATGGACAAAAACAAGTAAGATAACGCATCACCTTTCCATGGAGACAGGTGATATTGACCATGAAAGGGGAACAAATGAATAATCATAGATGCGTTATGTGTATTTTGGCAGTAGTATCAATCTGCATCGCAATCGGGCTTGCTGAGTCCTTGGGCAGTCCTGATTTGGAAGCCGCCTTAAAGGGTCGTGACGACATTGTGTATTTCACGGATTTTGAATCCAAAGACTGGACCAGAGATTGGGGCAGTTTCAACCACCAGGAGAACATGCGTCTGGCAGACAGCAGGTCATCCGAGTATCTCCATGAAGACATCAGCGGCAAGGCCCTGGAGGTGTCCGTTAAAAAAGGAGAGTTCTATGGACTGAGTGCCAAGTTCATGTTCAAGGAACAATTGGGGTATGAGCCAGAGGAACTCTACGCACGCTACTACACCTACTATGCAGAAGATTTCTGCGACCAAGAGGGCAGCGAAGGCTACAGGGGAAAGTCCCCTGGTTTTGATGGTACATACGATATCGAGGGCTGGGGCGGTAAGCCCAATTCCGACGGCACCCAGGGCTGGTCTTGTCGCAGCGCCAGCAGTGGAAGATCCATAGATGAAGGTGTCCAACTGGGCTTCTATGCCTATGAGGTCAAGACCGGAGAGTATGACTACGGCCAGACCCTGCACTTTGACAGGCACATCCCTGCTGGTCAGTGGGTCTGTGTGGAACAGTACATCAAACTCAACACACCAGGTCAGAAAGACGGGGTCGCACGGGCCTGGATTAATGGTGAGCTGGTCTTCGAAAAGACCGACTACCTGTGGCGAAATACAGACAAAATTAAGATCTACAGTTACTGGATCGATTACTACCGGGGTGGGAAACAGCCAGCCAGCCACGACCATCACATTTACCTGGATAATCTGGTGATTGCCACGGGCAAGCGTGTGGGATTGTACACACCACCTGTTTCCAGGTCACGACACGTCAGTGACGCCACCTATGACTTCCTGGCCATTACAAACAAGGACACCTTGAGTGCCGCATCCAAACGTGGCATTGAACGCAGGTACGATCAGGGGCCGGAGTGGTATGTGGATTTCAATATCCATGACCTCAAGGGCGACCTGGCCTATGAGCCTGGTGTGACGCGGCGTGATCCCAGTGACATCATCACGGTTAACGGCCAGTATTACGTGTACTACTCCAAGTCTACGGGCAAGACTTACGGTTTTGGTACAGGTGATCCGGAGAAAAAGGTCTTTCCATGGGACAAGACCGATGTCTGGTATGCTACCTCCAAGGACGGCTGGACCTGGAAGGAACAGGGCCTGGCAGTGGGACGCGGTCCTGCAGGAGCCTATGACGACCGTTCTGTGTTCACGCCCCAAGTCATGGTGCATGATGGCAAGTATGTTCTCGTTTATCAGACTGTTAAGGCACCCTATGTGAATCGCGTAAAAAACCAGGTGAGCATGGCCATTGCCGATTCTCCGGATGGCCCCTTCAAGAAACTCCCTCAGCCGATCCTCTCGCCTGCAGATGACGGCCAATGGCTGGGTGACGAGGACACACGCTTTAAGGTCACAAAGCAGGGCTCCTTTGACAGTCACAAGGTACATGACCCCACGCTCCTGTTCTACAACAACAGGTTCTACCTCTACTACAAGGGCGAACGCATGGGTGAACGTAAGACCTTTGGCGGTCGCGAGATCAAATGGGGTGTGGCCATTGCAGATAGGTTGGAAGGGCCCTATGTCAAGTCCCCGTACAATCCCATTACCAATAGTGGCCACGAACTCTGCGTGTGGCCCTACGCTGGTGGCATTGCAGCCCTGATCATCACTGACGGTCCTGAACGAAACACCATCCAGTGGTCCCCGGATGGCATTAATTTTGAAATCAAATCCCATATTAAATCGGGACCGCCCGCAGCCGGCCTGGATCAAAGCGTTGATTATAACGCAGGTCCCCTGGAAGCTCTGAAATGGGGACTGACCCACAGATATGTGAGTTATGATGACCAGTACATTCAGCGTTTTGAAGGATTCATGCCAATCAGTCCCTGATAGGTTTGTCAAATAATCTTCGTACTGAGAAAATACATGAATGTAAGGAGTCGCAAGGTGATCCCAAGACAATGGCTGATCTGGACGTTGAATCTGAGTGTCTTGATGACTGCCTGCCCCAGCGTGGCAAGGGAACTTCAGCAGAACAAGTCCATTCTGAGTGACATACCTGCCAGCACCTGGGAAGATGCCATGTTGACTGGCAATGGCCTGATTGGCATGATGCAGTATGGGGATCCTCTGCATGAGCGGTTCGTGTTCAATTGTCACAAATTTCTTTATCCCAATGGGGCACCCTTTCCTGTGCCTGATATGAAGGACATGGTTGAGCCCATGCGCGACAGGATGCTGGCCGGTGAAATTGGCGAAGGCTGGGCCTTGTATCACAGGGAACTGCTCAAACGACAGGGCCTTGATCTTGACAAGCTCACTGGGAACTATGCGGGTATGGTGTGGACCCAGTCCTATCATCCGGGGTACTACCTGGATATGAATAGCGTGGATCATGGCGAGATCACAAACTACAGTCGCGTGACAGACTATCAAACCGGCCAGATCATCGTTCAATGGACAGATCAGCAGGGCCAGTGGATGCGCCGCAATTTTACCTCGCGCAGGGACAATGTCATTGTGACCCAGATGGTTGCCCCCCCCAATAAGAGCATTCACTGCGCCTTGAGTGTTAAGCCAGCTTTGAAGTCCCCTCAGCAGGTGACATATAAGACACGGGTTAGTCCGGACATGATTAATATGCGGGGCACCTATCCCGAGGTCAAGGGAAAGCATGGTGGCTTTGAGGGGGTCACACGTGTTGTGGCCACAGGCGGCGCCACCCGTGTGGATGGCGATGTTCTGGTGGTTGAAGGGGCACGTGAGTTATTGCTGCTTACCAGGCTGGATCGGTACAAAGACGATTTTCAACAATGGGATGCCAAGTTGCTGCAGATCGACTTGCAGGCCATGGAAACCTGTTACGACACTCTTCTGGCACGCCATGTGGCCATTCACAGGGAACTATTTAACCGAGTCGATTTTTCTCTGGGTGGTGATGCAGCAGGGCGCGCCCTAAGTACAGAGAAACTACTGGCAAGAGAATTGTCGGATAAAGAAGGCGTGGACTTAGTCCTGCTTGAGAAGCTGTTTTACACTAGTCGCTATCTGTTTATGGCGTCCTGTGGTGAACAGTATGGACCCCGTTTAAGTGGGATGTTCCTGGGGCAGTGGGGTGCTGCCTGGGCAGGGGACTATACCTGTGATGCCAATGTCAATCTGGCTGTATTGGGGGGTAATATCGCAGCCTTGCCGGAATGCATGGAGGGGTATTTTCAGGTGCTGGAACGTTCCCAGGCCCAATGGCGTGAAGGGGCTCATATGTTGTATAGCTGTCGCGGTATCCTGGGACCCGTGCGTATTGATGGTGAAGTGGGTGTGCCGTTGCATGTGTCCGGCTATCATGCCCACTGCACAGCCACGGGTTTAGGGCCCTGGCTGCTCTATCCGATGTGGGAACATTTTCAGATCACTGGGGACAAAGAGTTCTTACGCGAGCGTCTCTACCCTCTACTCAAACAACAGGCCTGGTTTTATGAAGATTTTCTGAGTCGTAGAGATGCCCATGGCAAGGTAATCTTTGTGCCTTCCAATTCACCGGAAAATGCATGGAAGGGTGTGCAGCCCCGCACGTCAGCTTCCATCAATTCGACCATGGATGTGGGTGCAGGAAAACACGGCCTGCGCATGGCTCTGGCAGCTCACCGAGCATTGGGTTTGCCTGAGAATGAAGAAACTCAGACGTGGGAGGCCCTGCTAAAGGCTATGCCACCTTATCTTGTGAATGCTGAAGGCGCATTACAGGAATGGTCGTGGCCTGGCCATGGCGAAAACTATAATCACCGTCACAGCAGCCATATGTACACAGTGTGGCCGGCCTATGAGATAAACCCAGAAAATCCAGACACCCGGGACCTGGTTTCGTCAGTGAGTACTGCTCTGGACAAGCGTCGCGCCAGGATTATCCATGCACATGACGCACTGATGAAGTCCATTGCCCGTATCCGTATCAAGGAGGGTGAGAAGTTTTACGAGAACCTGAAGTTCCTCTTGGAAAACAATTACTTCTTTACCAGCCTGGCTTCATCGCATGATCTGGACCACAAGATCTACAACTATGATCTGATACTGACCCTGCAGGGCCTATTGATTGAAATGGCCGTGTTTACCAACGAAGATGTGGTGGAACTACTGCCCGCATTGCCAGAAGCATTTCTCACTGGTGAGCTGAAGGGCGTCAAGGGTCGAAGCCAAACCGCCATCAATAACCTGCAATGGAACCTGGAGTCTCGTAGGATATCATGCCAGATAACCAGTGATATTGACCAGACCATTACGGTGATCCACAGAAAAGGCATCAAGAAGATAACGTGTAACTCAGAGGTTAAACAGTCGGATATCGGTGACTATGCCAGGGAGGTCGATTTATCAGCCAACGAACAGACAGAAATCATTTTAACCTATTGATATCAAAGCTATATTCATGCCAAAGATCCCCTGGTGGGACATCGTCTGTGCAGGTCACCTCTGGCGTTGATGGGGAAAAGGTGGGTATGACTGTTTCACAATATAACGTGGTCAAAAGAAAGGGATGCTGACTATGAACAGGCTTATTCGTCAAAGGACTGTAGGGTTTGTGCTATTGGTATGCATGGGATGCTTGAGGAGTACAACTGCGGCAGAGGTGTATCAACCGACCTGGGAATCCATTTCTCAGCACTACCAGGCTCCAGAGTGGTTCAAGGACGCCAAATTCGGGATATATACACACTGGGGACCTGTCACGGTCGGAGCAGAGGATGGTCCCAGCGGTGTGCAGTGGTATGGTCGTTATATGTACCAAAAGAACCATGCCTTGTTTAAGTACCATATGGAGACCTATGGGGATCCGAACGAGGTGGGGTACAAGGATATGATCGCCAGGTTCAACCCTCGGCAATTCGACGCGGATGAGTGGGCGGAGATTTTTGCCGCCTCTGGCGCGAAGTTTGCAGGGCCAGTAGCCATCCACCACGACAACTATGCCATGTGGGATTCGGCCTTTACACGCTGGGACAGCATGGACACAGCCCCCAGACGTGACTTCACCGGGGAATTGGCAACGGCCCTGCGAAAGCGGGGCATGAAGTTCATTGCCACATTTCACCATGCCTTTTCCTGGGAGTATTTCGATGGCGCCTATGCGTACGATGGGGATGATCCCCAGTACGCAGATCTCTATGGTGAAAAGCACAAGCCCGGCGATCCACCCACGGAGCTATTTCTCAAGGTCTGGTTGAACAAGATCAACGAGGTCACGGACAAATACCAGCCAGACCTGATCTGGTTCGATTTTGGCCTGGGCAAGTTGATCCCCGAATCCTATCAGATGCAGATGTTCGCGGATTACTACAATAGGGCGGCACACCAGGGGCGCCAGGTCGGTGTAGCCCACAAACACTGGAACATCCATGAACACGCAGGTATCATCGATTTTGAACGGGGCCGTCTGGATCGTACTACAGATTACCCCTGGCTGACCGATACCTCGGTAGGGCCCTGGTTTCACCAGAAATCCCATACCTACAGGACGCCCGATCAACTGATTGATATGCTGGTAGATATTGTCAGTAAGAACGGCTGCATGTTGCTCAATGTGGGTCCCACTGCGCAGGGTGTCATTCCTGCTGAGGCCCAGAGATTACTGCGAGCCATGGGGCAGTGGCTGGCGATCAACGGCGAGGCCATCTATAGCACACGTCCCTGGCTGATCTATGGGGAAGGCCCCACACGCATGGCAAAGAGCGGTGGCTTCAGTGAAGATAAGGATCGTGTCTACACGGCCCGGGACATCCGCTATACTCAAAGCAAGGATGGTAAGGCACTGTATGCCATTGTCCTGGGCTGGCCGGGCAAGGAGTTGACCTTGAGTTTTGTGAGTGTAAAAAAACAGGCACCCAATGCTGGCATCACTTTGCTGGATCAATCACAGACTATTCCTTATCGTATCAATGTCGCAGGTCAGCCGGTCCTGGATCTAAGCGATGTGCGTACGCAGGACCTGAAGTCTGAACATGCCTTTGCCTTCTGTTTGAAAGGATTCAACACGGGAATGCACAGCCAGGCCCGTTTCTCCCTGCCCGGATCAATTAGTTTGATACCTGCCAAGGCGACACTCCCGGGAGGCCAGATCAAGACGCAGGAGAATGATGGTCGTGAGAATATCGGCTACTGGGACAACGCAGAAGATAAGATCCACTGGCTGGTCAATATTGAGCAGCCGGGAACCTGGCTGATCCACGGTGAATTCTCCTGCGCCGGGGGACCCAGCCATGTAAAGATATCGCTGGCAGGCAAACAGGTCGACGCCGAGGTCTCTCGAACCGACGGCTGGTTCAAGCCCCAGTGGATTGACTTCGGTCGAGTCACAATAGATAAGCCGGGTGTTTACCACCTGATCCTGGCCCCGAGTCACAGTGACATCTGGAAACCGGTCAACGTGTATCAACTACAAATGGCACACACCACAGATTAATCCATAAGGAACCTTGAACCATGAAACGTCGAGAGTTTTTGCTGAGTATCTCAGTTTGTTTCGCGGTATCCCATCCGAGGCCCACGTGCAGGTCGATTGTGACCTGGACTTGATTTTGGACGGACCAGCATAAACTCTATACATCATTCAAACCTAAGGGAAATAAAATGTCAAAGACACTCATTTGTTCGGTGGTGATGGCACTTAATTTTTTTGCCGGTGCGCAGGAATTGTCGAAAGATGCGCTGCTCGACTTCGTGAACACACGCTATCAGGCCTATTTCCACTATAACATGGCCACCTTTAAAAATCTGAATTCGCAAATAAGAGTGGGCCGCACCTACGGGGATGACCCCGTGAGTATGTGGCATCCTACTGGCCTGGACTGTGACCAGTGGGCTCAGGTGTGCAAGGACAGTAGGATGGCAGGGGGGTGGTTGACCACAAAGCACCACGGAGGATTCTGTTTGTGGGACAGCCAGGTCACGGATTACGATGTGGCATCTTCGCCAGTCAAGACCGATGTGGTCAAGGCCTTTACTGACGCCTTTCGTAAGGCAGGGCTTAAGATCGGACTTTATTACTCCATCCTGGACTACCACCACGGCATAGAGAACGGTAGTGTCACGCGAGAAGAGATTGCATTCATAAAAGCGCAACTCACAGAATTACTCACCAATTACGGCCCGATCGATTACATGAACTTTGATGGATGGGCCACCTGGCCGACAGTACCTGATTTCAACGATATCCCCTATGGAGAGATCTATCGCGTGGTCAAGGCGCTCCAGCCAAAATGCCTGATCATCAATCACTGTTATGAATCCAATCTGGCCCATGCTGATATCCCGTTTGCTGATGCAGCAGGGCGGGCCTATCCCTACCATCCGGATTACATGCGTCCCACGGCTGCGTCTGATTTTATCCAGCGCGGCTGGTGGTGGGACGACAACAACGACTATGGTGTAGGCAAGAGTGTGGACTACATTCTCAGGCAGTTGCACAGTTATAATTCCCACAACTCCGTGTACGTGCTCAATGTGTCGCCCAATCCAGCAGGTCGCTTGCCTGATGATGCAGTGGCACGTTTGAAGGAAGTGGCTGCGGCCTGGAAAAAACCTGCGAACCTGAAAGAACCTGGAAAGAACTGGGGTTTCCAATATGACGTGTCCACCAACCTGGCCTTCATGAGAACGGCCACTCAGTCCAGCACTGCGCCATTTATCAGGGACAAGCGCGCGTATCCCAGGGCCGAAATCGCCATCGACGGCGTGCTTGAGGGCAATAGTCTCATGGAGCAGACCTCCATAACCAACGAGCAAGAAAATCCCTGGTGGCAGGTGGATCTGGAACGAAACTGTGTCATTGACTCAATTACGATCTACAACCGGACGGGCACGATCCGAGAAAAACTGACGGACTACCGGGTGACAGTAATGGACGATCGGGAAAAGGCTGTGTTCACAGCATTTCAAAAGGATAGCTCTGATCCCTCTGTCACTCTCTCAACCGGAGCTGTTAAGGGGCGTGTGGTCAAGATTCAATTGGAAGGTCTGGCTGCCTTGGTCCTCGCAGAGGTCGTGGTGTGCGGCAAGGAGATCAAAGAACAGGACCCCAACGATCTCATGGTGACTTCAGAGCGGTTTTCAACAGTAGGGGTCACGACCAACCACGGAAAACGCACCTACCATCTGGACAACACTGGCGATGTGGAGGTATCCAAAGCCCTACAAGTCATATTTGACGAAATTGCCGCTCTGCTGGATGTGTCAGCGACCTTTGAGTTTTCCCCGGGTGTGTATTATCTGGAGGCGCCTGTAACTCTCAAGATGGCCAGTGTGAAGATGATAGGCAATGGTCATGGCGGTCTTGATATTCACGGTGCCAATATTGAAAGCGGTACTATATTTCGATTTGGCAAAGGCTGTGGACCGAATTGCATAACCTTTGAACGGGCTGGCCGATCCAAGGCCTTTCCTTCAGGCGAAACCCCCTGGACCGTACAGAATCTAAAGGTGGAACTCGAAAATCTGACGTTTGCAGGCTACAACAATACAGGCGTCAATACGGCTGACGGCTACAGTCGTTTCAGGGGGGATGAGCCGAATTTCAGAGGCCTGCACTGGTATCCTGGCGAAGGTCGGTATCAGGATGTGGAAAAAGAGGGCCAGCGTGCCATTGTGTTGCCCAGGGGCAAGGGGAAAATCGAGATGTTTCGGGTGACCGGCTGCTATTTCACGGATCTGTACGTGGGCCTGGATGTGGCTGGCTCGGATGTGAGCTATATTGACAAGAACTGGTTTGGTCAGATGACCCATGGCATTCGTTATCACGGCACAGGGCAAGTGACATTTATCAGCAACAATTGTTTTGCCGATCTGGAAACAGCCATGACACTGGCACATCCGATCATGTCCTCCCTGCATAACAATACCTTTGCGTATGTGAGCAAGTGCTTTGAAATAGGTTATATTGAACATTCAAGTATTGTGGGCAATACATTATTCAATTGGAAAATATCCACAGGTGCAGCAGCGTATGGGGCCTTCTGCCATATCCGAAAATCTGATAACCTCACCATTACAGGCAACAGTATTGCCCACTACCTGGATAGTCGCAAGCGAACCAGGACCGTGGATGCTGAAAGCAATGGTCAGTCATTTATCCAGTTTGACGATGCCAATCAGTTGATTTTTTCGAACAATATCGTGCATACGATTCTGACCCAGACTGTGATCCGTCTGCATGATTGTACGGATTGTATGATCACTGACAATATTATTACCCACGCTGAAGGGGGCAATGCTGTGGCCCAAACAGGCAGGAGCCGCAATAATTTTTATCGCGCACTTGATCCCAGGAAATCTGATCCTTTTGACGAGTATAAGTACTAATGCCAGGAGACAATGTGATTATAAACAAGACTATCTTGGTCAAACCAGCAGTGCTGCTCGTTATTCTAACTGGCTGGTGTCAGGCCAGGACTTTTTATGTATCGCCCGATGCAAGCCATACAGGCGCAGGCACCTTGAATTCTCCCTTGAGCGTAAAGCAGGCTTGTATTCTTGCCAAGCCAGGTGACACTGTATCAATGCTTGAAGGTATATACAGGGAAACGATTACACCAGTACGCTCTGGCACAATAGGAATGCCCATTACATTTGCAGCGTATAAAAAGCACAGGGTGATTATCTCTGGGTGTGATCAGGTCGCAGGGTGGACTCGGCACAAGGGCGATATCTGGAAGGCGACTGTGACTTGGGA
Source organism: uncultured Pirellulales bacterium (assembly GCA_964649005.1). GTDB lineage: Bacteria > Planctomycetota > Phycisphaerae > Sedimentisphaerales > Anaerobacaceae > CAZGMJ01. The sequence goes on from CAZYMD010000003.1 coordinate 11,275, forward strand.
TGCCGGGGCTGACGGCGCTGGCAATACGTTCTTTGTGAATGGGGATTTGAAGTTTGAGGCGCGCGAGCATGCTGAGAACGATCCGCTTGAGCTTGACAATTGGGGCAAGATTGCCGCACGCAGGCTCAAATCCGACTCTTTTACGGCAGACGATATCAAGGGCTGGGGAGATGACTTCTGGAATGGTGCCAAGGTCCGCCATCATACACACGACTGGATTCTTAGAGACAGCACTATTGCTGACTACGATTCAGCATCAGGCAGAATCACCTTTGAGAAACCGCTTGGCGTGATCTCTCAAAAGCATGTGTTGGGCTACTACATCTTTGATACACTCAAGGCGTTAAACCATGCTGGAGAGTGGTTCAAGGACCGGGAAACCAACACTCTCTACTATCAAGTTGAATCAGGACAGAATCCAGGCAATCTGGACATTGAGTTCAAGCGATGGGATTACGGTTTCGACCTGCGCGGTCGTGACTATATTCGAATCCATGGCCTGACCTTTCGTGGCATAAGCATTCGAACCGACAATGAGACAGGCAACAATCTCTACGATGGCAACACCTTGTACGCATATGACAAGGCGGGCTTTGGACGTTTCTATATATCAGGTAATCATAATGTGTTTCGCGACAATGAAGTCAGCCAGACCTGGGGAGGTGTGGTCACTGTGAGCGGCACAGGGCATCAACTGGTCAATAATTACTTTCATGATATTGGCTATGGAGGCACAGCACGTGTAATTGGCATGAGTGGCTCTGCACATCTGGTCAGCTACAACACAGTGCGCAAGTTTGCACGCAGCTTTCTGGATGGCTTTCCCTATCGAAGTGAATTTGCCTTTAACCTGTTTGAGGACGGCGCCAACCTGTCCTGGGATACGGGTGTGTTTGACGGTGATGCAGGACGCGGTAATGGGGGCGGGTGTATTGTCCATCACAATGTTTTTCGTAATACAGACTCCATTGGCATTTACTGCGCATTCTATGCGGGTCTCGAACTCGTGGTGCACCACAATATTGTGTACGACCTTGGCCCCAGCACCTTACGCGCAGGTGTGCCCATCTTTCTCAAGTACTATCATAACACCTGGATCGGCGCTGCGCCCAAGGGTAATGTGAATGCCGCAGACATTGCAGTGGAGTCAAATTACAACAACAACCTGCAGGTCACCACAGACAATGTCTCGTCCCTGGGTGTGAATCATCGTGGCAACTACAACTACACAGCTTCAGATTTTGTTGATTTTGACGCCAGGGATTTTCGTCTTGCAGTAGGATCGGGTGCCATTGATGCAGGTATTGTACTGCCCGGTGTGAATGATCGCTACAGTGGCGATGCACCTGATGCCGGAGCCCTGGAGTATGGCCAGGTTATGTGGAGGGTCGGGCATGATTTTTCCGCACCTCCCACACCCGTGTACAGTTGGGAGGCTTTGCCGGGCACCAACATGATCAAGGACGGTTTGTTCAGCCAGAGTCCTACTGACTGGACCTATACAGGTACACCAGTCTGGTTTTATGGTAATGCCTGGAACACAGTGGGCACAGGGCTTTCTCGGTCAGGCGGCCACTGTTTTCAATTGAATCCTGGCGATGGTATTCGACGCACCTTCAATGGGCTGAAACCGAACATCTGGTACACAGTTTCCAGCGAAACCAGGTTGGTGGATCAATGCATTGAAGCTGAACAGTTCGATGGATCTCAAGGATCTGTGACCTCTGCTACACATCGCGGCGAGGACTATGTGACGGATTTGGCAGAGGGCGAATGGCTTTGCTACAACGACATAGACTTTGGCGATTCTGGTAAATACGATCAGCTTGAATTGAGCTACACGCGGCCACCCGGCACAAAACCCGGTGGTGCCCTAGCCTCTCTGGTAGTCCGGATTGGAAGTCCTGCAGGAAAGGTATTGGGCGAATTTCAATACAACGAGTCTGTGCAGGACTCCTGGTACACTGCGCAGATCAAACTCCCGACAGTGTCGGGCAAACAATCCCTCTATCTGCGGCCTTCGGGGCCGGGTGCTGCCATGATGCGCCTGGCAGCCCTGCGTTTGCTGAACACCCATATCCCAGCGCAAAATAAGCTGACCATTGGTGTGCGCAACACAGGAGACGCCGAAGTATCTTCGCAGATCGGTGAGGCGTTTTGGCGTATGAGTTACGAAACATTTGCCTTTAGGACCGGTCTTGATTCCACCAGCGCCGAGCTGTTCATCCAAAACAACGGCCTGTATGATGCGTACTTGGATCGACTTGCCCTGTATCAAACAGATCGCTTTATCCAGGACGAGCGTGACCTGGTCGAATCCGACGGCATGGTGTTTCAGGTCTCAGGCCTGTGGCAGGTGAGTTTTGCTCAAATCATCAATGTGGGACAGTTAACCCTTCAAAATGTAGACAATGACAATTCTCAAAAGTTAACCAATTTCAAGGTCTTGATCTGGGATCGCGGTCCTGATGATGGAGGTAAGCTCCTTTGGCAAAAGGACTATTTCCCGACTGGCAGTGTGGGTAAGGCCGAAACCTTTGTGATTCGTGGCGATGAGATCGGCGAAGATGGTATCACACGCCTGGGCAGCGTATTGTGCCGAACAGTGCGCGTGCAGGCCAATGGTACGCCTCGATTTACGCTTGCCAATGCCAAGATTTACAGTGCCGTAGATGTGCCCCCGACCGACAATATCGCCCTTTCAGGTGATGCCAGTCAATCCAGCAATCTGTATGTGAATGCTGGACTTGCAGGCACTGCCAACAACAGTGTTGTACTGCCCAAGGGCGACTTTACCAGTACACGACCTGAGTCGCACGCCTGGTGGCAGGTGGATCTAAAGCAAGCGTCTATCATCGATCAGATTGTCATTTTTAATCGCATAGATGCTGCCTCCAGAGTCGGAAACTTCCGCGTGTCAGTGTGGCATGGTGATCCTGAACAGGGTGGGACTGAACGCTGGGCAAAGAACTACTCGTATGCAGCAGGCGACCTGCCTGCAGGCGGATCTTTGACTATCAACGGCGATGTCACCTCTCAAGGCACGCGTCTCGACCAAGTGACAGATGGACGCTACGTGCGCGTTGCCTTGCTGGGAAACAATATTTTGTCCCTGGCTGAAGTGCAGGTCTGGACTCGAAAGTCGGATGTTGTGAGAACTGACCAGCCCATCATTGAAACAGGTAGACGAGCGGAGTTTTTAATCGAAAAAAGGTATCTAAACATTCCCCTTCTTTTAGACAGCAAGGCCCCGAAAAGGAACATGACTATCAAAATTGATGGAGAGATCCTTGGTGTATTCCAGGTGCCGCTGGCCCTTGATCAGGGAGACTATTACGGGTTCATTGATCTGTCTAAGCATCAAGGCAAGACCTTGACCGTTGAGGTGGATCGGTTCCCTCGGGATCTGGGTAAAATAACCCTGGATGACAAAATCAAGGGTGCAGAGGATTTGTACAGGGAAAAGTTTCGGCCCCAGTTTCACTTCACAGCGAAGCGCGGCTGGCTCAATGATTCCAATGGCCTGATCTATTTACAGGGCCAGTATCATCTTTATTATCAACACAATCCATTCTCTGTATACTGGGGCAATATGTCGTGGGGCCATGCTGTGAGCACGGATCTCGTTCACTGGCAGGAACAATCCGTGGTCCTGTTTCCCAAGGCAGACACAGGCGCCTGTTTCTCGGGCGCTGCATTCATTGATCGAAAGAACCAATTGGGTCTCAAAACAGGCGATGATGATGTGCTGGTGGCATTCTATCTGCGCACCAAGATTGGACTCTGCTTTGCCTATTCGAATGATCGCGGCCAGAGCATGACTGACTATGAAGGTAATCCGGTGCTGACACATGTTGGGGCTCGCATTGACACACCCAGACCGTTCTGGTATGAACTCACGAAACGCTGGATCGCACCGACCTATGATTTCTTCACCAATGATGAGGGCAAGCGACTGCGCTGCGTGGGCATCTACAGTTCTGCCAACCTGACAGACTGGATATTCGAGAGCCGCGTGGAGCAGGACAAATGGGGCGATGAACTCTGTGGCTGTGTTGACTTCTTTCAACTGCCTGTGGATGGTGATCCTGGGAATAAAAAATGGATCATGATCCTGATTGACGGCAGCTACATTGTGGGCAACTTTGATGGTCACGTATTTTCCTCGCTTGCTGGAAAACCGGCTGTCACCAAAGATCGTGTCAGGTCGCTTGTGATCCAGGGCAACTACTATGCCACCATGACCTGGGAGAACATGCCTGATGATCGGCGCGTACAGGTGACCTGGATGAAAGCAGGAAATTACCCTGGCATGTCCTTTAGTCAACAGATGACCGTACCCTCGGAATTGACGCTCCATTCAACGGAGCAGGGTCCTCGTCTGCGGATGAATCCAATCAAGGAACTGGAGGCACTGCGTACGAGAACCCACACATGGAATAACCTCGTACTGAAGGCTGGTGAAAATCCCCTGTATGGACTCAAGGGCGATCTGTTTGATTTGGAAGTGGAGTTTGAGCCTTCAGTGGGTTCAGAAACGGTCTTTGATCTGCGTGGTGTTAACGTTGTGTATGATGCTGTGACACAGACCTTAACGTCAAATGGCAAGAGCACGTTGCTCAGGCCGGTGGAGGGTCTCATCAGCCTGAGAATTCTGCTGGATCGTACATCCATTGAGGTATACGCCAACCACGGTAGGGTGTACATCCCGCATGTGGTGTTTCCAGAGCAGGGTAATCTCTCTCTGGTAGCCACCTGCACCAAAGGCGAGGTTCAGTTGCGATTCTTGAGGATTCATGAACTTCAGTCTATTTGGTAGGATTAAAACCAGCACTATGAAAAACCGTTACTCAAAAGCAGGCCTGTGGGTGATCAGTTCAGCCTGGGCTCAGCCCGGGGCCGGTGATCAGGTGAAGAGTCAGGGCCAACTCATTCAATATCTGAGCGGCTATCAATGGAAGCTCAAACGTATGCGTCCTGGTCAGGGCATAGAGGAAGGCTTGCATGAACTGCCCCCAGGGGATATTGAGACTCTGGTCTGGATGCCTGCTCGGATTCCAGGCGATGTGTATACGGATCTGTGGAAAGCAGGGGCTATTGAAGATCCCTATTTTGGGCGCAACAGTATGAAGGCCCAGTGGGTGATGTTTGACGAGTGGTGGTATTAACTGCAATTCAATGTGAGTGAAGATCTAACCGATAAAATTGTCCGTCTGGAGTTTGATGGCGTGGATTACAGTTGTGAGGTTTGGCTCAACGGTCGTTAGCTCGGCAGTCATAAGGGTATGTTTTCACCGTTTTCCTTTGATGTCTACAGGGTGGTTCTTTCTGACAAAAACTGGCTTAAGCCACCAGGAAGTTTCTGCTGTCAGCCAACGAATCCAAATTGTAAAAATCCCCGATTACCTCTGAATAATCAGCAGCACAATCTCCGAAACCGTGAAAATTAATGACCAAAGGGATCGGAGTATTGCTGTCATAGGACGCAGGGACATGTAGGATATATTCCCTTGTCGCCTCACCTTGTACAATTGTTCGATAACTGACTATATTCAAGCCCAGTATAAGTGCCGGGAGACTCAGGATGCTCAGGATCGGCTTCGTGGATAAAATATTCTCCGTTGAAGAGATGATCCTCGATATATTTGCGGCCCTTAGAGATGGAAACAACGATCCCCGCGAGTAATATTCTATTTCGTTTCACTTGGCAATTACCTTTATTGATCATATATCGAGGAAGTGATTTGGGTCTTTGTCTTTGTTTTACTTACTTGCCAGACTTCCATTCTAATCGGGCAAGATTGATCCCCCGTTGCGGATAGTCTGCGCTGGAGATGAAATAATGTCCTTTTTCGTCCTTGATGATCTCAGGGGCATGTCCCTTGAGTTGGGCAATCGGTTTTCTGTTATGGAAATCCGTGGGGGTATCGGAAACATAAACAAACGTACGATAATCATAGGACCAAGGGGTATGATCTTTGTAAAGCGCAAGAAGCTTATCCCTGTCAGGGGAACTGTCCCACAAACACCAGAATAGATAGAACTTGTTTTCGTATCGCAAAAGTGTAGGAGATTCGCATCGCCAACTCTCGACGGGAGCAACGTAAATATCAATCGGATCAGACCAGTTTACAAAATCGGTTGATGTGACAATGTTTACGCTTCTATCGTTGCAGTTAACAAGATAATATGTACCGTTCCAGTATAAAACATGAGGGTCACGAGTATCCTTACCTTTTTCCCTTTTGATTTGAAGCTTACCATTGTTATTCCAGTTATGCAAATCGTTGGATGTGAGATGGTCATATGCAGAATTGATCAGGTGATAGGTGTCTTGGATTTTTATAACATAGGGGGCCCCGCCAAATACTATTTTGGGCTGGTCTATCCAAGTTTCCGGCAGGAAAGCTTGTTCAAGGGGTCCCATTGGAGCCAAGGCATGAAATTTGAATCCCCCCGCTTCATGTGTTTCGTCATCCAAAACATCATCGGGGCGGGTGATTCCAATGCAGTGCCAGCGTCCATTCGGACCTTGTATGAACGTATGATCATTGGGTTGCCACGTGTTATAGATTTCGCCAGACTTGTAATTCTTTGTGTCTCTTCCCTTATATACGTCCGGTTGTGGTTTGTAGATGAGCACATAGTCGGTGGTGACAACAGGTATGGCTGGCGCATGGGCTCCAATGTTATCCTTAGGTTGTGACTGTTTTGGCAACACTTCGGCTTCAGCTATGTTGCCAGTTCCCATTATCCATAGAAGAAAATAAATTACAGCCGTCATCAAGCTATGATTCAAAATAATGCGTTTCAAAGTAAGAACTCCTAACAAAATCGAATACTAATTGCGGGTAACATTGCCAACTGAGTTATACGGTTTTTGGGATCCCAGGTATCCCCCTTTATCTCTGAATCTTAAGGCAGTAGGCATAGTTACAAGGAGGGCTATCCGGCATGGTCACAACCAAGGCATCCGGGGTTTGATCCCAGGTAATGGCCTCCTCGGTTCCCAGCAGGCGGATGGATCGGATATCCCCTGAATAGAGTTTTGTCCCCTGAAGGATTGCATATCGACTCGTATTCATTATTGTTGTTCTATAGGTTTCCAGACTCTTATCCAGTCTACGTAAAACGTATTTCTATCTGGATCTCGCAATTCTCTTTTGGTGGGCCACCCCATGAGTGGCCCCAATAATATCTCTGTATCAAATTTAATATATTGAGGTGATGCATACGTCTCTATAGGAATAGGCAAATCACCTTTTCCTGTCCTAATATCCTTAAAAGAGAAACGGTACTGAAATTCATCGTTTAGGTAAACAGACAATTTGTCGTCTTCCCATTCATAGCCCAACACAAAAAAGTCATCACATAAACGTGTTTTCCATTTAGCATTTTTAGGCTTAATACCTCCCTTGCCCTTAAATTCTCGCGAGTTTACCCACACTGAGGTATGTATTTTATAAGGTGCATCCACAATCTTGGCATTGTCTTTGTCTACTGAATATGAGCCATAACTTTCTGTAATATCAAACTCAATTGTATGAAATCCCTGCAACCACCATGACGAACTCATCGCTATCTTGGAGAGCTTCATCCTTGCTTCATAATAACCTTTTGTGCCTGGACGTTTAGAGCAAACAATGGCTGCTCCAATCGTGTTAAGACCTTTTCTCATCACATCTTTATACTTTGCGCCTGATGACCAATCTTCAATCCATTTTTTTCCGTAAATAGCCGGAGACCAGGTCTCAACATCTATGTTATTTCCTATATGCAAAGATTCATCCTTTACATATATATCTTCTAAATCTTTATACAATGACTTCAAGTCAGCGTCGCTTCCAATGACACTAGATTTCAGTTGTAAACACCCATTTGCTACAATTACATTTTCTTCCATAAACCTGGCTCCTCTTCCCCTCCAACCATCATTCGAGCGTGGCATCCATTTTGTCTCATCTAACTTACCACCGTTAAACTCGTCTGATAAATATTCAACAAGTTTATACCCCTTGGGAGCAACCATAGGTTTGTCATAACCGTTCGGCGGTTTCGGCATAGTGTTTCTTTTTGATTTCGATTCATCCGGCAGCTTGTCTTTTGCCTTAGTCGTGATTACCTGACCATAGGCAATATTCACTGCAAACAACAGCGAGAGTATCATGACTATTCCATGATATTTCATAATCAGCTCCTGCTATATAAAGGTAGTGGATTTGAGGCGTCCCGATGACGACCTCATTGCAATCCAGATTCTACCAGAGCCGGGTTGGCTCACTTCATAGCTTCTCCCTTCGGGTTAAGCAACAGAAGTGTAGCCATATCTTTTTTCCCGGAAAAAAAGATATGTGTTCTCAGCATTCCTACTCCACACCTACCCGTAGTGCGCCCCATAAGTCAAGACACATTTTACCGTGCATTTTGCACATGACATTTCTAAGCACCATCACCACCACTGAGCTTATCTGAAGGCTCACATGCGGTGGCTGGATTTCAGTGTTCTGGTCTTCCTTGTTCTTGCAACCTGCAATATTCTGGTCATGATCCATAGTACTGCCCCTGACTGCTCCCCGTCAGAATACCACCATTTCCTGGTAGGAGCAAGGGCATTAGAGCCGTCGAGGTGGGGGAAGTAGCGAGCAGGTTCGATAGGGTGTTTTATGGGAGCAGATCGCACCATTATAGCATAGAGAAATGCCTCCGGTCCACTAAGGAACTTTGGCCTGGTAGACACACCGACGACACCACGAAGTCCATGGCAGAATCCGATCGCAGAGCGTGTCATCGGCACACTACGTCGCGAATGCCTTGACCATATGATTATTCTCGCATTTGCATAGCGTGCTGGACGAATACGTCAATAATTATTACAACGTCAGCAGAACGCATATGTCGCTTGAGAAAGACTCACCTGTCCATCGCCCTGTTCAGGCCAATGGAAAGATTGTAAGTAAGCCAATTCTTGGTGGACTACATCACTGCTATAACCGAGTTGCTTAGGCTGAAAATCTGAAACAGAATTTTGAGCTGATTGCAAAGCAAGGAAGATGAGGCCTGCGCCGATTGCGACATGTTTGTCAAGGCTCTGACTTTGCCGGAAATCACTCTTCATGAAACTGTCAATATTCAGTCTTCAATGAGCTAACTTCCATTTCATAAACTCATGACTCAAACATTTTTGCCTTCATTCCAATTTTTGCGTAGGCAGGCAAACGAGTGGAGGCACACGCAAAACTCAGCTCTTCGATCTGCACCAAGATCCCTGGGAAACTACAAATTTGGCCTACGATCCGGCCCATGAATCTACACGCCGGCTTTTGCAGCACAAACTACTGAAACTGCGTCAGGAATACGACGATGGCACGGCCGACAGCAAGAAATCGTATCCTGAAATGCACGAACAATACCGACTGTTCTGGGACAACTATCGCTAAAGCCGCCACCGCTGTGTGTTTCTTTCTTGCTGCGATGCAAAGATATCACTTCCTGATGGCTGCACGAAGTACAACCGAGCCCACACTGCCCAACCTGCCGTCAGTAAATGAAACGGCCACTGTATTTCTCGCCCGGACTATCTTCGGGTCTATCTGAATCATCTTGCAGCTCGCATAATCGTGTTCACCGTCATCCAGGCGGTTGTGACAAGTCTCCAGCGGAACATTAAGTCGTCTTCCGTTAAACTTGACATTGATGCGTCTATCCGAGCCGGCCGCCCGTGAAATGCCGATTCGCAACACCGCGTACTCCATATTTGAAACATCCGGAACAGCCACATCGAATACCGTCCAACCATCCAAAGCCACATTAACCTTGTCTCCATAGCAAGGTATTTCATCAACTATTCTGGCAGACTGAATAGGCCTCGGATAATATGCTGTGAGAAGAATCGCTTCGTGACCCCCAATCTCCATGTTCCTTGCCGATGCCAACGACCCCTCACGAAGATATGGCGTAAAATCGCTGTTTCGCCCCATCCGCCTGACAGTCATCGCTCTTGTCGCAGGGATATTGACTGATAGTCTCTCTTGTTTTCCCGAGAGGTTGTTCAGCACAACACACAGTTTGTCGTTATCGACAAAGGCACGCGTCTGAATATCGGGGTCGCTGCAAATTGCCTTGACGCGTCTACCTCTCAGCCCCTTGAAGAACTTGTAGAAGTTCATCTGCTGTGTGGGAACCCAGTTTTGTCTGTTCTCAAAGTTCTCCGGCACATACAGAACGGCATAGTACTTCGGGTCCCATCCGAACGAATTCAGCAGAATAAATGGCACAGCCTTCTTGACCGTATGCGGATGGTCCATGAAAGTAAGGGTGTTGGCGACAATAGTGCTGACATGCACCTGCTCAAGTATTGAACGCTTCCTCAGTTCCCACTCAAAACCCGAACCGGGAAAGTGTTGTTTCGCAATCAGTTCGGCGGTTTCGTCCGCGCCAAGTCCTTTCTTGCCGGTAACATAGCCCCCGTGTTCGCTGATAACGATATCGACCTCTTTGCCGTAGGTATTGTAGGTATAGTTCGGCACTAGGTCCAACACGCCTTCCAGCGGCAGCCCGCTGGTGATTCGTCCATGGAAATCATCGTCCTTCCAATAAACATAATCGTAAACATGGAACGAGTAGAAGTCCAACCGACAATCCGTATTGTCAATGAACTTCTTGAGACTCCCGAAAACACGGTAGAGATCACGATACATATATGCAACCGACATGCACAACCCGCCGACTTTGACGCCCCGCATCCGAGCATGGACGGCTGCGGCTGTAGCCAGATGCCAGTCGGCGAGATGCTGATCGCCGTAAAAACTCCAGTGAGGCTCATTGATCGGCTCATAATATGCCGGGCGGTCGAAATCTGAATAGCCGTAAAGCAGAACCGCCGCCGCCAACTCCGCAGCGGCGTCAATACTCTTCGGAATGTATTCGGCACGGTCGCCCTTAACAGCCTGCTCATTGGTGAACTTCCCAATAAAGCCGGGATAGGCGTTGTGCTGACCGTGTGCAGCAACATCCAGATTCTCGCCCATATCCGTTCTGAATCTGTCACTGGGCGGACGATGCTTCTTTAGAAGTTTCTCTCTGAGCAAATCCAGGTCTGCATATCCGGGACGTTTGGGATCTTCGATGACAATGTTACCTTGTTTGACCGACCCGCTGACCACACCGAGTCGCCGACCGAAATTCACACTGAGTTTGCCGACAAGATACTCGTACATCTCATCGTCCTTGCACCGCCTGTCGAAGTCTGTACCTGGATCGCAAATCGCAAAGTAGGTCTTTCGATCCAGTTCGGAAATGCCGCCAATGCTTCGAGTGCATCGAGGATCAACTTCAATATTTATGATCGCTTGCGAACAAGAACCATACCCCAGAACAAAGAATAGTACGATCGTTGTTTGCAAGCTTCGATTTCGCTGCTGGCGTCTGGCCACTCTTCGTCTCCAAATCATCCTATGGTTCAATTCCTGTGCCCACAGGTTCATGCAAAAAATCACGCTACTTAAGGATTCCCAAAGCAGATTATTATCATAGCAGCTATTTCACTCAACCGTCAAGGCTCATAGCGATGGGAAGTTCCCGTAAATGCCTTGACTGTTCAAGGTGATCTTTGTAGAGATGTTGACGTCGAGAGGGCTGAATTATGTTTTGCAGGTTCAGCGCTTGTTGTTGTGAAGAAAGGAAAATCGAATTATGAAAAACGCGTTAATCTATATTGGCATTTCAACTGTATTGGGATGGTCAAGCTGTTTTGCAGCAACAGATGGTTGGGGAAGCTTGGCGCAGACACCACCGATGGGATGGAACAGTTGGAACACGTTCCGTTTGGAGATCAACGAGGACCTGGTACGCGGCATTGCGGATATGTTTGTCGAGCGGGGATTTAAGGATGCCGGCTATGAGTATATCGTGATTGACGATGGTTGGCAGATCGACCGCGATGAGCAGGGCAATATCGTCGTCAATAAGAAGAAATTCCCGTCCGGCATCAAAGCATTGGCAGACTATGTGCATTCCAAAGGGCTTAAGTTCGGGATTTATTCGGATGCGGGCTACAAAACCTGCGGTGGTTATCCAGGCAGCCGTGGCTATGAATATCAGGACGCCCGTCAATATGCGGCCTGGGGTGTGGACTATCTGAAATACGACTGGTGCAATACTGGCAATCAGAGTGCCCCGGATTCCTATCGCCTCATGCGCGATGCCCTGGAAAAAGCAGGTCGTCCCATTGTTTTCAGTATTTGCGAATGGGGCACTACTAAACCATGGTTATGGGCCGATGGCGTGGGACACTTGTGGCGTACGACCTTTGACATCCGACCCTGCTGGGACTGTGGGTGCAAGGCGATCTCAAATGGCAGGCAGATTGAGAACTTCATCGGCTTCACCAAGATCCTCGACCGGCAGGTGGGTCTGGAGAGCTACGCTGGCCAGGGCCACTGGAACGATCCAGATATGCTCGAAGTGGGCAACGGCGAGCTGACTCCTGACGAGAACAAGGCCCATTTCAGCTTGTGGTGCATGTTGGCCGCTCCCCTGATGATGGGCAACGATATTCGCAAGGCCACACCGCAGACTATGGAAATCTTGCTCAACAAAGAAGCAATCTCCGTGAACCAGGACCCCCTCGGCAGGCAGGGCGTCAAAGTGCGCGATGACGGCGACCTGGAAGTGTGGAGCAAGGTTACTGCACGATGGATCGCGTGCGGTTATCTTGTTCAATCGCAGTGGCAGAGAAGTAAACATCGGCGTACTATGGACGGAGATTGGCTATCCCTCGCATCTTAATGCTAAAGTCCGTGACATTTGGCAGAAGAAAGATATTGGCTCCTCTCGGGGCGCCTATGCTGCCGATGTTCCTTCTCATGGCGTGATCATGCTAAAGATTGTGCCACAATAATGAGCAGACGGTATCCTGTACCGGCGTCCTCGGAGACTGCCACATCTGAGCTGAAGTTCAAAAGGCCGAGCGGCTGAGACACTGTATGTGGTAGCTCAGAACGGAACGATTAAAACATCTGAGAAAGTGAAGGACTGGTTTCATGAATTGTCTTCAGCGTGGGAAGAACCTGCTGTTAGTAGCACTTGTCTTCATTGCAATTCTTTCGGCATGCGCTGCTGCAAACAACGATGACGAGTGGCAGCAGTTGAGCCGCCGAGTGGAGGCACGCCGCATCGAGTTGAACACTCTGATCAGCGAAGCGACGCAAAACAGGATCACCACAGATTACGCATCTGTCTCTGAGCAGGTTATTTCTGCGTTTCAGTTGGCTGTACAGCATGACCGGGGAAACGTTGAGAGAGTTCGCCGCATCTTTCAGACATTTAGATACTATGACAGAACTGATCCCATGGAGGCTGATCAGCTTGCCTTCAATGAACTAAAGGCCTGTCTGGACGTGGCGGACCATGCCATTGCCGAGTTGCGTCAACAGTTGGCTCGCGAGATTACGCTGAGTGATGCACCCGATTTCTCCAAGGGCAAGTTGGAACTGGGTACCGGTTATTATCGCCTTGATGGTCAGGTGGTGTTTCCCAGTTCACTCGTTTGGGTGCCGAAGGAAGAAGGTTTCATGCAGGAATTCGGTCGCCTGGGTGAAGCGTACTACCAGTTGGGGTATTTGCAGGAAAATGGCACGGTCAGTGAAGGCACGCTGAAACGGGCCTTTGCGTCGTTGGAAAACCAGTGCCAACTCAATGCCGCTCCGCTCGTCTTCTTCATGGGGCACGCCCCGGCCGGTTGGATGAAGCAACAGCATCCGGATATTATGGAAGGGGCCAGGCATTTTACCCAATACGATATCGACAGTCCTTTGATCCGTGCCTGGATCAAGGCGCTTTGCGCTGGGTTGCTTCCGGGAATGAGCAAGGCCGGCGGCAACCGACCCATGGTGCATCTGCTGGCCAACGAGCCGCACTTTGCCACCCAGAGAGGAGGGTGGCGGGTTCAGAATGGCTTGTCAGAACATAGCCTGAAGAAATACTGCAAGTGGATTGCAGGCAAGTACAAGACAGTCGCCGCCCTGAATGAGGCCTATGGTACTTTGTATGAACGCCTGGATCAGGTGAAGGTGAGTCTCCCTATTGATCCTGTGCTGCGGGGCAGAGCGCTTTGGTACGACTGGTGCCGATTCAATATGGATCGTGTGAACGACTGGTTCACCTTCCTCAAGCAACAGACCCAGATGAACGACCTGAAAAGATCCCCGGTTACGATCAAGATGCTGGGCTTTACCCTGAGCACTCCTCTGCGTGACCATGGTCTGGATATTGAGTATCTTACTAAGCTACAGGATATCCAAGGTGCAGACCTGCGAGTGGCGCCTCACAACGCTATCTTCTATGGGAAACAGGAAGAGGGCCTCGATCCGGAGACAGGATGGCGCTCACGTTATGCCTACGACTGGGTCGAGCAGTCGATGTACTTGGATTTCACAAAGTCACTCTGCCCGGACAAGCTGTTCTATGACTCCGAATGGCACGGATTCAGTGCGGTGAGTTGGCGGCATTTCCATTTGAAGCGAGACTATGTGCGTTCAGCCCTCTGGCTGGCATTCTGCCATGGGATGGGAGCGATCAAGCCGTGGCTCTGGGGGCGTGAATCGGATGGTTCGCTAAAAAACGGAGCGGATCATATTGGAGAACTGCCAACTCAGCCCATTGCTTTGGATGCCTACGGACGAACCCTCAAGGAACTAAATGCTCATGCAGAGCTGGTGGTCTCGGCAGTACCGAGTGAGCGACTCTTCATGATCTACTATTGCGAGGAGGCTGCGATCCAGGATGAAAACTATACCGGATATTTCAAAGACATCTATGAGGCGTTAAAGTTATTGAACCTACCGGTCGGTTTCACAACACCATCCGAAATCGGTGGCCTGGATGCGCAGAAGCAAACCCTGATTGTTTCGCCCACCCCCTTTATTGCTGATGACAGCTTGTCACGGATCAAAACATTCCAGCAATCCGGTGGTCGCCTGGCACTGGTCGGTGCAGAACGCAGCTTCCTGAATAATGAAATGGGTGTGCCCCGTTCTGGTGATCGGATCAAAGATCCCTTTGTTACGCTACCGCTAAGCGGCGTCTTGCAGATGGCTGTAGACTTTGATGTGGCATTGACTCCAGTCAAGCCAGCCATGCCAATGCAGGTTACGGTGACCGACCAAATTGGTAGAAAGGGTTTTGGAGTCATGATCAATCAGTCAAGAGATCCCAAAACCGGAAAGCTGCTTCTCGTGCTGAACAACGTGAGTAAAGACCGGCGTATAGTCACCTTGAAGCCAAACGCCTGCCCGATCAGCAAGTTCATGGATGTAATTACCCGACGGTCAGTGTATAAAGAGTTGACGCTGAAACCTTGCGATGTGCGCGTGCTGATGAAATATGATTAGAAAGCATGACGGCATGCACTACGAGGGGTTTGGATCGTGCAATTCCGATCTCACCCTTGGGGTTCGGTTGAGAAGGAATCCGATTGCGACCTCATGAACAAAATACGGCTAAACTATGAAAGGTTGAAAATGAGTTCAAACCATATAATGGCTAACATTAGTTTGTTTGCTATTGTGCTTAGCCTACTGTGGTGTCCAATTGCTTTCTCCCAGCACAATATTGATAGGATCAGCGAAATCAACATATGGAATCTGCCAGCTATAGAGGTCTATCTGGGTGCCTAACTGCCCATTCCTGACTTTTTCTCCCGCTGCGTTTTCCATGCGAGAAGTATATTATAAATTATTGCAGAAACAAAGCTTAAATGGTACAGTGTAAGGACAATGCAGAGCAGCTATGTATTTTTGGACTGCACGCCATCATCAGGCTGATCCCAAAGACGATACGGATCATCAAGACGCCTCATCTCCGACAGCAGCAAAGCTTCCATCTCAGCTAACTTACCAGCGTATTTCGGATCATCAGCAAGGTTAACCTGGTTGGTTTTTGGGGTGTTTGCGGTCAACTTTGCAATCCTATTGTCATGGTGTTCTTTAAGCAGTTCGTTCGGATTGTCTTTCAGGTTGAACAGTTGAGTCTGACGGACCTTCCCCTCAAGAACATCGTACTTGATCAACTTCCAGTCGCCCTTGCGAACGGACCGCATCCCCGGCTTGGTCCCACCAGAATACACACCGTACAGCACATCGCGAATGGTATCCCGCTTACCCTCAAGGACCGAACGAAAACTGCTGCTCTCAACCGTCTTAGGAGCCTTAATACCCGCCAGGTCGCAAATAGTACCTAGCACGTCCAGCAGGTATATGTTACCCTGCACCCTTGCCCCAGCCTTAATCCCCGGCCCCTTCACAATAAAAGGAACCCGCCATGTATGCTCGTACAGATTCTGCTTACCCTGCAAGCCATGCCTCCCGATTGCGATCCCATGGTCAGCCGTATAGAAAATATAAGTATTCTCAAGTTCGCCCATTTCCTCAAGCTTCTTAAGAACCCGCCCCACCTGAATATCGATATTCTCACTGCAAGCAAACTCACGTCCCAATTCGTTGCCGATAGTACGTTCGTCCCGCTTTTCCCAAACACCGCTGACCTTAACCTCATCACGCAAACCGGGATGCCCATGATGAAACGGATGCGCATCAAGATAGTTTACCGGCATCGCAGGTTGTTTTGGATTGTACAGCGGAAAAGAATTTTCATCAGTGTGGTTGACAGCACCGTACTTAGCGAGCAGATCGGCCTTGCCGTTACGCGGATCGTGTGGATGAGAAAAACCGTAATAAATAATAAATGGTTTGCTGTCCTTGTTTGCAATCCGCTCGTCAAGATAATTAAGCACTTGCTTTGCGTGCCAGGCGCTACCCGTCTCATCGGTCCCCCCGCGTTTGCTGCTCTCACGTCGAACAGTAAACTTCGCGTTTGCTGCCGCATAGCTGTTCCCCTTCTTGCAGGTTCGCATAGTGGCATACCCCGCCCGATTGAATATTGCGCCAATAGTGTTCTCCGCCAGATCGACAGGCACCATATCAGGATTCTTGGCATTCGGATTATTACCCGGCAAGTGCCATACCGTACGTCCGCACATGATCATATGACGCGACGGCGTACACACAGCACCCGACCACGAGCCCATGTGATAGGCCCCGTCAAAAACCATCCCCTTCTTCGCCAGCTCATCAAGAACAGGCGTATCCAACGCAGAATCCCGATTGTATATCTTCAAGTCAAAGGGCGACTGATCATCAGCAATAATAAACAGAATATTGGGCCTCTTACCCTTCGAACCCTCGCCCGGACTTTTTTGAGACGACACACACCACGTAGGCAAACTTAATACAGCTGCGCCGACTCCAAGGTTTTTGAGAAACATTCGTCTGTTCATTTTGAGATCCTTAGAAGCACACTATTTAATTATCTATCTGAGGTTTCCAACTGGGAATACCTTTATCCTTTTTTTGTTTGTCGAACTGCTCACGGAATGGTTTGCCGGTATCCAGTGAAGCGTCTTCATTTACCATCATGGGCCTTACCTCATCCCACCATGCCTCATATGCCTTCAGCATTTCAGCGACGACCTCGGGGTTTTCTTTGGCAACATTCTTTTGCTGCCCCGGATCTGTTTTGATGCTATATAATTCGTTTGTTCCGACAAGTCGCCATTTCTCACTCCGAACGGCGAAACCATTATATTTCGCATTATCAGGGTCGGTATTTCCTTGCCCCCATCTGCCAGGAGCGTTTTTCTTGTTCCATCGGCCACTATGAAAGAAAGTATACCTGTCTTTCCACTTAGCTGTAGGATTCTCGATCAAGGGTTTCAAGCTTCGACCGTCAAGGTCCAGCCCCTGAGGAATTTTGGCGCCGGCAATTTCTGCCAGTGTCGGGAACATGTCATAGTGCCGCGCCAGACGGTTCACGTCGACTCCTGCCTTGATCTTGCCGGGCAGTCTGAAAAAAAGCGGCACCTTAGTTCCGCCTTCGTTTACGGAGCCTTTCTTTCCTTTCATACCGCAGTTAAAAGTTCCCGCTGAGGATCCATTGTCTGTCATAAAAATAAGCAGCGTATCGTTAGCAAGACCCCACTCGTCAAGTTTTTTCATCAGCAGTCCCATGTTCTCATCGATATTGGTGATCATGCCGTAAAATGCCGCTGACTTTTCGCTGCATTTGTTCTGATACATTGCTTTGTATTTATCAGTGACTTTAAATGGTCCATGAGGCGCATTTGTTGGAATATAGGCAAAGAATGGTGTGTCCTTGCACTGCTTGATCCACGTCAGTGCCTGCTGAAAGAATACGTCTGTGCAATATCCTTTCGTTTGAACGAAGGTGTTATTGTGTTTAATGATCGGATCAAAATAATCCGTACCCTCAACTGCTCCTTGTGTACCAGGATAGTTCTGCCCGATACCTCCGGCGCCGTGGATAAACACTTCGTCAAATCCTCGTCTGTCAGGCTGATAAGCATCATCGTCACCCAGATGCCATTTGCCGAAGATACCGGTAGTATAACCCGCTGTTTTCAAGACCTCCGCAACGGTGGTCGAGCTAAGGGCCATGCGTTCACGTTCCAGAATGGTATGTGTCACACCGTTTTTAAAAGGTGCTCGTCCGCTCATCAGCGCCGACCGGGTAGGCGCACATGTCGGACTCACATGAAAGTCAGTAAACCGTGTGCTCTGCGTATATAACTTATCAAGGTTGGGGGTTTTCAAAAAGGGATGTCCGTGACAGGCAAGGTCGCCATATCCCTGATCATCTGTCATTACCAAAACAATGTTCGGCCCGCTTCTCTTTGAACTCTCAATGAAAGAGTTGACTTTTCCGTCAGCATAACCGGTTAGCGCAATAGAACCTGCAGTTAGTGCACAGTTTTTTAAAAAACTTCTTCGATTTATCATTTATTCCTTTTCGTTGTTAACTTTGTGTTACACCCATGCAGTCAGATAGTACCAGCCATCGTACTTCTGTGCAACAAGCTTGCGATACCAGCCAAGAACAGTAGCGGGAGTGAAGAGTACGGTAGTCTCTTCCAAGAGCCTTCGAGTCAGACGTTTGGCCTTGATTGCCAGCCTACGCCTCTGATGATTGTCCGGTAGGATTCGTCTGTCCTTCTCCTGCTGTTCAATCAGGACTCGGACCTGTTCCCGCAGGTAATCAATCGCCTTGTAGAGTTTTTTGTCGACGCAATACGCCAAACAAGTGATCAGTGCCAGCCATACCTTCTGTTTCATAGTAGACATCGTAGAAACCATCCCCCAATCTGCTAAGTAAGCCATCGCAGACAGCCTCTGACAATCTTGCACGAATTGTGTGTTCCGGCGTCCCAGGTTTTTGCCGGAGAATTTCGATGTGCATCTCGCGGATATGGCTTGCACCGTTGGAATCGACGAACTCCAACAGCAGCGTCCGTATTGACACGTCTGACATTTTGCACCTCCCCTGACTCAAGCGGCCAGGACTCAAAGAATGGGACTGGCCGCTGGTGAGTCTTCTCCATTGCTGATCCTTGCATCTATCAGGTAATCCAGTGTACTTTTTGCGCGTTGATGAGTACTCATAAGGGACCGTGGCCGTCACAGAGGTAGACAGTTGAAATCGAATAAAAAACGAGCAACATTTCCCAACAGGGAGATTTCCGCCTCGTGTCCTATGAAAAATGAATGGCCGGATAACTCAGCCATTCGGCTAAAGACCAGATATGATCGGTCAAACCAGCAACCATTGCAGGTGTCCTCGATGACAAATGATCGTTTAGATCTTGTACGCGAAGTGTTCGTACCGGCCAACAAAAGTTGTAACTGTACATTGTAAGATAAGTCATAGCATTATGAACGTCCCAGTCCTTGGAAAAACAATAGCTCTTTCGGACTTTTCGAGCATTGCGATTGCGGTCTGTGCCGTTGTGCCTTTCCACGAAGGCGGTATTAATCGTATTGCTTACCGCCGAAGCTTCTATAGCAGCTTGAACTTCGGTTCTACCGCCAAATACAATTCGCAGATCAATTCCAACCACCCTGCCTTTCTTGCGTGTTTTGTGAACAGTGGCATATTTCAAGCCCTCCACAGGCACGCGGCGAGCGCCTTTGGGACGGCCACGTTTGCCTGTGTGCGGCGGCGTAATATTCTTGCCGTAGGCTTTGAGAGTCGCCTTTTTGTACGGCTTATACTCGTCAGAGGTAATCAGATTCATAATACGACCACCGGTTCTTTTCTTGAAATCCCGCACAAGTTGTGCGACGTTGTTTTCGGTGCGTTTGCCGGATATAACGCTTATTACCAAACGATGCTCGGGATCATATGCTACGTGATCCCAGTTGTCTCCCTGTTGATTGTCAGACGGGTCATTATCATTACAGTGTTTTTCTTTCTTGCCCACAAACGCCCATTTCTCGTCAAACTGCACCTTGTTGGTTTGGGGGGGAAAGCGCTACCAATTCATCATGAAGAGCTTTGGCGTGTTCACCGGCGGCAAGGCTATAGCGTGTTACCGTGTCTCGATGTACGCCTACAAGACGGCTGGTCTTACGCACACCACAACTTTCGCAGACGTGCTTTAACAGAGAGAGCATTTTCTTCTCAGGTAGTCGAAGTCCAAACAACGGTGTGCCTTTTCGTTCAGAAAATCGCCTCTTGCATGTCCGGCAGTATAGCAGCCGGATATGGTTGTTTTTGCCGTACCAGCCGCATACTGTCAGATTATCTCCGCCGCGTTTTCCATAATCAGGGCACTTTTTATTCTGACAACAGAATCTTGAAGAAGCTTGCCTTGCCTACTGAACGTTAACTGTTTTTGGGACAACCACTTGTCCCGCATTCAGGATATCGGCAAGATCAGGGATTACAGAAAAATGGCGAATCCAACTCATGAGATACCTCTGGACACAAATCAGAGGTATCAGTACGTAACGCTGTGGTCGATAATCTGTGCACCGTTTTTCTTCTCCTGCAATATTATCGAAATTGATGATTTTACAATTGGTCTGTTGACGAATGCTGATGTAGTAAATATCAACCAGGATGAGCTGGGGCATATTGCAGAGGTCATTTTTAATCTTCTACCGCAATTCTACGGGTTTTAACCCGTAGATGAAGTTATCCGCCGAAGGCGGACGGGCGTAGCCCGAAGCGGCTATGCCACGGGTTTTAACCCGTGGTTGTTGACTAATGATAACAAGGTCGTGATGGTTAAGAAGCTGGCCGATGGCAGCCGGGCAGTAGGTGTGTTTAATACAGACAGAGATCATGAGGCTACTGTCGAGGTCCGCTGGGACCAGATCAGTGGAAGCTCTAAGATGAAGGTCTACGATGTTTGGCGGCAGAAGCAGCTGGGTAAATATAAAGGAGGTACTCATGAAAGAAGGCCTTGCTCATGTCACTTGTCGTGACAGTGTTTGTGCAGTAGCACGGTCATAAGACAGCCATCATCAACAACCCAAGTTTTGATTCATGCCATTACCACTGAGGGGGCAAGAATTCTGCCACATTTTCTTTGGTGATGATACGGATTGGCAGGTAGCGAACGTCGGGGATATTCTCGCCGCTGAACCATTCGGCGGCAAGTTGCATGGCAATGGCGCCATCAGACTCGGCGGACTGGTATGTAATGGCGTGCAGCGTCCCGGCCTTGATGAAGTCCATTCCGACTTTGCTGTTACCGGCCGAGACGCGTATTATGTCTTCCCGGTTGGCGGTTCGTACCGCTTCATTGATGCCTATCTGGGCTCCGGAATCATCGGCGCTGACAATTCCCTTGAGCTGGGGACCAAAGCGTGTGATCCAGTCGGAGACTACCTGCATAGTTTTTTCGGCTTCAAGGTTGCTGGTCTGTTTTGCCAGAAGTTTCATTTTGGGGGCGATCTGTTTTAGCTCGGTAACAAAGGAATAGGTGCGGGAAAAGAACGGCGAGCCGCCCGGGTAGTGTTGATTGATACAGTAGCCACCCTCATAATTCATGAGTTCGGCGAACTTGTGGGCCAATCTACGCATCTGGCCCCAGTCGTCCGGGCCTGTCCATGCCAGACAGTAGCGCATGGCTTCGTTCGAAGCAAGCATGTTGCTGGCGATCACAGGGATGCTGGCATCATTGAGACGTTTGATGAGGGGGGTGCAAGCCTGGGCGTCCACAGGATTCATGATGACGAGATCAGGCTTTTCGTTAAGCGCCTGGTCTACCTGCTGGGCCTGAATATTGACATCCATATTGGCGACCATTGTCTTGACCTTTATGCCATGAGCATCGGCGATCTTCTTGAGTCCGTTGGAATATGCCGTGTTGTACGGGTGATCCGTCATCTTTAGGAGGATCACATACTTACCGCGGGGTCCGTCGGCAGGTGATTCCGGCAGGTTGATCTTCTCAAGATTCCAGCCGGCGTATTCCAGGTCGTACCAGTGTCCAGCTTCCTCCTCCGGCAGGTTGTCGGGGTCGTCCGGGCGCGCGGGGACATCCTTGGGCTCGGGCGGCAATATCAGCGGCTGGCCATCGACCGACTTGAGCTGGCTGACATCAATAGCAACCGGTGACGTCTGCGTTTGAGGAGCGATGGTCAGCGTCGGCTGCACATTCGTTCTCGTAGTCGCGATGAAGTACATAGCGAAGATTGCGACGATGGCTACGCAGCCTGTAACGGCGATGGCACAGATGGTAATCAGGGTATGGTCTTTCTTGTACATTGAGATGCTCCCGTCGATGTTTGGTGATGAATCGTCGAATTTCAGCGTTTCCAACAGTTCACGTCGCTGACCTTTGGTACGATTCTTGATAACGACCATGTAGGCATCGAGCACGATGACGCCGGCAAGTACGATGCCACTGGTGATTTGACGAATCTCATAACCGGCCCCAAGACAACTGAGTCCGTTAAACAAGGCACTGAGAACCAGCAATGCGATCATGCTCTTGAGCATACTGCCTCGACCTCCAGCCATTGAGGTCCCACCAATGATCACAGCAGCGACGACGATCATGAGCGAATTGGCCCCCATTGTAGGCGGCGCCGAGTTAATGGTAATCGAGAACAACGATCCCGCCAGGCCGGCCAATAAGCCGGAAATTGAGAAGGCCGCAAATGTATATGCGCCTACAGGCAAACCGGCATGGAAGGCTGTGGATTTGTTACCGCCTATCATGTAGATAGCTCGCCCCCAAGGAGTTCGCTGTAGCAAGACTTCAAAGGCGATTACGATCAGGACCGTCATGATAATCCGAGGACTGAGTACCCAGAGCGTCGTTGTCTCAAGGAAGGAGCCCAAGGCGAACGTGTCAACGGTCAGCGTCCGTCCACCGCTTAGCCGAAAGACAAGACCCTGCACGATGATCATAGTCCCTAGTGTTGCTATGAACGAATTGACCTTGACCCTGGTCACCAACAATCCGTTGACGGCGCCTACCAGTGCCCCGACTCCCGCGGCCAGGGCGATGCCGCCGGACCATCCTATTCGGGGTTGCAGGCAGATAGTGACAAAACCGCCCAAGGTCACAACAGAACCTACAGACAAATCCAGTTGGCCGCAGATCATCACGATCGTAAAGCCAGTGGCGACCAGAGCGTAGAGACTCGCGGCCTTAAAGATGGACATGATATTGTGAGCGTTTGCGAAGTTCGGCGCACCCCAGGCCAGAATGGCGAAGACCACTACGAGCATGAGATAGATACGCTGTCTCACTAATGCATGACGCACCGAGGACAGTAATGTGAAGCTACTCATCATCTCGCCCTCCACGCCGGGTGCCATAGGCCATCGCCCCCACAACGACCACAAACAACATGCCCCTGGCTATCATCTGGTCGAACGAGCCCCACCCGGCGAGGGTCATGATGTTGCCGAGCAGTCCCATCACCAGTACACCGCCAACTACGCCGATAACCGTGCCGATACCACCGGTCAGGGCAACACCGCCGATGACGACTGCCGTGACGGCGTTGAAGTCGTATCCCTGCCCGTTTGTGAAGGTGCCTTGTTTGTTGAGTGACGCAAGGAGAACACCCGCCAGAGCTGTCGCAAAGGACGAAACCAGGAAGCTCAACATGACCACCCGGCGAACCGGCACACCGGTTGTCACCGCCACATCATATGCCGAACCAGTCAACTGTAACTGGTTACCGAAACAACTATGCCTGGCCAACAGATGCGCAACAACAGTCAACACCAGTAGCAGCACTGTGATGCCGGGCACACCGGCGATGTCGAATCGGGACAACTGTACGAAGGCGGCTCCGGCATCAGTCGTATAATCCGGATATACCTGATTGCCTCCCGTCGATGCGCGCAGCAGTCCGTCCAGCATGAAGTTCATCGCCAGCGTCCAGATGATCGGATTCAGACCCAGATATCCGACAAGAAAACCATTCAGAAGTCCGATCAGCAAGCCGGCCGCTACGCCGCAGAAGACCGATCCGACGATCCCAAGTCCGAGCGTGCTGACCGCCACCATCCCCGAGAATGCCATGATTGCAGGAATACTCAGGTCAACATAATGCCCGCCATATGTGATGAACATCAGGCCCACAGCCACTATTCCGAGGAGCGTCACCGGACGGACTACGTTAAGCAGGTTCTCGCAGGCAAGAAAGTGACTCGATACCACAGTTCCAACCATGAACAACACGGCGACAACAAGATAGATGCCGAATCCACCGGCCAAGCCCCTGTGCAACACGTCCATTGGCCGCAGTCTCTCAGATTGGGGGATTCCGGCTTCAGACATGATGGCTCTCCGTCGAATCGGCGTTGGCCGCCAGCAGCACAGCGTTCTCAGAAAGCTCCGATTTGCTCATCTCGCCAGTAATACATCCCTTGCGCATGATTATAACGCGATCGGAAAGCGTCACCAACTCGGGCAAATCAGAAGTGATCAGCAGGATGCACTTGCCCTGATCGGCCAGTTGGGCGATCGCTTCGTGAATGATCTGCTTGGCGCCCACATCTACGCCCCTCGTCGGCTCGTCGAGAATCAGGACTTCAGGCGCCATGGCCAGCCATTTGCCCAAGAGTATCTTCTGCTGGTTACCGCCGGAGAATTGCGACACCTGCCGTCTCGGATCTGAAGGTTGTAACAGAAGCTGTCCGGCCTGGCGAAAAAACAGATCTCTCTGGCGCTGCGATGAGAGTAAACGACCGCATTTTACATTCACGGCGCTCGATGTATTGGCAGCGGCCGAGAGCCTCAGCGCCAGACCATGCAGTTTGCGATCCTCACTCAGGTAGCCGATACCCTTTTTCATGCATTGACGCATGGAAGTCGGGTCGATGTAGTGGTGATCGAATACAATATCGCCGTCATCAGCCTGGTCGATGCCACAGAGACATCGCGCCAGTTCTGTGCGGCCGGCTCCTGTCAGACCTCCTATACCCAGAATCTCGCCCTCGCGTATGAAGAAGCGAACCTTATGAAAGAAACCCAGACGCGTGAAGTTGCGCACGCGGAATCGCTTACTTCCCATCCTGCGCGTCCGCCGTATCCGAGCCTGGTCAACGGGCTTGCCGATCATCATCTCGACAACCCCTGACGGATCGGCAGATTTGGCAGTCACAGTTGATACCTTACGACCGTCTCGCATAACCGTTATTCGATCGGCGATTTGAAAGACCTCCGCCAGATAATGAGAGATGTAGATTATCGTGACACCCCTGTCTCTAAGTTGTTCGATAATAAAAAACAGCCGTTGAACCTCAGCGCGGCTGAGCGCCGATGTCGGCTCGTCCATAACCAGCACCGCCGGATCGTTGCCCAAGGCCTTGGCAATCTCCACAAGCTGTGCCTGATGTTGACTGAGCATCTCCACGGGCTGCATGGGATGGACGTCCAGACCAACTATATTCAGGCAACGTTTTGTCTCCTCGACCATGATCCGTCTATCAAGGAACGGCCCCTTTCGCGGCAGACGTCCGGCAAGAACATTCTCGGCGACACTCAGCGGACCAGCCAGGCTCAATTCCTGATGGATCATTTCAATACCATTAGCTTTAGCCTGGGCCGGCGAGTGAATGGAGATCGGCCGAGCATCGATCTCGATCGAGCCGGTGTAGTCGGTGAACGAGCCAGCCAGTATCTTCATGAGCGTGGACTTACCGGCACCGTTTTCTCCCATGATTGCATGCACCTCACCTCGACGGACCGCAAGATCGACCTTATCCACAGCCAAAGTACCGGAATAACGCTTGGTGACTTGGCGCAATTCGAGAATGTAATCTTCAAGCATGACAGACTCAATCCAAGTGAAAAACCTCTTCCATATCAGCCCACCAAGCCCCTGTCGAACGGTCAGCCAGCGGCTCCTGACAAGGCTTGCAGACGTCCCACCATTTTTGTGTAGTGGAATCAGCCGCCATCTTGGCCATATCAGCATTGAAGTCGTTACCGATGTATTCCAGATAGCTGAAGAGATAGGTCCTGCCGTCCTCAAGACGCCGCATGTAGATGGAGTAGTTCTGAATATGGCATTGCTTAATCATATCCAGCACATCGGGCCACACATCCGCGTGCAGCCTTTTGTACTCTGCTATCTTTTCGTCCTTGACGCCAATTACCCATCCATAACGCTTCATCAGGCACCTCTTAACCGCGCTTAGCACAAGTTACGTTTAGTCCCGGGGCTGAGCCAATCCTTCACCGGTGACACGGAAGACAAAGGCGTGCTTCCCAGGCGCCTTGTCCGGCAGGCTTACTCTAAGCCCATCCTCACCCTGCGTCCAACTCAATTCCGTCGAATAACCGACCAGGCTGACGTCAGCGACTTTGCCGGAGACACGGCCCAGGGATCGAATATTCAGCAATCTGTTGTTCGGCCAGCCAAGGACAATAACGTAGATGATAGATCCATCCTTGGTCTGGGTAAAACGAATGTCATCAGCGGTGAAGCCTGTAAACTTCAAGTCGGCCAGATGTCCCTCAAGAGTACGGGTGGGTCCTTCGCCGAAAGTTACCCACGGCCGCGTACTGTAGATGGCTTCGCCGTTGAGTCGCAGCCAATCGCCTATGCCGCGTAATCGCTGAATTTGCTCGGGGGGAATAGTACCGTCGGGATGCGGCGCGATGTTCAAAAGCAGGCAGCCGTTCTTACTAACGATATCCACAAGATCATGAACAAGACTGGTAGTTGAATAGTAATCAAGCTCCGGACAATAACTCCACGAATTGCGTGCTATCGATGCATCCGTGAGCCATGGATCGGTATAGATGTCCGGCATACGAGAACGCTCAAGATCCAGCACGGCTGTGCCGCGGACGAGATCCTCCATCTTATAGTTGATCACTACGGTCTGATTGCGAGCAGCGGCCTGATTGTAGAAGTATGCGGCCATCTCAATGCGGTAGGATTCCGGGATAAGGTGCATCCGATTATCGAACCATAAAAGATCCGGGTGATAACGGTCTACAACTTCCTTCACCTTTCCGAGCCATTCGCAGCAGAAGGCTTCATCGGGCATCACCGTGACATCCATCAGGCTTATACGCCCTTTCTCGTCCTTGCCGGCCCATGCTTCTTCCGGCAGCGCCGGGCCGTACAGGCCGGCGAACCGTGGGTCGAGACAATCGGCGTCTCTTATCGAAGTTGCATACCAGCCCCATTTCCAGTGATGGTGGAACGAGGTGAGGAACTTGAGTCCGCGTCTGCGGATTGCCTCCTCCAGTTCTCCCACAATGTCGCGATTAGGCCCCTTGTCCATCGCATCCCATTCGGTAAGTGCGCTGTCCCATAGCGCGAAACCGTCGGAATGCTCCGCTACAGGACCGGCAAATCGCGCACCAGCTTCGGCATAAAGCTCCGCCCACGCATTGGCGTCGAACCCCTTCGCGGTAAACTGCGGCACTAGGTCCTTGTAGCCGAATTTGGACACCGGTCCGTAGGTACTGACGTGAAACTTATGGATGCGGTGCTGTGGTTGGTACATGTAATGCGAATACCAATCGGTAGTGGTCGGGAACGGGGGCACGGCATAGGGCCCCCAGTGCGCGTAGATGCCAAACTTGGCGTCGCGAAACCACGTAGGGCATTCGTATTGCCGAAGCGATTCCCATGTGCGTTCGAATGGTGGAGTCTTCCGACCGTCTGGCTCAGCGCACTGCCCGAGGGCGTCCGGAAGACTGAGCACAGAAGCCCCCGCAACAAAAAACGCGAGCCACCACAGAATCTGTCTATTCCTCATAGAGTAATCCAATCCAAAGAGCCAGCCATCATAAATAAGTCAGTCACGCTCCCCTATATTCAAGGGGTACTGCCCGTATTCGCGCACGAGTTTCACGATGAAGTCATACGTGTGCCCGGATACGCTGCTCGATACGGAATGATCCGACTGAAAGATCATGCTTCCACCTTTAGCAGCATCTAATGTGCGAAGCACTTCTTTGCGAATTGCTTTCTTGTCGCCGGTCTCCCAGACCTGAATATTGCTGCCACCGCAAAATCCTATCCTGTGACCGTATTGCTTACGCAGCGCCACAACATCCATCCCAGCCTTGACTTCCAGCGGATTGTAGGCGTCGATACCCATTTCGATATAGTCCTCGAAGATCTGTCCGACGTTGCCGCATCCATGGTAGATCACAAGCAGGCCGTCTTTGTGGGCCAGATCGACCATCGCCTTGACCCAGGGCTTGAAATATCGCCGCCAGTAATCCGGCGAGAAGAACATACCTCTCTTGTATGCAACGTCGCCCCAGATGACCAGCCCGTCAATCAGACCCCGCCCCGCTTCGAGCATCGCCCTCGTGCAGTCCACATAGAACTGCCCGATCCGATTGATGCACTCACCCATCCGCTCCGGATGGAGCCCCATCCACATGAACGTATTCTCCTGACCGATCAGTCGCGTCAGGCACTCCGAAACCTCCCCCATGCTGCCAAAGACCGGAAAATCAGGGTAGAGTCCCTTAACAGTATCGATCCAAGCGGGGCTGTTGCGCTCGAAGCTGTCACCCACGCCCGCAATCTGGTTGTCACCGGCTTCAAAGTACCGCCGCCGATCTAAGGCGTCATCGAACTCGAATGCTTCGAGTTTCTCGATGCTGTCGGTCTCCCAGCCGATGAACTCAGGCATCGGATAGGCAAACTTTTTGCGTATTATTGCGTCGTAGCCAGTCTTGACAACCACCTCCTCATCGCTCTCGGACAGCGTTTCGAACGAGCGAATATGCGGATCCATGTTGGGAACAGTCACTATCCAGTCCAGATCGTAGTGGTAGTAAGGATCGGCATCGTCGGCAAGTTCGAGTTCGCGTCTCCAACGCTCTTTGAAACTGCCCCAGAAGAAGTCGCTGATCGGCACGCGATCGGGTTCTTCGTGATTCAGGGCCTTCGTGATGCGTTCAAGTTTCTTGAGTGTATTAGCCGAACGCTGCTGTCCTTTGGCCGCCGGCTGTATGTCAAACATGCCCATGATAATGTCCTCGCTATTGCAATAGCATTCACCTGATAACCAGTACAAAAGCATGATCACACGGCTTACGGTTTGGCATCTTGACTTCCAGGGACTCGACACGACGTGCCCATTCAATGCTGCCTCGATACCCCAGAAGCTCGATAGATGTAATGTCGCTCATAAGGTTTTTGCTGATTCCGAGCGACTTGATCCGCACCACTCCGTCAGCGGGCCAGCCCAACACAATGGCGTACAGAGTATCACTCTTGGTCGTGAAGCGAATATCCTCGGCGGTTGCATCCTTGTTTTTTCGTTCACTCAAATGGCCTTCCACCACCTTTGTTGGACCTTCACCGTAGATCTTCCAGGGCCTGGTTTCGTAGATTGCCTCGCCGTTGAGTGAGAGCCACTCGCCCATTTCCAGCAGCCGATCCTGGACCGGCTGCGGAATCTCGCCCTGTGCCGTAGGCGTGATATTGAGCAGCATACATCCATTTTTGCTGACTATATCAACCAGCGTGTCAATCAATCGGTCGGTCGATTTGTAGTCCGGGTCCTGCACGTTGCACCATGAGCCCCAATCAATCGAGTCATCGGTCAGCCAGGGGAAATCCTGGGCCTCGCTCATACGCGACCGCTCCAGATCAAGAATCCCGGCCCCGTCGGCGAAGTCCTTGTGCTTGTACGTCGCCACGACGTCACGATTCCAGGAAAGTGCACTGTTGTAGTAGTGGCTGAGGAACTGGCGGATCACTTGCTGCTCGAGGATGTGGAGTTTGTTGTCGAACCAGACGAGGTCCGGCTTGTACTTGTCCACAACCTCCGTTGCCCGTGAGAGCCAGCGCTGACTGAACGCGGCATCGGGCATCGGATCAGGATTGCGGTCCGATCCGCAGAACGCGGATCGCGGAGCCGGCGGTCCGTAAAAGCACCGGTTGGCCGGATCTCCGGCGTCGGTATTCGGGTCCATAGTCGGGTACCAGGCGTAGAGCCATTGATGGTGCAGTGTGGCTATGAACTTCATGTCCTGCTTGCGGACCGCCTTTTGCATCTCGCCTACAATATCACGCTTAGGGCCCATCCTCGCCGCGTTCCATTCGGTCAGATCGCTGTCCCACATGGCGAAGCCGTCGGCGTGCTCAGCCACGGGGCCGGCAAAGCGCGCCCCGGCTTTTTTGAACAATGCCGCCCAGGCGTCCGGATCGAATTTCTCGGCCTTGAAAATCGGGATGAAATCCTTATAGCCGAATTTGTCGAGCGGACCGTATGTCTCGATATGGTATTTATTGCAGGCATGTCCCGGAACGTACATGTAGTGTGAGTACCATTCCGTCTTGTACGCCGGAACCGAGTAAGGCCCCCAATGGAAATATATCCCGAACTTGGCGTCGGCGAACCATTGAGGGTCCGGATGCTGCACCAGAGAAGCCCACTCTGGTTTATATCGCTGCTGAACACAGCCCATATTCATGATTATCGCCAGCGTACAAATCGATAGTATTCTTTGTCTCATTATCTTGAATCTCCATTGTGCGAGAAACGAGTCTCACTCAGAAATCACCGGAAAACCGTTTATGAACTGACATTGTACGCACGTTTTAAAATCATGAACTCGATACTATTAGTAGTTTACTGAAAGTCCTTTCTGCTAAGCAAAGTCTTCCGTAACTTCCGAAGCCATTTTCGACCACTCCCACAATCGTTGCGGTTCATGTCGTACTGTCGAAATATCTTTAGCGATGATCTCCACGCAGCAACCTTCCATTTTCGTAAGAGCTTCCTGAATATCTGCTTTAGCTCTTGCAAGGTCCCATTCGTACTCGGCAAATATCGCAGGATTCGGCTTATATGAGATAACGTATCTGCCTCGCATCTGTTCGACAGCCTTACCAAGATTAGCCCAGGGGCTGATGGATATCTTACGTAAGTTTGGCACATCTTTCAAGATTTCAAGCTTATGATGCAAAGGCTCACAGCAGCCATAATAGTTCAATCCAAACCGTTCCATCCACCGGATCTCATATTGCACTGCAAACTCAGCATGCATTTTTGGTGAAATCTCTGAGAATATCTGTGCAGCTCCATTTCCCCACAGGTCAATCGGCCGAATATGCTGACTGTCGAAGTCCATGGCGGGCAATTCATCGCTATATCCGTAACCTCCGGAACCAACCCGGTGGTTATCGTTATTAATCGATAGTACATTCAACTCTGTATATTGAACCAGCCTGGATAGGTAAGCTTCGACAAGTCTATTCATGATATCATGCACCATCTGTGGCCGCAATATAAGATCCATCATAACCTCCTGAACACCCCACCAGCGGATCAATTCATCCCATGGTGCAAACCACAGATGCGGTACACCCCGTTTCTTGACCGGAATAACATCGCCAATAGCTTCGTTGACTGCATGGAATCTGGCTTCAGTATTTTCAATATTGTGAGTCACAATTGGATCTTTGATCTTTTCGATATCTTTGGGGCTCTTAATCTGCGGGATAAAGCCATGAGAGTAAATTGCTCCCTCATTAGTATGCCGCTCTTCGCTGACTTCTACTATACCGAATCCGGTATCACTTACATCCATAGGACATTCAATCCAATTCTCCACGACATTGTCCAATGGCATATGTTCCCACTGATATATCTCTTTGCGAAGTTTTTGCTCAATAAAGTACGCAAACTGATTCTCGCATTGACACTGTTCATAGATGCCAATTTCATGCCATGGACGTTCATTCATCCATAACATGGGCTTTGTGATTTCAAGCCGATTCATTGATGTCCACATGTTACGTTTGTGCTCGTGAATAGGCATCAATGAAATCTCTGCTTTTCGAGACGCCAATCTTCTCAATACTTCCTTGTCTTTCTTGGGAAACTGCAAGATTGTCCTTTCAGATCGAATGGGTCAGCATATACGGAAATCCCTGAAATCAAATCAGTCTTCACACTTCTTCAATTTTACATACTGTAATCCAATCGAATTCCACATTGTAGTATTATCCGGTGTAACAGTCAGCGTATGAAGGCCCTTCTTATTGATTTCGAACTGACCCACCTTATAGGTTTCAAAGTCGGACCAGGATGAGGTAATTCTCGAAGATGCCTTGATTCTCTGCTGATTCACTTCCACGAGGAATCCCGAAGCCCTGCCTGCTGAACTTGCTCGTACAACCACATCGTAACGCCCGGGATCCCCCACCTCGAAATTCCAGGATACCCAGTCTCCTGGATTTCCCCAGTATCCTATATTCGAATAGGATTCATCCGGCTTGGTTTCCAGCTTGGGACTGTTGCCGTGAATCTCTGCGCACTCGGCAAGAAGCTGAATGCTTCCGTCCACTGGCTTGACCACAGAGACCTCTTTGTCTTCCGGTTGAGCTGTGAGCTTCTTCAGTTTCAGTATATCGAAATCTCTGAGTCTCTGTCCCTGAATATGCAGCGCCCAGGCATATTCACAGGGGCGAGTTTCCGGCAACTTAAGCAATAATCCATCTGCCGCATGCTCGTATTCCAAAGGTTTTTTATAACCGACCATCATAACAGATTCTATATTGGCCGTTTCTGAAAGCGATCTTCCAAGTGAGCTGATCTCGATCTGATTGTTTGCAGGCCACGCCATGAAAAACGCATATATATCCGTGTCACCTTTGGCAGTGAAGCGGATATCTTTGGGCGTATAAGCAAGTGCTTTTTCGTTGAAGTGGCCGCCGGCATACGTGGTGGAGCCCTCCCCAAAAACGACCCATGGCCTTGTGCCATAGAGGCCTTGCCCGTTAACAGCCATCCATTCGCCCATTCCTTTGAGGAAAGCCTCTTCCTGCCTGTCGATGACTCCAGTGGGATGAAGAGGGATGTTCAGTAGCAGGTTGCCGTTCTTACTGACAATGTCGATGAGCATATGGACGACCTGTGCGATTGTTTTATAGCGGATTCCCTGGCGGTAATACCATCCTCCGATGCAGGTGTCGGTCTGCCAGGGGAGATCATGTAAGTCATCGGCTCGGCCGCGCTCTATATCCTGAATACATGTTCCGTCACGAAACGCCCCGTGTCCGGAGTCTGCAGGCCATTTCTTGATGCACATCACAGCGTCATTTCGGCCGTTATGCCAGGTGGAATTGGTGTTGTAGTAGTGGGCGACCAGGCGACGACCGACCAAGCCTTCGTCGAAGGGATAGCCGCCGTCGAAGTACATGAGGTCGGGCTGGTACTGATCGATGAGATCTTTTACCCGGAGGTACCAGTGGAGTTTCCATGACTCGGGCGCATCTTTCGGATAGCGAGCAGATTCAGTGAAGGGGGGGTGATACAAGCTCTGATACCTGGGATCGGCCCCGTCGTAGGGCACGCCCTTCATGGCCCCCTCCTTGTCCGCCCCGTGACTGGTCTGGAGCCAACTGTAGCTCCTGGCCAGATGTGTTGTGACACCGAACCGAAGGTTATGTTTCAGGGCTGCCTGACGAAACTCACCCACCAAATCTCTCCTCGGGCCTTTTTGAACCGAGTCCCACTCATGATATTTGGAGTCCCACAGGTCAAAGTTGTCATGGTGCACCGCCAGGATAACAGCGTATTTCGCCCCGGCTTGTTTGTACAGGCCGACCAGCCGATTATAATCGAGTTTTTCAGGGTTGAACCTGGCGATCAAGTCCTTATACCCGAATTTCGAAGGATGGCCATACGTTTTGACGTGGTGCTTATACTGCTGACTCCCCTCCATATACATATTACGAGCATACCAATCGCCCTGTAATGGAACGCACTGTGGGCCGATGATTGCCCAAATTCCAAACTTGGCATCGCGGAACCACTTGGGAGTCTCATACATGGCCAGCGATTCCCAGGATCGGTCAAATCTCCCTGGCTGCATCGGATACTGTGACCACTCGTGATCGGCACCACTCGCGACTGCCAGGTTCATTACCAGCAGGCAAGTCATAAGAACGTTTTGTCTCATGATCTGTACTTCCTTATAAGAACGTGTCGTACCAGAGGATACTGCTCAATCCCAATCTTCATTGAATTTGCCCATATCAAATACAATCACATCGACACCCCTGACAATGCCCCCTTCAGCACTAACAAGCTCAAATATCTGCTCCCAGTAGAAATCCCACGTTGGCCATGGGTCATATCATGATCAGATTGAGGTAACGACATATAGCACATTCTACAGACTATGTAGTATCTTAGTTGATTCTAAAGCTCTAAGACAACCGCTGCAACAAAGATATACTTCAGTTTTAGCTGGATATTTCACAGATTTTCTTTATTACTGTCCAAATGATCGATGCAGTTATAGAATCAGCGGAACTGAGCATTCAATACTATGCAATGGACCACGTTACAATCGGGCCCTGGTGGAATTATCGCGATATTGTCAGTCCGTTCACCCGTCTTTTCTATGTGTTTTCAGGGCAGGCCTCCGTTATACATGAGCGTGCAAGTGTCGAACTCCTGCCTGGGCATCTCGTCCTTGTTCCGCCATTCTTGCCAGTAACCTATTACTGCAAATCGAAGTGTGAGAATGTGTTCGTGATCTTCAACTGTCGGATAAAGCATACTGCCGAGCTCTTTTCTCTTCCACTTTCTCAGTATAGCCTTCCGACATCGGCTGACACCGCGGCGCACGCTGATCACCTTGTTGAACTGAATCCTGGCATGCAGTTGGCTGAAGTTGATCCCAACAAACCCAAATATAATACCCACATCTGGCAGGCTCAGCAGAACCGTCCGGGTGCAGCCGCTCAAATGGAAACCCAGGGACTGCTGCGAGTTATGTTGGCGCCCTTTCTGGCCTACATAAGCTTGCCGAATCTGTCGTCGCAATCCAACCATCTTCATGCTGTGCTGCGTTACATTGATGAGAATCTCAATGCGCGGCTGTCACTCAACAAACTTGCCGCGGTCTGCAACCTGCATCCTACATACCTCAGTGATCTTTTTGTCAGCATTGTTGGATCACGTCCGATCCCCTACATTAATCAGAAACGTATTGAAAGGGCTCAACTTGCCCTATTAACTACGAATCAGTCGGTTAAGTACATCGCCTACGAGCTTGGTTTTGCTGACGCTAACTATTTCAGCCGCTTGTTCAAAAGAAAGACCGGCTGCTGCCCAAATGCTTACCGTGCCAATCACCGGTAGCCTGTGAATCAAATAACCGTCTCATTCAGGAGCAAGAACAACAAATGAGTAATCATCGACTGATCATAAACCGACGTGAGTTCACCTTACGAGCCGGACTTGCTGCCGCGGGCATTATCACTGCTGCCCCGCATGTGCTGACCACTCACGCAAACGGCACAGGCGCAGGCAGACATGTCCGCTGGACTCTCGCAAACGGTTCTGGGCTGTTCTCGAAATTGACCTGCGATGCCGAACCAATAGTCGCCGGGCCAAACGCAAGACTGTTAACCGGTGAGTGCCGACTGTGGAATGATCCCTCAGGGAAAACTGTCGAACTGACTCCTGAACAACCATCCACAGTGCAAGGTCCGTTGCACATAAAGCTGGAACACCAACTGCGAAACAGTGGTGGCAGTCTTGGTGAAGACGTTCTGGAAGCTACGCTGACTGTACGAAACACCTCCGATCAGCCTAAACAGGTCGAGGTCGGTCTTGTTACGTACGCTTCGCCTTCACCTCAGGCAACAGATCAATACCTGTATCTGCCACTCAACGCGGCCGGCCTGACAGGTGATAAGCGGTTCACAGGACTTGGTGTTAATGAGTTTCTCAAGGATTGCAACCAGACTATCGATTCGCCCGAATTCAAATGTCATTACTTGGAGCCGCAGGCGAGCTATCCGAATGAGATACAGACCAAAGCCCTCTTGATTGCACCGGTTGTTGACATTCACCAGCCTTCAAAGCAGTGGCACGTCGCATTGTTCACAGCGTCTGATCAGCCGGCACAGTTCTGCTCAACGATCGGATTCGACCGGAAGCGTCGCTGGCGGATAGGGCGCGTTGTAACGGTGCCGGCAGGCAAAACCGTTCAACAGCAGTGCTGGCTGATGGTTCATCTCGGCAACGCGATGACTGCCTGGGGGGCATTCCATCGCTTCGGCCATCACGAGAGCTATCCTTCGATCGGCTGGACACGCGATTTCAAAGTACATTACTATGACTTCCTCTCTTCGGCCGCTGGCAAGAACGGACATCGAGGCGATGGCTACGACGCAGCAATTCCCTGGTTCAAGGCGTTTCACGTCGGACTTGCCACCCAGCATGGCTATTATCCGTGCATGGGCGACCACATTCACCCAGATCGCAAATCGTGGCTGGCGATGCAGGGTGACAAACAGGGGCCCGTTGAGATGTCTATCGGAACAATCAAGGCACGAATCAGCGCCACACGAAAGGCTGGCGCCAAGGCCGGAATCTATATGCACTTGACTGCGATTGATGATTCATCGCAAGAGTTTTACCCAGGCTTAGCTTCGGGGCGAAGGATCGGTAGTGATAATGAGCCCATGAAATATGGATGGAACGGACCCGATGTCAAAGGCGGCCTCTGGTGGATGTCGATGACCTCACCAGAATGGCGGGCACATCTTCTCCAGCAGGCACGCTGGATACTCGATATCCTTGACCCTGATGCCATTTGCATGGACGAAACGTTCTCCGGCATCGGCTATGATTACGCCAGTGAGTGTAACGGACCAATCTCACCGCACGCGATCCCGTTCTTCAAAGAATTCCATTCCCTTGTCCGCTCCTTCGGGAAAGAAAAGGCTTTCTTCACCAGTGACTGCTCGATGTCCGGCTTCTCGCTCTGGGCCGACGGTGACGTTGGTGATCATGCATATCCCGGCTCTCTCGGCAATCCGCTGTATTGCCAGGAACCCGTGCGGTACCTGGCTGCATTGGGCGACAAGCCGTGGCGCCCGTGCGCATGGCATTTTAGACATATGTGGAAACATCAGATGGCTCTGGCCCGCCAGATAGGTTCGGGCGTTGGTGTATCGAACGGCTGGATCGAATACAGCGGCCTGCACGGGCTGCCCGATGAGGAGCGCCAAAGACTGATTCGTGATATTGAAACACTGCTTTAGAATCGAAAGGAAGAATAGTGAAGATTTCATCTCTGTG
Source organism: uncultured Pirellulales bacterium (assembly GCA_964649005.1). GTDB lineage: Bacteria > Planctomycetota > Phycisphaerae > Sedimentisphaerales > Anaerobacaceae > CAZGMJ01. The sequence goes on from CAZYMD010000003.1 coordinate 48,697, forward strand.
CTTTCTCGTAGTCTTGATCTCCGGCATGACCGCTGGCGTGGTGGAGGCCGATAGCGAACAGATCGGACGCTACAACGTCATCTGGGAAAGCCCTTCCAAGGATGCGTCCGGACAGATGCCGCTGGGTAACGGAGATATTGCGGCCGGTGTGTATGCTATCGAAGACGGCGACATCTATCTTCTGCTGTCTAAGAACGATGCCTTCTCCTACAACGGAGATCTCTTCAAGACTGGTCGCGTCCGCATATCCATTACGCCTAATCCTTTCGTTAAAGGCAAAACCTTCCACCAGACCCTCGACCTGCCCACAGGTTCCATACTCATCGAAACTACCGACGTCACCCTCCGTATCTGGGCCGACGCCTACAAACCCATATATCACGTACAAATCGAATCACCAATCCAGATTTCCGTAACTGCCAACCCCGAATTTTGGAAACGCTTCGACGACTGCGTCATGAACAAGACCAGAGCACCCATCAACGAACCCACTCAGGACGTACGTGTGGACCGCAAGAACGACATCATCTGGTACTATAACGTAGGGAACCGCAGCGTTTATCCCGGGGAGTTGAAATTCTATGAAGTCGAACAGATAGCCTCGGTATTCCCAGATCCCTACCGCTTCAACACATTCGGCAACCTCCTCGAAAGCCCCGATCTCGAACTCAAAAAAGGCTCCCTGCGAGGCACTGGCAAATCCTTTGACATCCGCATCCACGCCCTGACAAAACAAACACCAAAAGTCTCCGACTGGATCGAGACCATCGAACATCAGGCTGTCCACCTGATCGACGTCGACAAAGACTGGCAACGTCACTGCCAATGGTGGCAATCCTTCTGGAACCGAGGCTGGATAATTGCTTCCGACAACACACTGCCCGCAAGCAACCGTGAAAAATTCGACGGTGAAGGCTATACCGAAAAGCGCAACGAACCTGACGGTGCCGCACTTGTCGCCCAAGGCTACAATGTTTTTCGATACCTCATGGCATGCCAGAGCCGAGGCCGCGTCCAGACCAAATTCAACGGTGGACTCTTCACCCAACCGCTACGTTACGGCAAGAAACCTCGCATCCCGGCTGTCCAACAGGATAACGGCAAATGGATAAGTCACGAAGATGCACGTCTGTGGGGCAGGCGTTTCACCTTTCAGAACCAGCGACTGCTCTATTGGCCGCTTCTGATGAGCGGTGACTTCGATCTCATGAAGCCGTTCTTCGATTACTACTGGAATCTGCTTCCGATTCGCAGTGCAATCACCAAAGCCTGGTTCGGGCACGAAGGCACATATTACCGGGAGAATATTGAACCGACCGGCGGAGAACGCGATTGCAGCAAGAACGGCTCTGATATCGAGTGCAAGCCCCTCAAGACGCCGCCGGGAGGCAACGACGGTAGCGGGTATTACCACAGCTACTATTTCACCAGCGGACTCGAAACGACGGCCATGATGATTGACTACGCAAAATACACCGACGACCGGGACTTCCGCGATAACGTGCTGGTTCCTTTCGCCCGCGAGATGCTGCTGTTTTACGATAAACACTATCAGCGTGATGCCAACGGAAAACTTCGTCTCGATCCCGCTATGGTGCTCGAGACTTGGTGGATCGTAGTGAATCCGGCACCCGATGTGGCGGGTCTTCAGTTCTGTCTTGATGAGCTGCTCGCAATGAAAGCGGGTTCACCGGACGACCAGACCAACTGGCATCGCCTGCGGGCGGAAATACCGTCCATCCATCTGCAGACACTTGACGGACGTAAAGCCATCGCGCCAGCTCTTGAATGGCAACTCAGAAGGAACTCTGAAAACGGCGAACTATATCCGGTCTTTCCCTTCCGATGCTTCGGATTGGGTCTGGGCACGGGCGATATCGTCGAGTGGACGATGGAGCACCGAAGCAACAAGAACGCCTTCGGAGGCAGGTGCTGGACGCAGGATCAAATCCACTGGGCGTATTGTGGCAACGCGGCCGAAGCAATGGACGGACTCGTGCACCGATTCCGCGACGCCTCACCGTTGTGCCGTTTCCCGCTCTACGGAAGCGAAGGCCCGGATTCCTGCCCAGACTTCGATCATTTCGGCTCCGGGGCCACGGCGCTCCAGCGAATGCTGATTCAGCAGGCAAACGGCAAAATCCTGCTGCTGCCCGCCTGGCCCGCCGACTGGGACGCCGACTTCAAACTCCACCTCGAACGCCAAACAGTCTTAACAGGCAAAATAGTCAAAGGCAAACTCACCCATTGGGACATCCAGCCCGCCGAACGCAAAAAAGACGTGATCGTATACGAGCCCCAACCCATCCCCATCCGCCCCGTCATCTCCCAAAACAAACACCCCCTGCGCATC
>CAZYMD010000004.1:0-41339 GCA_964649005.1 uncultured Pirellulales bacterium
TCGAATTATCTTCACCTGGTGATGTGGACAAGTTGGGCGAAAGACAATACGTCAGAGTGGATAGAGTGGTTTACAGCGATGGCTCGCATCCTGGGGATCAGCCTGGGGATGTCGATCTATGGCCAACAGAGGCGGACGGCCAGGGTAAATCGCTGCATAGAATTAATCATAGTCTCTACGGCAACGATCCATCAAACTGGCAGGTCGCGAATCCATCACCGGCGAAATAATACAAGTTCTTAAACGTGTTTAGAGTTAGGGACCAGAGAACTATCATAGAAAACAAATAGGCAAATAAACCACTCAGACCCGTTGGCCCAAACTTACTTTTCATTGTATAAGCTATGCCGCTTAACGTGCTTTGAAGGGAGCAACGTACAACTCTCATCTTTGCATCCAGTGAATTTTACAACAACCTGGATTTTGGAGTCATAAGGCAGAGAATAGAACCATGATGGATCGATCTCACAAGCCCCCAGGCCCTCGTGTGCTTGTTTCGAGACCTCCGAAGCAGTAAATGCCGCCATTTCAGTAGCACATCATAGTCTCTGTATCTCTGGCATTACATAGTGACATTGATGTCTCCATTTTGTCACTACTCGCAGGAATTTTCACAAAATCGGACGTTCCAAAACCCCTGTCAAGCTCAAAAAATGAGGGTTGAAAAATTTATCGGGCCCAAATTCGTTCTTGTTGTCCGTTGTACCCTGCGGGTGTTTAGCTACTTCTCCGCGGGAAGGGGCTTGTACCTCATCGGATCAAACGCATGCCGATAGGCCTGTTCGAGTCTCTCATATAATGACGTGTCCCAGCCAGGCTTGTCCAAATCCTTCGGTCCCACTACAATCGCTGGAATCTGGTTGTAGCGATAGAGCTTCTCTCTGTCTGGGATTTGACCTTCGTCGCTGCCAGCGACGTAATCAATGACGGCGCCGCCGTAGCCGCGGCTATATGGAAGCGATGCAGAAATGGTTACCAACTTCTTTATTATTGTTTACCTTGGTTACTTGTTTCTGGATAACAGACTCCGAAATCGCGCAAGCGTAATATGCCTTCTACTTCTTTCATCTCCGACAGATCCAGTGCTTTGCGGTTCATCACCACGCTAAGACCGACCAGCTTAATAGGGAATTGGATACTACTTCTCTTCGCAGGTGATTTACTGGTCCACCGAGCACCAACGGAAATGTTTCTCACATGAGAACTGCCATCGATAGGAAAACTCATAAAACGCCAACCATCGTGACATATCAACAAGTCGCCCGGCCAGTCGTGCCACATTCCCTCGGTCCGCCACAACGCACCTGTGCTATCCACAATTTCAAAAATGATCTTGCCCCAGCCCGAGTCGCCCTTGACCCAAAGACCGATTTCAGTTGGCTTGGCGGAAACGGGAACCGCCGTACGGAGTCTCAAGCGAGTGTATTCGCCAACAATGTCAGGAACACTGGCTTCCCTGATGAGTTTCAATTGAAGGCACCGGTCTTTTTCTGTGTCGACGACCTCTGTCAGAGCGAAGCGGCCCGGAACTCGAATCGGTAATCCACGAGGTGTTGGATTCTTCAGGCTTTCATCCCCCTCCTCAAGTAGCCATTGTTTGATGTCGTCCATTCTGTTAACCACTCGGAAGGAATCCGGTGGATTCTCGAACTGGCGATCGATAATTTCGATCGCTTCGCACTTTTGGGGGCTTAAGACATAAACCGGTGAAGTGTTGCAGTTAACATCGAAACTTTTATCCAGCAGACTGGTCGAAGTTTTGCTTATCTCACCAAAGAAGCCAAAGCACCTCAGTGCTATGTTTTTTGTAAAATGGAAACGCATCACGGCTTTGCCGCGAGCGGTCCAAAGGGCATAGGCGATGTTTCCATCGGCTCGCTCAAACTCCAACGCAAAAACGGTCGTCGAACCAGTGCCCAGCCGATGAGGCGGTTTGACCTGATCCAGGACTTTGGTCAACGTAGCTACGGCTACGTAGGCCGGCTTTGGATATAGCAATGGATTGCGACGGCACAGTCCACCTGCACCCCACAGAGTGTTGAAGTAGGCATTCCCTGTATCGTGAAGGATGGCTGGATTGATGTGCTGGAAGTGATAGGCGTGGCACAAGAGCATATCGCGTACGATCCATTCAGCTTGGCGGCGTGGCCCTAAGGTGCGATCCGTTCTTGCAGTGAACTCGTAGCAACCGGTAACGGGTAAGTCGTATCCGAACTTCCGGGCGACTTCTCTACTCAACCAGATGCCCTGCGTACCCCCATCCCATAGTTTCTCCGGCATGCTGGTTTGGCCGACTGCCTCGACACCAATGTAATCGATGTATTTAGTATCGAATCCGTGACGTAACAGCGAGCAGATAATCGACATTGAGCTACTGGTGTTGCCAACAATAAGTTTGATATCCGGGAACCTTTCGCGATAGAACTGAGCAGCAAAGGTCCCAAGTTCAGCACGTTCTTTTCCTTGCTGACGGGTTGTTTCGTCCTCGATCGCTTCTTTGTCGATGAGTTCTGGCGGTACGTAGTGTGCGTAGCTTTCATGGAAGATGTTAGCGGTGCGACAGTGAGGAAAACGCACGAGCATTTCGCGGACTTTCGCCTCTGCCTCGTCGTAGGCCTTTTCCTTGTTCGCCATGTCCTTCGGAGCAAAACGCCAGCTTAATTGATTGAGCGTTATTTTCCAGAGTGCCATATCCGCTTCAGAGTATTTGGTCCAACCGAATGTGGTTTTGTGTAGGCCCGCCTTGAAGAGCATGGGCCCGGCGATTTCCTTGTCGCCCGCCCCGTAGTGGGCACCAGCGAACCACCAAGTGCCGTAGGGAGAATCGTAACCTGCTTTACGCGTGTCATCTCCCAGTAATGCGAAAGCAGCGTCATGCTCCAGTATTCTCTGTTTCTTGTCATCGGTGAGAGTGAAGTTAATTCCATACCAACCAAGGGTGTCCATCTCCATGGGAACTATAATCTCCTTTTCCTCTACAGGTGCACTGAAGCAAATCTCTTTGCGCTGCTGTCGCAGGATATCACCGGTTATATCGCAAATCTTCCAGGCAAATTCAACCTGGCATTCCTGAGTGGCCCTAAACTTTGCGAGCATTTCCGGTTTTTCGTTATTGTGAAAAATATTACCCGGCTGAGTTGCGATGAGACGTAACTCTACAGGACTCTTCTCCAACGTTACCCCAAAGACATGAACCGAACTGGTTGACGTTTTGTCCGGCTTGTGGCTTGTATCCCATTGCGCTGAGATGTCTCCCAGTTTTCCGAGAAATTCAAAATCGAGATACGGTTGTGTCATCATCGACGCAGTCGAGTCGTTATTCATAGAAAGCAAATCGAGGATGGCGCCTGATTTCAGCTCGAACTCGACTAGGAAAAGAGGCGATTCCTTTGTTTGCCCGTCAAGTTCGTATGAGATGGTGCCAATCGGAAAAACTCCATTTTGCTGACGAGCGTTTTTGGGTAGTGTCACCGTTGTGTCTGAAATGGCTTCTCCCCGGCCGGATCGTGCAAAGCGTGTAAGGCGGGCAGTGACAATAGGATCCTTACCCGGGTCCGGCTCGGCTGCGCACAATGCCCACGCTCTGGTGTAATAACCTGGTGGAATTGCGACATGCGCAGTTTCAGGCATACCGTCCAGTGCAGTACGGGATAGATGTTCATCGCATTCCAATGCCCAGGATCCTTTCATCTGCTTGACCATGCCCACATCAATATTGGCCGCTGCGGTGAGGACCTGTATGGGAATCCCACGGATAAGTTGAAGTCCGGATTTCAGAGAAAGTTTACCATTTTCCATAACGCCTGGTTTGGCGGTAGAGTCCAAACAAAGTGGGAGGTATACCGGATCAGGATTATAAGTGAAAGATCGGGCTTCACATAGCTTGCCCTCCTCAGGAAGAATGAAAGTCAAACTTACGAGCTTCCCTTCTCCATCGCGACGACCAACGTAATGCTCATCCAAATAGAATGTTACTCCATGCGTGTCCTGGCGTGCTTCAAACTTGACGAAATGCTTCGATGCTGCTGGAAGTGAACACCATTTCTTGCTCAAAGTCTGGCATTGTTTGTCGGTATAGCGTTGAAGTCTTGGGCGGACATGTAGAGGGGGCAAACCAGTGAGTTCGATAACTGCATCCGGGAGTTCCTCAGACACTTCTATGGTTTCTCCATCCTTCTCCGTGCGGCTACGGAAACGATCCGGCTTTATTCTGATCCTAAAGACGTGGCTTTTGCTGTTGTCGAGTTTTACCATGATTCGCGATTCTTCGGGTGGGGACAATGTCCCTAAAAGGAACTTAGCACTTGCCGCGTTATTCCCCGGATCGAGGGGGATAGTGACCGATTGAACCGTTGTCTCATGGTTTTCCGCACCGCTTAACATACTGACAAGTAGTATGGAAGCTGTCGCGATTCTCATGTATGCAACACAACTGAGCAAGAATCTACTAAGGCTCATGATTTCTCCTAATAGTTGGATATCAATCGAGTTGCTACTATTGTAGCTATGGGATATCACATATGTCTCCTCAGTGAAACCACTGAGTTTGATCGCATTTCATTGTATCCATAGCAAGAAGTAGATCAAGGCCACTAAGCGATGACACTTCTATGCGTGCATGTGTAGAAGCTGGCTGAAGCGGATGCCAGACGAACTACACGATCGCTCCTTGACGGCCCGAAAGAAGGCACTGAATCTCGTATCATCAGCTGAATAGGCCGGATTCTGCAGGCTCTTCCCGTAAACGTCCAAATTGCGTCTCATTTCTATACATCGGCAAGTAGTACGGCTTGGCTCTATCTGGTTTCGAGGCCGGCGAGATATCCCCAGGTGTAGGCGTTGCACGCCATGGGGTGATGAATTGTGAATTCGCACATCATCGGATACCAGAAGACGTCCCAGTAGGTCTCCATGATGGGCCATTTCTCAGGATCGGGATAGCAATGTGGCCTGATGACAGCCTTGATGAAGGGGTCGTCGGTTGTCACGGCGACTGGGCCAAAAACAGTAAGGCCTTCGGGTGGTAGTTGTCCGGTATGGCGCGAATCGAGGTGAAGCGGACTAAGTGGCCACTTGTCGCCTACATGGGTGGTGTAGCAGAGGTTCAGCGGATTGGCGCCTCCGCCCATCTGGCATGACAGGACGATTGCACGCAGGTATGCCGGATCGCCTGTGAGAATGTGGGCGCGGACGAGATTGACAGAATCAGAGACGCTCATGCAGGCAGTGGGAGGTGCCCAGTCGTTCTTGGTCCAGCGAAATGCTGTTTTCGACTGGGTGTTGATGCGGTCGTGGGCTTCTCTGAGGATAGCGTCGCGGCAGTATTGCTGGAGATTCACGTCAACACCAGGGCGTTTGACGTTGACATAGGCCCAAGCTCCTTGGCGTTGCTCGTGGCTCTGCCAAAGGTAGAGAACAGCGTCGGGTTTGTTGAGCATGGTTGTCTTGACAAAGACGTCATTCCATTGGGGGTCACCTGTTAGACGGAACAGTTCCGCAGCGGCGTAGTTTCGCATGTCTCGAACGTCTATGTGATCGTCCATGCGGTCAATCTTTACGCCGTTGACGGTGTAGGAGGACGGTCTGTCGGTTCGTTTGGCGTAGTCGTCTTCGGCCCATTTCATGGCGAGGATTGCGCTTTGCTCATAGATTGCCGCGGTATCGTTGTGTCCGAGGAACTTGAGCACGAAAGCAGCCTTGGCGGCGACCCCTGCGTAGTAGAAGCTGGACCAGCTCCCCGGTTCGTAGGCCATGATCGTGAGCGATTCCTGCCAACTGGCCTCGCCCAGGTTCGGGTGCTCTTCGGATTCGATTCCGCCGCGGATGCCGCCCTCAGGCGTCTGCATTCGACGATAACAGTCTATGTTGAAGAGGGCTTCGTCAACGACGTCGGGCAGCTCGTTTCTGGATTCGGGGATATTAAGGGATACGGCCGAGATGCGATGGCCCACGTGTTCGACGAGGTCGAGAAGGTAGAGTGACGAGATCAGGTGCTGGATGCGGCGATCCCAGTCGCCGGCGTCCATGTAGCCGCCCCACGCGTTTTCGACGAGTTGGTCGGTCTTGCCGGCGACGAGGTTGCGGAAGTTCGATGGATCGGAGGTGCTCAGGCCGTTGCGGGTGTCCATTAGCCGCGTGGTTGAGGCGTATATCTTGACGCCGTCATCGGGATGGAACGGGCGCGGGCGTTTGAAGTCGGTGTAAGGGGGACCTAAAGCAATGCCGCTTCGCTGGTGGTAAAAACCACGGGCTGATGTGCGGAAGGCGTTCATCCAGACGCTCGGGGCGACGTCGAAGGGATGCGAGCAGCCTATGCCCTGGATACAGAGTCTGTATCTGCCCGGGCGTTTTAAGTCACTGAAGTCAATTCTGTAGACGTTTGTGAGATTGAAGTTGCGTTTGTAGGCGTCCTCGTCCTTCTGGTCCGCATGTTTGACGGAATCGATGCGGCCTTCTTGGATTATTGCATCGGTCCTGTCGTCGATGACGTAGAAGGTCAAATCTTCGGGATAGTCGAGCCCACCACCACTGCCTGTCCAGCAGGATACGAATGCTACTTTAGCGGGGTCTTCGGGATGGAATCCTATTTGCGAGACGTGGATGGCAAGGCTCGTGTTCTTGAGGGGATCGAAGGTCAGTTTCTGCGTTGGGAATATGTCGCCCTGGAATGAAATCCTGTAATCGGCGCTTTCCTGCAGTGGGTAGGGCAGGACGAGGTATATGTGGTACTCAATCGGCGAGCTGAATTTCCAGTCGTCAACTCTTGCGACCGCTGTTGGGGCATGTTTCCGGTATACGGCCAACGGGTGGGTCACCTGCTGATAGTGGGTGTCTGTTGACGATGTGATCGAGTAGCTGGTTTTCTTGTTGGCCCAAGACGTGTCAAAGTATTGGCCTTCGAATGTGTCGAAAGGCGTGAAGATTTCGCCGTCTTTGCCGATTATGACACCTACTTTTTTGCCCTGGCGGAACAAGTACTGGTTGTGTCCGAACTCTCTTACGGTGTCGCCGGGCTGTCTGTTGTAGGGAACTTGTTTGCCGACGGTGACTTTACCGGCGGTGACAACGATTTCGAGGATATCATTTCGGATCGGGCCTATGAACTTAATCCGTGGCGATGCTGCCGCTGCCAAGCTGAGAGATATGAACCAGAAAATGACTATTGTAAGATGCTTCATCCAGAATTTGCCATTAACTTCATGATCGGTAATCCTACACACAACACGGTTAATATTACCACAATCAGGCCTCATAGGATACAAATAATCATCCGGGCAAGAAGAGCGGGAGTCAATGCGGAGGGAATTTATTATTGACGTTAGACACTCAGTATATCTAAAGCAATCGGCTTTGGAATCGAGGCCCCGATGTGGTATCATTGACAACATGGTGTGCAAGAGCACCGACTATGAGCTTAAATGGCAAATCCCGGTTTAAGGTTCGTTTAATTGTTAGTCAGTGAGCGTATTGTGTTTTATGTTTGATTCATGCACTAGCACCAGTGTATCACGAAATAATACAGAATTAAAAGCAGCAGTCAGAGGCCTGGGTCACTTCGCAGTCAGCAAGGTCAAGACAGGGACATGAGTTTACAGTTATGTTTACAAATACACCATTCAATCGCAGTGTCATTCAGTGCATCGTAATGCACTCACCCTCCGTTTATCCCTCAAAATAACCCGTTTCTGATACCGTGATCCACGGAAGAAAAAACCATGGATTATCCGCTGGTTTGGCGAATATGATCCCGAAACCGGTAAACAGAGACGGTACAGCAAATCTTTCAAATTGAAGGTTGAAGCTGAAGAGTTTCAAGCAGAAAAAAGACAATATCTCAGCCAAGGTGTTCGACGAGACAGCTCGCCTAACACCACTTTAACGGCCTTCTGCCAGGATTGGCTGAGCACTCGTCGGACAGAACTGCAACATGCTTCCTTGGAACTGTACGAACAGACAATCAGCCGACTGCTCAAATACTTCGGTAATGAAACGCTTCTACCGGAGATCACTCCAAGGAAAGCGGCCATTTTCATCTCGCAACAGCGAAGCAAGGCCATCGGCCATCAAGGAAAACAGTTATCCGACTGGAGCCGTGAGCAAATCAAGCGTCACTGCAAAACCATCTTTGGAAGCGATGTACAATGGGGATCGATAAGAGTCAATCCCTTTCAGCACCTTCGAGCAAAGAAGCCTGCCGTGAAGCAATGGTATCGAATGCCCGTGAAGGAATATCATGCCTTGCTCAATGTGGCACCTACTTTGCGGGTTAGGGTGGCGTATGCACTGCTTTATACGACGGGCATACGTATGGGTGAAGCCTTCAGTCTAACTTGGGACGTTGTGGATTTCGAGAATAGTAGGTTGATTATCAGCAACCGTGAGGCAACATCTGAATTACCACCTTTCAGAATCAAAGATCGTGAAGCACGACGGATACCTCTTCCCGAACATACGCTTAGGCTTCTGGCAGCATGGCAGATTGAAGCACCGGAGAAGGTGCCATACATATTGTTGACAGAAGATAGGCTACAACGCATCATATTCCGATGGCAAAATCTCCGAAAGGAAGGTAAACCGTGGCGTAACCGCTATATGATCAACAATATTCTGAGAAACTTCAGAAGCCATTGCAAACGGGCGGGTATCAAACCGGTCGGCAAATTCACTGTTCATACATTAAGAAAGTGTGCGGGCCAAAACTGGGCGGATTACCTGCCAATGAATGTGGTCAAAGAACTGATGGGGCACAGTAATATAGCAACCACCGCCGAGTTCTATAATCAGGTTGACGCCGAGCATGAAGCAAAAGCTGCTAAGGTTATCCAACAGTTAATTGATACTGTTGAGAATGGCATAAGCTCGAAAAAGACTGACGCCAAAATGACGCCCGAGGAGATTTCAGGGTAAATTAGGGTCTTTAAGCAGATGGCAATTGAAGGGCAAGTACTTATATATTCATACTTTAGGGAAATGGGCGGTATTGGACTTGAACCAACGACCTCCTGCGTGTCGAGCAGGCGCTCTAGCCAACTGAGCTAACCGCCCCAAATCTTGGCCATAGTTTACGCTGGATATGGTTTATATCAAGGATTTTTTGTGCGGAATCGTGATATTGAGCGTTATTTATGCATTGTATTATGCCTACAACATGCGGCGAGCGATGAGCTTACGACAGCAACGGGTCCGGGACCATCGGTGAGCTGACATTCCACAGCCCAGAGATTATCCTCTGTATCAAGGCTCTCGCTAAAGATTCTTGCGAACAACAGCCGCGGCAGCGAGCTTTTGCTCGACACTGCCGTTGCCAACGGTCATCGAGATTTGAACGCTTCTGACCTTGATTTCCGAACCGTCAATGAACGTTTCCTTAGCAAAAGTCATCGCCGAGACATTTTCAGACAGCACGTAATCGCTATCGGTCGCATCGTCGTTGGTGACCAGGTAAAGAGTGTTGTTTGTACTGTTGTATCGATATGTGATGTCTGAACCACCGGCAGCAATCAACGCACACTCATTGCTTGCTGCGGCCGGGTTCACGGCGATAGCAGTTCGCAACTGAGTCGTAATACGCGACAGCGCCTGTCTTGCATCGTTTATCGATCTGAATGTATTTCCATTTTCGATATAGTTGGTCATTGAGGCGTTGAAGGCAACCGCCACGGCGGTCAAAAGCATCGCCGTTATTGCAAGGGCTATCAACATCTCCACGATGGTGAAGCCTCTTCTAAATCTATTGTGCCTGCGTGACATAGAACACCCCCTTGCAGGACTACTGCTCCCGTGAAGCCGGCAAACACACGGCTCTCAAGTATCCGCCTGTTAATATCTTGCCCGAATCCATTGGGTCGAACTTACTTCTTTCGCGCCCAGCAAAATGCTGACTCTGACTCGCACGAAGCTGCTGCCGTGGTCTGTTACGACCTGCTCGAAATTCGTGCTGCTGACATTCTCGACCTGTATGCTCTGTCGATACGCAGCGAGGTCGTTTAGCGTGCTTCGATCTCTTGCGATCGGCGGGCAGAAGCTTGCCCCATTGAAGTCGTCGATGTCGTCATAGCTGGAAGAACCAGCCTCTTCCGGGCCGAACACAGCAATCTCCGTCTGCGGATCGATCACAGGCAGTGTAGCAGTAAGCTCTCTGATCTGTTCGATCAAAAACTCGGCTGTTGAAAGCTCCGCCCCCAAGCCGTTGGCGCTAGTGAAAGCGATGTTGGCGCCGACGAGTGCCGCAATTGCGAGACCCACAAGCACTACAGCCATGAGCGCCTCAATAAGTGTGAAACCACCCCTTTTCATTCTCCTTGTCCCCATGCCGCGATTCGAGCGAATGATCGTGCTATACTTCTACTTGCCCATAACAAGACTGGACATCTTGAATATGGGCAGGATTATGCTCATTGCAATGAAACCCACCAGAACACCCATCAAGACTATCATTATGGGTTCTATCATGGATGTGACTGTCTTGATGACCGTTTTTAGTTCTCTCGCATAATAGAGGGAAACGTCCCTGAGCACATCCCCCATTGTGCCGGAGTCCTCACCGCTCCTTATCATCTGTACCACACTGCTTGGCATCAAGCCGTACTGCACAAGGCTTGATGCGATCTTCCTGCCCTGCCGCACCTCCTCGTGCACGCTGAGCCACATTTCCCTGTAGAGAACATTGCCTGCTATTTGAGCTGTTATTGAAATTGTGCTCAAAATCGGAACTCCCGCCCTAATGAGCACTCCCATTGTATGCAGGCTTCTGCTTATATACAGGCTTCGACAAAGCGTGCTTAGCAGTGGCAGAGATAATTTGGTCTTATCCCACCAGCGTCTGCCCGTTGTTGTGCCGATGAAATGCCAGAAGGCCCATGCGCAGGCGGCGATAACCGGCACTATGAAATACCAATAGCCGCGTAAAAATGCGCTGCTGGCCATCAGAGCTTTTGTCGGCGCAGGCAAAAGATGTTCCTTGCCCGCGAATATGGCGGTGAACCGCGGCAATACGAAGCAGAGCAGAAAGATCGTCGTTGAGACGGCCATAGTCGCTATGATGATTGGATAGACCATTGCGCCTTTGATCTGCGAACGAGTTTCCGCTTCCGAGTCAAGATACTCAGCAAGCTTTTGCAGCATGTCGCTGAGCGAGCCTGAAATTTCGGCTGCAGCAACCATGTTTATGTATAGCTCAGTGAAAACCTGCGGATATTCTGAAAGAGCCTGTGAAAAACTCTGCCCCTCTTCAATTTTCTCCTTTATGTCTCTGACAGTGAGCTTGAAGCGTTCGTTGTGATGCTGCTCGCCTATTGCTTCGAGAGAGTCCTGGAGGCTTATTCCGGCCCGAACCATAACTGCGAGCTGATTGGTGAAGTTCAGTATGTCTTTTCTGCTTGGGCCTAAATCAATCCGGAAGTTGCGGATCTTGTCTATCGTGCTCTGCGGTGAGCGAGAGGTATGTGATTTCGGCTCATTACCGTGATACGCATCTGCATGTGAAGCTCGGATTCGTTGCCTTGGTTCTTCAAGCGCTGTTGCGCTTTGATGTGTATTAGAAGTGTCCTGGAACATTTTAATCTTTCCTATCGTCGGAGACCAACTGCATTTGGCTTTTCTACAACTTCAAATTCATCAGGAGGCACCAGCACCTTCTCCATTTTACCCGGGTTGCTCGAACGATTGATCGCTTCATCCCGGTCTATGTAACCCTTGAAGTACATCTCTGAGATGCTGTTATCGAGGTTCTGCATTCCCAACCTGCGGGATGTCTCTATGATGTTCGATATTTCATAGATCCTGTTTTCACGGATGCAGTTGCGTGCCGCCGAGGTGCACAGGAGTATCTCCGTGCATGGGACCATACCCGGTTGATCCACCCGTCTGAATAACGTCTGGGAAACGACAGCCTGAAGTGTGTTGGCGAGCATTGCTCGAATCTGGTTCTGCTGTGCGGCGGGGTAAATGTCAATGATTCTTTCCACCGTCTGTGCGGCGTTGATAGTGTGCAGCGTGCTGAAGACGAGGTGGCCCGTTTCGGCGGCTGTAATCGTGAAGCTCGTTGTCTCCAGATCTCGCATTTCGCCGACCATGATTATATCGGGGTCCTGACGCAGCACGTGCTTGAGACCGGATGCGAATGTCGGACAGTCGAAACCGACCTCACGCTGCTCGACCATGCTCTTCTTGTTCTCTATCAGGTATTCGATCGGGTCTTCCAGCGTGATGATACGCTTTCTGTATTTCCTGTTTATTACGTCGACCATAGCCGCCAGAGAGGTACTTTTGCCGGAGCCCGTATGGCCCGTGACGAGCACAAGACCGCGGGGCAGGTCCGTCAGTTCCTTTACTATCGGTGGAAGATGCAGATCATCGATTGAGAACACCTGATTCGGGATGACCCTGAACGAAATTGCAATCGTTTCTCGCTGATAGTGCGCATTGACACGGAATCGATGCCCATTCTCGATACTCGTCGAGAAGTCAAGGTCCATACTCTGAGTGAACTTCTCAAATCTATCGGGCCCAACCATTGAGACAACCATCTCTTTGGCGTCTTCGTTTGTGACGGGTGGCATGCTAAGATTGATCAGTTCCGTGTTTTTCCGCAATACCGGCGGCATGCCGACATTGATATGCACGTCACTTGCGTCCCTGGTTATTGCTTCCTGGAGTATGGTTTTCACGTTCAGCATACAAGACATCCTTATAATGGCCTCTTGTGCCCGGCTGTTGCTCAGCTGGCATTCTCAACGAATACTTCATCTTCGTTCATACCGTAAACCTCGGTGACTCGCAGCACTTCTTCTATAGTTGTCAGCCCCTGTTTAACCTTCATGATACCATCGTCAAACAAGCTATGCCGGCCGCTTTCACGAAACACGCGGCGCATATTCGTCATCGAGGCATCCTTGTTTATCATGTCTCTGAATCGATCGTTCACGATCAGCAGCTCGTATATGCCCACCCTGCCCGAGTAACCGGATCCTCTACACGCATCGCAGCCTGCACCGTGGAAAAGCTGGTCCGCTTCGACTCCGGCTCGCACAATGTATTTGCGGAGCTGTTCCGGTATCTGGTACGCTTCTTTGCACTTCGGGCAAATTCTCCGCACGAGACGTTGGGCAAGCACGGAATTCAGCGAAGCAGCTATCAAATATGTATCGATGCCGATGTTGACCAGTCTTGTGATGCTGCTGGCCGCATCGTTTGTATGCAGTGTCGAGAGAACCATATGGCCGGTCAGGGCAGCCTGGACCGCAATGCGGGCCGTCTCATTGTCTCGAATCTCACCGATCATTATCACGTCGGGGTCCTGTCGCAAAAGAGATCTCAAGGAGACGGCAAAATTCAGGCCGATCCTGTCGTTGATCTGAACCTGATTGCAGAAGTCCAGCTCATACTCTACCGGGTCTTCCACCGTGGAGACGTTCAACGTCTCACCGTCCATCTGGCACAATGCAGTGTAAAGAGTCGTGCTTTTGCCCGAACCGGTAGGACCGGTTACCAGCATGATTCCGTGGGGCAAGGCGATTTGTTCGCCGAAAGACTCCTTCACGTCAGGCTCCATACCCAATTGTTCGAGACCTCGCAGCACTGAGTTGCTGTCAAGGACGCGGATTACTACTTTCTCACCCTGACTGGTCGGCAATGTTGAAACCCTCAGGTCCACCTCTCTGCCCCCGACGATTACTGAAATCTTGCCGTCCTGGGGCAGACGTCGTTCCGATATGTCGAGATTGGCCATGATCTTGATGCGGGAGACAATGGCCGGATGCATCTTCAGTGGTGACTGCATCAGCTCGAAGAGAACCCCATCAATTCGACACCTCGTCTTCATGATCCTGGCCTTTGGCTCAATGTGTATGTCGCTTGCGCCTTCTCGTATCGCATTGCTAATTACATAGTTGACGAACTTGATTACCGGAGACTGCCCGGCCATCCGTTCGAGGTCTTCAGATTCGTCCTGTTCATCCTGGACAACCTCAACATCGGTCATATCGCTTATGATGTCGTCGAGGTTATAGTCGACTTTTTCTTCTTCCTGAAAGGAATCGCATATTCGCTCGATGTCCGCAGGGCTGCATGCGATAGCCTTGACGTTCATCTGCGTCTGTCTTTTCGCATCTTCAATAGCAAAGATGTTCGCCGGTTCACATGTCGCTACAATCAAAGTTCCATCCTCTATTGCGACCGGACAGACTGAACTGCGCTTTATGAAGTCGGCATCGAGCTTCTCGAATGCTTCCTTCTGAACCTCATGTGGCTCGACGTGCCGAAACTCCAGGCCGTAAATCCGGGCCTTGGCGGTCAGTATGTCGTCCTCGCTTATCGCATCGGTCTTGAGCAGCAGTGCGGCCACATCGCAACCCTGCCTGGATCGCTGCTCCTGGCGCACCCGATTGTGCTGCTGTGTGTCAATCTTGCCCATGTCAAGCAAGACGTCCGCGATGTCGTACACCTGCGATTCTTCGGAAGTCCTTTCCGGCGAATACAGGTCACTAAGTCCCTGCACCGATTCGTCGTCGGACCATATGCGGTCAGCCGAAGCTTCGCCGTGCGAACTATGTGGCCCGCCTTTTGCCGGTTCGTGCGGGCCCGATTCTTTTCTAAATACGAAGGGTAGTTTCATTCCGATAGTTTCAAAACAATTTCAAGATCTTCAAGTTGTGTTGTTGCCGCCGCCTGGTCTCTGCGAGGTGTCCATAGAAGTTTGACCCGGTCCTCCCTGATTTCCATAATCCTGAAGCCTTCTATCATATCACCTTCATAAAGGAATTTATCGCTGATCATGCAGCAATTGCCGCGATTCGATTCCATAATACTCAGGACCTTCAGCTCTTTTGCCTGCTTAGCCATCTGCCTGCGTTTGAGCGTTTCAACGTCAACATCCGGTATTGTCTGCCCTGTATCTCCATCAGGCTGTATGTCCGTCAGGAACAGTTTGAACTCAAACGGATTCTTCGCAAGTTCGTCGACCTTCACCTGCTTTACGCCGGAGAATTCATAGAACTTGTTCACAATCTCACCCATCTTGTTGAATATCTCTGATTTAACACCGGTGAGTCTCGCCATAGCCGACTGAATTTCTGTCTCCTCGGTGTTAGTTTCAGATGCGGAGGCCGCTTTTGGCGTCGTTCTCTTTATCATGTATCCGAGACACACCAGCCCGATCACGAACAGGATGGCGAGCAACGTCGTACTCTTACGGACCTGTTTCTCCCGGGTCGCCACGGTATAGTATTCGCCATCCTGGTTTGAGCCGCCCGGCTTGTCCGCCAGAGGTTCCTCCGAGCTGTTTTCACGTTGGAAAGATAACATAGCTATGCTCCGTTTCAGTGTCCGGCGAATAGCCATCAGTGATGGCGCGTCGCCGACAAGTCTGCAATCAGACCTAAGAGGTCTTATTCTGGAAGAATATACTCACCACAAAGTCGGCCACTATCCGACCTTCTTCCTTTTTTTCCTTGTCTATCTTCAACTCGCGAATCTTCATTATTCGCGGCAGCTTCTCCAACTCCAAAAGGAACGAATAGAATGACTTGAAGTCACCGGCCAAAGACATCTCCAACGGCTGTTCTATGTAGCCGTTATTATCCTTCTTATCGAGAGTGCGAATTGTCTTTGGCTCAAGGCCTTCTGTCTGAGCAATGACCGTAACCTGTTCGAGAACCTCATGAATCTTGCTCTTGGGAGGCAGCTTACTCTCAAAAAATTCGATTGCCTCCTGCAACTGTTCGAGCTGTTTGCTGATATTCTTGGCTGCAGCCTGGGCTTTCTCGAACTCATCCAGCTTGGTAAGCTTGGTGTTGACTCTTGTCTTGGCCTCAGCAAGGTGTTTGTTTGCCGGCTTGATCATGTACTGGTAGCCGGCTACCGCTACGCCCACGAGTAATACAAAAAACACCAACTTTCGTATACTGCTTGTCATAATTCCGTCCTCATCATACGCCCAACTGAATCGCCTCAATCAGTGTCGAAAAATCATTGGAGATCGCCCCAATTAAAACCTGTAAACAGAGCGTTCCCCGCCGACTCTGATACTGTCGACATCTTCATTTGTCAGATGCACATCACCGCTGAGCTTCGCCTTCAGCTTGAACTGTCTGAAACTCGAGTCGTCGACCTTACGCTCTTTTGACTCAACAAGCGCTACATCAGTGAGCAATGCCGAATTGGCCAGACGTTCAATATACGACGCGACCTGAAGATCGCTCGGCGCCGTTCCGGAGATATCTATGAATGTCTCCAGCAGCCTTTCCTGCGATATCCTCGCTTGTAGAAGCTCTTCGTTGTTCTTGTTCGCCTGGGCGGCCTGGTACTTGCTTGTTGTCACGGTGCGATTTGTCGGTTTGGGCTCTTTTTGGACCAGATCGAGTTTCAATAAAGATACACCGACCGGCAGATTATTTGTCAGCGACGCCAGCAGGATACTGCGTGGCACCGGTTCGAGCAGCTCTGCGGTAGTCAATGCTGTCTTCATCATTTCTTTTCGTTTTCTTTGGAGTTCTTCGAACTGCTTGATCGCCTCACGCGCCTGCGTCATCCTCGTATTAACAAGCTCTTCCTGGGCCCGGCATGATCGCTGGCGTATCTCGATTGTTGCAGACGAGCCTACGAGGGCGGCCATCACAGCCAGGAACAACACGAGGCACATCAGGTTCGCCCTGCGTGACTCTGTGCTTTGAACATAATCATCCGGAACGAAGTTTATGTTGACCATATCCTATTAAACCTCCACACCTCTGACGTCTGCTCCGACTATCGCTAATCTGCGATAGTTCTATGACAAGCAGAGTCCAAAGGCGGTAGCCCAGTTTACCTGTTGTTGTCTTTGCACTTCTCCAGCTTGCGATGCAGCCGGTGTTCTTCTGTCTATTCCCAGACGATAAGATTCGGCGATTTTAACCGCCGCCAGACAATCTCCCACTTGTGCCGGTATTTCCAACTGCCTGGCTATCGCCGTGCATATCTCTTTGTCTATCCCCCGGCCAGCCAGGAATATCAATCGTTCTATCTGCACATCTCTGTAAATGGAAGAGAACTGTCGCCTACACCCGGTCAACTCGAGAACCAATCTGGTTACGGCTTGTTCATCACCAAACTGTTCAGCACCGATCGATATCGAATGAGCGAAAAGCGGATTCTTGTGACGACATATCACAACATTCGCAACGGTCGGTTCGATACAGAGCAGCATCACAACCGCGTCCAGGTCGGATTGACGTCTACCGAAAAACTTCGCATAGCAGGTTGTCAGAGCCATGGGCCACACGCTGATAGTTTTGAGATGCAAACCTGTTTTTTCATATATTGCGAGCAGCCTGTCGATGATCGCGCGTTCAGCAGCCATAACCAGCACATTGTCGTTCTCGGTAGGGAAGTACTCTACCACTGTATTTTCTATGGTCGCCTGGAACGGCAGCTTCTGTCTAATCCTTGAAAAAAGTGCTTCCTGAACTTCGCCTTCACTCTTCTTTGGCATCTTCATGTGATCGATGTACAAGTTATTCGAAGGCATTGCTGCTGTAGCGTCTTTGCCCCGAAAGTCGTCGTTTGACATCAAACGATGTATCGCGTCGATAACCCATTTCTGCCAACTGCTACTGCCTGGTTCGATATCCTTTGGCCGACATTCGCTCCTGCCGGCGATCAGATTGACACCCTTGCCGTTTTCAGTAAGCTGAACAAGCTTCAAGGTATCGTCTCCCAGGTCAACACCAATTGTATAGGCGCGGCTTTTAAGGAAACCCAACATATGACGTTAATCCATTACCATTTTTAGCTTACGACTTTTATTACTGATATGTCGTGTGCTCCAACATCGTTCGTTTATGGCAGCCACGTCATAATCTGATTCATCGGGGTTCCTAGCCTCGGCCTGCACTATACTATTGGGGCCACTGAAACCAAAGTGAACATCAACCCCCATCGAATCCGGATGGCGCCAACTAAAATATATGAAACGCAAACCCAATCAGCCAATAACCAAGAGCAATCTTTACGGCATATTCAAGTCAATTGGCGGAATCTTGGCAAAGCTTCCTATAAAACCGTCGGTTGGGTCGTTTCAACGCCACCATTCTCGCACCTCAACCAATCATTCATAATTGGTCTGAACACCTTGAGCCGAATTGCCAAGGCAGATCAAGTGTATCGGAGGGCGTGTGGGCAAAACAGACGCACACAGGGATTACCGCCTGCATACAAATGGGAAAAAACGCGGATGCTAACTTATAGGACTTAGTTTATCGCAACACACAGGTCCTTATAGGACCGCATATAATTATAATCAGCTATTCTACTCAGGCTTCAGCCGGCGACTCATCAGATCGCTCAACGCCGCCTGGACAGACTTGCCTTTGAAAATGACGTGGTAAATGGCTTGAGTGATCGGCATCTCGACATCGTAGCGGTCAGCAAGGGCAACCACCGATTCGCAGGTGGCTATGCCTTCCACAACGGACTCGGTTACCCCTTTTGCCTGCTCAACTGAAACGCCTCTTCCTATTCTCTCACCAAAAGAACGATTCCTTCCCGTGGGCGATATACAGGTTGTTACAAGATCACCAAGGCCCGTCAGCCCGGCAAAAGTCTCCTGTCTGGCGCCCATCGCCAATCCGAGCCGTGTGATTTCCGCCAGGCCTCTTGTGAGAAGTGCAGCTTTGGCATTATCACCAAGGCCGAGCCCATCGATGATACCCGCTGCTATGGCTATGACGTTCTTCATAGCCCCAGCCAATTCAACCCCCAGAACATCTGTGTTGCTGTATACGCGCAGCCAGGGAACGTCGTCGGAGAAGATATGCTGGACCGCCTCAGCCAAATCGGTATCTTCGGCGGCCGCACAAGCTGTTGCAGGGAGCTTTCTCGCCAATTCATCGGCTATCGTTGGTCCGCTTAGTACGGCGCATTGGACGTTCCCGCCGATAACATCGGCAAGTACCTGAGTCGGGCGAAGAAGAGTCCCGTTCTCAATCCCCTTGGCGACCGATACAATAGGAACATTCTCAGGAAGGTGATCCTTCAATCGTTCCCACACCCGGCGCATATACTGACATGGCACGGCCGAGACGACCAAATCCACCCCGGCCATGATGCTCGCGTCATCAGGCTCAAGAACAAGGCTATCCGGTATCCGATAGCCGGGCAGGAACTTCATGTTCTCACGTCGTCGAGCAAACTCACCTAACTGCTCGGCATCGTAACCCCACATCCGGGCCGACATGCCCTTCTCACAGAGTAACATCCCCAGAACCGTTCCCATGCCGCCATCGCCAATTATGGAGATATTCTTGTGTTCTTTGGATTTTTTCTTCTGGCTCATCTTCCGCATCTCCGGACAGACACTTAACATTCAAACTGCCGAACTATGCAATTCATCACCCTAGGCGACCTTCTGTTGTCGTTTCAGGACTGCATCATGGTATGGCGATGTGGTTTCCTTCATCATTTCCATGCAGTTATTTGTACTACTTGCTATGACCCCTATAGACAAGCCACCATCGAAAGGATTAGAACAGCCGTGTGTTGGAAAGTCAATCTTGATGTTCAGCGCTTTACAACCTCTCTGCACAAGATTTTATTCTGGCCTTTGAAATAATATTGGGAACGATTATATTATAGGACTTTTTATCATGGTTGTATGGATTACTCTCCCTACAGGCAGTCTTGAATCCGTGTGCGTCGGAAGATTTGAGAGGCTGCCATGTGTACATTTTTTGGTTAAGGGCAGGTATTACAAGCTTGACTGCCCGGCTGGTCGGGGAGCTCGATAAAAGCGACTCTACAACCTGGGCGCCTGACATACCCGCCCAAGCTCCGATAGTGAAGATATATCGGGTATCGGATTTTAGGCGAGACACTAATCTCTTGCAAGAAATGATGATGGGACTATACTTATATAGCTCTGCTCTGGCACTTTGCCGTGGGTGGTTTGGAGGCTAATCGCTCCTGGTGGGCGTTTAACCCTCAGGAAAGGACGCTAAGATGTCGGAAAATGATGCCGATCTGAAGAAGATAAAAGAACTTATAAAGATAATGAGAGACCACGATCTTGTAGAAGTCGAGCTGCGGCACGACGATGACAAGATTCTTCTGAAGCGCGCCCAGCCCCAGGCGCCTTCGAGTGGGACGATAACGGCTATCCCATTCGTGACGGGCGGTGCAAACATGATCCCGGGGCCATCTGTTGCCCACAAATCCCCTGCCGAGGCCGGCGCCAATGCCCAACAGGAAGAGGCTCTGGAGGAGATAAAATCTCCTATGGTGGGAACATTCTATGAAGCGCCCAGCCCTGACTCAGAGCCATATGTTGAGATTGGATCGCATGTTGATTCCAATACAGTGGTCTGCATAATCGAGGCAATGAAGGTGATGAATGAGATCAAGGCCGAGGCTAACGGCACTGTTGTTGCCCTCCTCGCAAATAATGGCCAGGCAGTGGAGTTCGGCCAGCCGCTCTTCAAAATTCGACCTGACTGACAAGTAAACGAAGTATTTGGGGCTGGCCTTTCGGCTTATACGTGCCCAAACACATGTGACTACAGCTTATGTTTTCAAGAATCCTGATCGCAAACCGAGGTGAGATAGCATTGCGGATTATCCGCGCGTGCCACGAGCTTGGCGTAGGAGCCGTAGCGGTTTATTCGGAAGCTGACAAGACTGCGCCTTATCTTGACCTGGCCGACGAAGCCATATGTATTGGCGCCGCCGACTGCGCAGACAGTTATCTCAATATCCCTCGTATCATAAGCGCCGCAGAAATTGCAGACGTAGAGGCGATACATCCGGGCTACGGATTTCTTGCCGAGAACATAAGTTTCGCCCGTATATGCGCCGAGTGCGGCATAACATTCATCGGACCACCGGTCGAGGCGATGCAACTACTGGGTGATAAGGTCCAGGCCCGCAAGCTGGCCGCCAAGGCCGGGGCTCCGGTAGTGCCGGGTTCCGATGGTGCGATTGAAAATGAGTCTGAAGCCTTGAAACTCGCAAACGAGATGGGTTATCCGATCATTATAAAAGCTGCCGCCGGTGGCGGAGGACGAGGGATGCGGGTCGTGCATAATGACATCAGCCTGAGATCGGCCTTGAGTGCAGCGAGCAACGAGGCGGTAGTCGCTTTCGGCGACGGCACTGTCTATTTAGAGAAATTCATAGTGGAACCGCGGCACGTTGAAGTCCAAGTGATGGCGGACAATGACGGTAATGCCGTGCACTTCTTCGAGAGAGACTGTTCAATTCAGCGCAGACATCAGAAGATGATCGAAGAGTCGCCTTGTCCTGTGTTGGACGAACCTACGAGAAACAAACTTTGCGAGTCGGCGTTGCGAATCATAAGAGAAGCAAAGTATGTGAACGCCGCAACGGTTGAGTTCCTGCTGGATAAGGACGGTCAGTTCTACTTCATTGAGGCGAATACGCGGATTCAGGTTGAGCATCCTGTGACGGAAATGGTCACCGGTCACGACCTGATCAAATGGCAGTTGCGAATTGCCTCCGGTGAGCCAATAATCCTGAACCAGAAGAAGATCAGGCATCACGGTGTGGCGATTGAGTGCCGGATAAACGCTGAAGATCCGTCAAATAACTTCTCGCCATCCCCAGGAATAATTACAAAATTCATTCCTCCCGGCGGTCCGGGCGTAAGGGTCGATACTCACGTTCATCAGGGCTGGGAGGTCTCGACGAAGTATGATTCTATGATCGCCAAGGTTATAGTGCATCAGGATACGCGGACCGAAGCAATTGCCACCATGAGAAGGGCCTTGCAGGAGTTCGCTATCGAGCCCATCAAGACGACAATCCCAGCCTGCCTGAACATACTATCTCATAATCTGTTCGTGAAGAACAAGATTGACACAGGTTTTGTTGAGAGGAGCCTCTAAGTCACAACGAATTGCCCGGTGTGGCGAAAGAACCCGTAAAAGCAGCCTCATTCACTTCTCAAGAGCCACGAGATCCTCATAAGTCTCGCGTCTTCGGATCACAGAGAATTTATCACCATCCACAAGCACTTCCGGCGTTCGACCTCTGGAGTTGTAGTTACTGGCCATAGTAAAACCGTAGGCGCCCGCTGTGAAAACCGACAGAATATCCCCACGCTTGACAGGCGGCAGAGCCCTGTCCTTTGCCAGGAAGTCGGCGCCTTCGCAGATTGGCCCTACAACATCCACGACCTCAACCCCATCCATCGTCAGGTCCCTGGATCGCTCTTTAGGTACGAACCTGCTATCCACTTGTGCCGGCCAGATGAAATGAAACGCATCGTAAAGTGAAGGGCGAATCAGGTCGTTCATTCCTGCATCAACGATGATGAATTTCTTGCTACCGCCTTGTTTCGTGTACAACACACGGCTCAACAATATGCCTGCATTGGCACAAATGCTCTTGCCTGGCTCTAAAATGAGCTTAATTCCTTTGTCTTTTATCAGAGGGACGATGCCCGAAGCATATTCTGCTGCTGAAGGTACGGTGTCCGATTCGTAGTCTGCGCCATAACCGCCTCCGAGATCGAGCGCCTCGATCATGTGACCCTGGCTACGGAGCTCGTCGATCAGGGGCAGGATCTTCCTGACGGCTTCAACATACGGATCAATTGTCTTGCCACCACTTCCGAGGTGCACGTGTATTGCGCACAGGTTAACGGCGCTGTTATTACCGTATTTGGCAAAAACTTTCAGAGCGCGCTCGATATCTACACCGAATTTGGTTTCCTTCTTACCGGTGGTTATAAAGGCATGCGTCTTGTAGTCGACGTCCGGATTGACTCTCAATGCCGCTTTTAAACGCTCGTTTTTGCTTGAAACGTTCTTGACGGACAGTTGAATCAGATTTTCGAGCTCTGCTTCCGATTCTATATTGAAATACGCGATGTTCGCTCTCATTGCTTCGACGATCTCTGCATCGGTTTTCCCGACACCCGCATAGACGACTTTTGACCCGTCGCCTCCAGCTTGGAGAACGCGATACAGCTCGCCACCGCTGACTACATCGAATCCACAGCCCTCCTCGGCCATGAATTTCAGGATATTGATGTTGCCACAGGCCTTCACAGAGTAGCAGATCATGCTATCAAGCTCTCTGTATGCCTGCTGTATCTTCCTGAAATGGTCGATAAATGTTGCTTTACTATAGATATAGGCCGGGGTGCCGACCTCAGCGGCTATCTTTTCAACTTCCACGTTCTCGACTGTCAGTTTGCCGTTTCTGTAAACAAAGTGGTCCATTTAATCTCTCTTGCTTAAAAACAGTGGAGAATCCACCTAACACGATTGATTATTTGCGGACAGTATAAGTGATCGAGCACAGATTGCAAGATTTGGTGTTCCGCCCGGGATTTGCATGCGTTTCGCACAATCGAACGAAATCTCTAAGGAGAATTATGAAACGGCGCAAAAAAAACGGAAGGACCTTTCATTTTTGTCAGGTACTTCCGTTCCTTACGCAACCTTTTGTTGAAAGCTGAAGGTGCGGCTTGAATCGCCGGCTCATGCCAGCAGCTCCCTTGATGCTTTCGATAAGCGGCAGGGAGCCTCGTTCATTGCCACACTATTTTTTCTTCTTTGTTGCTTTCTTCTTCTTTGTTGCTTTCTTCTTCGTGGCTTTTTTCTTCTTTGCTACTTTCTTCTTTGCCACTTTCTTCTTTGCTGTTTTCTTCTTTGCTACTTTCTTCTTTGCTGCTTTCTTCTTCTTTGCCATTATTTGATCACCTCCATATGGCTGATAAAAATCCTTAAACCTTTTCAACTAACACCACAATTTCGAATACTAACTTAACAAATAAGACCATGTCATGCAAATTAAAGAAAAACCAAGCAAAATATCTTATATTTTCTTATCGTCCAGTACTTTATGAATTCTTTATAAAAATTTTCATACCAAGACGTTGTGCGCGTGCATCGCAGCCGTTGACCTGTGTGGTTTTGATGTCATTGCCAATATGAAGTGACTTATTTTTTGTCGTCGAGAGACACTCGCATTTCCATCAGATGGACGTATACTTATGTTGCAGGCGCTCTCGGCTTATTCTGTGAGTATTACTATACCGTGACCATTGGAGCCTTGCTGAATTAGTCACTGTGTGCATCCGTTATAAGTAAGAGTCATGGATCGTAGAGGCAAGGCATTTTTTTTTGTGTTCAAGTTGTATCCTACAAGAGTTGACAAAGGGCTTGAGAGTTAACTCCATGTTGCTTAATATAGCATAGAGAATCCAACAGTTTAGCTGTGAATTGTTTTATGGAAAGAAACAAGATAATATTGTTCGGTGGCACATTCGATCCGATTCATGCCGGTCACACTAAGGTAGCGGCCCATGCTTGTGACTATCTTGGCGCCGAGAGAGTTGTTTTCATCCCGGCAAAACGTTCGCCGTTGAAAGGCTTTTTACCAAGAGCAGGTGATAGCAAACGGTTCGAGATGATTGCTTTGGCGATCGCTGATAATCCGAAGTTCGAAGTCAATGATTTAGAACTAAACAAGCCCGCACCAAGCTATACTATTGATACAATAAGGACATTCCAGAGTAGGTATGCTCCTACGGAATTATATTGGCTCGTAGGCGCCGATGGAGTGAAAGATCTGCAATATTGGCACAAAATCGCCGATTTACTTGATGCGTGTAACATTTGCACTATGTACCGCGCGGGGTACGATCAGCCCGATTTTGGTCAATATGAGGCAATCTGGGGCCGTGCACGCATCGAAAAACTACGACGAAATGTTGTGGCGACACCTCTTGTTGACGTAAGCAGCACTACTGTGCGGGAATGTATTGCAGCAGGTAAAGATGTCAGCCACATGCTGCATCCGTCTGTGGCGCAGTACATCCGCGAACACGGACTATATGTATAAGGATAAGTCAGTCAGACGCTGCAGTGTTGCCTGCTGTGACAGAGAGCGTTCAAAGACCTGTTGTTGAGTCGATCAGCCAACTGCACCACTCGGCAAAACCTTCTCCAGTCTTGGCCGAGATAGGGAATATCTTGATGTCTTTGTTCAATATGCGTGCATCGACTTTGGCCCGCTCTATGTCGAAATCCACGTGGCCTCCTTCGAGCAGATCTATTTTATTTATAAGAAGCGCCTTTGATTTTGCGAAAATGCCAGGGTATTTGATCGGTTTATCGTCACCTTCCGCCACTGAAAGTACAACTACCTTACCATTTTCTCCTAAATTGAAATCTGACGGACACACAAGATTGCCTACATTCTCGATAAAAATCAAATCCAAGTCCTCTATCGGCAGTTTCTCCAGAGCCTCGCTCACCTGCGCCGCTGAAAGATGGCAGGCGCCGTCGGTGTTTATCTGAATTGCAGGCGCTTTTGTCTTTCTGATTCTTTCTGCGTCAATGTCGGTTTGGATGTCTCCCTCGATTACGCCTATTTTGAGCCTGTCTCTCAGTTCAGTGATGGTTTTTGTAAGGATTGTCGTTTTGCCCGAGCCGGGCGACGATATCATATTCAGGCAGAATACCTTCTTCTTGCTCAACAGGAGAATATTCTCAAAGGCATACCGGTCGTTTTCGTTTAGTATCTTTTTGGCTACATCTATCTTTTTCATGATATTAATCCGTTTGAAATTCTATTTGTTCCAGCATCAAGGGTGCATCGGGTAATAATTCGAAATTATCAGTGTTGCAGCTTGGGCATCGCGGATCGTCAAGCTCGATACTAAACGTATTACCACAGTCTTTACATCTGCCCCGAATGGGTTTTTGTTCGATATTCAGCTCAAGCCCTTCGCATATAGTACCTTTGGCAATGATGTCGAAGGCAAAGCCAAGAGCATTGTCATTCACCGCAGAGAGTTTTCCGCAGCTTATCATGGCGCGTACAGGCCTTGCGTTCTGTTTTTCCGCCTCCTCAAGGATCACGGATAGCAAGCTCTGTGCAATCGCGACCTCGTGCATTAACAAATCCTCGGTAGCTCTCGACCGTATGGCATCTGAACGATTCTTCTGCCACCGATACTTGTGATCATCTCCACTACAGGCATATCACGTGTTTCGACCACGCTGCCTATTATGCTCGCATTTGAGCCAAGCGGATGTTTTGTGCAAATATCAAGGCACTTTGGGGCTGATTCAGACGAGACAACAGCAACGAATTTGCCCTCATTTGCGATATTGAGAAGATCGAATCCGAGCATTTCCGCTGCGGCACGTACTGTTGGATCTACTGGAATTTTAGTCTCATTCAATTCGATACTGAGGTTGCCTGATGATGAAATTTCATTCAAAGTTGCCGCCAGTCCGCCACGTGTGGGATCGCGCATAAACCTTATGCCATCGACATTTTCCAGTAGTTCACAAGTCAGAGGAGACAGAGCGGCGCAATCGCTCTTCAAAACAGATTCGAACTTAATCCCTTTTCGTTGGGAAATAATTGTCAGGCCGTGGTCTCCGATGGTGCCGCTTATAATTATTTTATCACCGACAGAAATGTTGCTTATTCCAAGGTCAATGCCGGGCATCCTTGTCCCGATACCCGCTGTGTTGATAAATATCTTGTCCGCCGCACCGGTTTCCACGGTCTTTGTGTCGCCCGTGACGACTTTGACGTTATTTTCTCGTGCTGTTTCGCCGATACTGGCCAAAATCTTATCGAGCGAGTCGAAATCAAATCCATCTTCGATTATCAAACCCAAGGATAGTGCAACAGGCTTTGCGCCTGCAACAGCAAGATCGTTAATCGTGCCGCAAACCGCAAGTTTGCCTATATCGCCACCATTAAAGAACAACGGCTTCACTACATAGCTATCAGTCGTAAAACACAACTCTCCTGAATCAAGATTCAACTTTGCTGAATCACCCAAATCAGAAAGAGTATCGTTGTTGAGCTTAGGCAGAATATGTTCGCGGATCAGTTGTTCGGTCAGTTGGCCTCCGCCACCGTGTGCGAGCAGGATACTCTCGTTTGAGTCTGTCATGTTGTCCGCCCGCCCTTTTGGCCATACTTATACCACGCCGCACACGTTCCTTCCGTACTGACCATACACGTGCCTACGGGTTTCTGTGGCGTACAGCTCTTCCCGAACAGGCTGCATTCAGGTGGATCTATCAAACCGCAGAGTATCTCTCCACACCGGCACCCCGGAATGTCATCTGCAGGTTCTTCGGTCATGCCAAACCGCTTGAGAGCATCGAATCTAGCATATTTTTCTCTCAGCCGTAGCGAGCTTGACTCGATCTTGCCAATGCCGCGCCAATAGCCATCGGCAGGCTCGAATACCTCATCGATAATCCGCTGAGCTGCAACGTTGCCCTGTTCGGTGACGACTGCATGATAAAGCGACTTCAATTCTGCTTTGCCATCTTGCATTTGCGCGCAGATATCGGCGAGCCCTTCGAGAATCTGCACAGGCTCAAAGCCCACTACGACACATGGACGGTCGAAATCCCGAACGATTTCTCCAAAAGCTCCATATCCTATGATCGCGCTGACATGGCCTGGGCATAGAAAGGCGTCGATTTTGTCATTCTTACCCGATAGCAAGGCCCTCATCGCAGGGACAACAAGCTTGTGCCCCGTCAATATGCAGAAGTTATCAACAGACTGCTCAGCCGCTTCCTTAACAACAACCGCTGTCGCCGGCGCAGTAGTCTCGAAACCTACCGCTATGAAGACCACCGTTTTATCAGGATTGTCTTTGGCCAGCGCCAGTGCATCTTCGCTGCTCAAGACAACCTCTATATTGGCCTTTTGCTGCTTGGTTTCGAGCGAGCCAGCCTTGCCAGGCACGCGCATCATGTCGCCATAGGTGGCAATCAGGCAATCCTCTCTTTGTGCCAACTCCAGAACCCTGTCGATGTATCCCTGATCTGTAACACAAACAGGACATCCCGGCCCGGAAAGCAATTTGAGGTTCTTCGGAAGGATCGACCTGATCCCGTTACGAAAGATCGAGACCGTGTGCGTGCCGCAGACCTCCATTATGTTGATCTGCCTGCCGAGAGAGGCGCAAGCCGATTGGTAAACTGATTTTGCTTTCTCAATCCTGTCGAGCATATTTTTGTCGTTTTAACCTGAAATTTTGTTCCTCGTTCTCTCGAATTCGTTGATCTGCTCGAAAAGCTGCCATGTCTCTTTAGCTTCCTCTTCGTCGACGAGGGAAATGGCGAAACCTGCGTGAACCAGCACCAGGTCCCCCAACTTCGCGTCGGGCAGCAGCGTAGTCTTTGCCTTGAAACGATTGCCCATCGCATCAACAACCGCCTTATCGCCTTCGAGTTCAATTATTCTTGCCGGTATTGCCAAACACATAATACAGCTTTCACATATTTACAAATCGCTCGATTATCATCTGTTTCTCACCACGCTCGTCGCTATTGCAGCCTGACCCACAGAAACACCACCATCATTAGATGGGAACTTGTGGTTAAATAATACTTCAAAACCAGCTTTCTGCAACAAACCAATCACACGATTCGCCAGATATCGGTTGCAAAAGACCCCACCGCTTACAGCTACGGCGTTCAAATTGGTTTGTTCTTTCGCCTTCTGAGCCATTCCAAACAGCGCCGAGGCCAGGCTATTGTGGAATTTCGCTGAGATTATGCCTGTGGGAATCTGCTGGCGCAAATCTTCAAGAAGCTCTTTAAGCATTTCACCCAGGTTAAGTTTTATTCCATCAGGCCCTGATACGAACTCGTAACCATATTCCCTATCGACACCACAATCTATACTCGCCTCCAGTGCCATAGGCAACTGGGCGTCGAAATAATTACGCCGGCCCAGTCCCAGAATTCCAGAAACAGCATCGAACACCCTGCCAAGACTGGATGTTTCTACGATATTCACGTCCTTTCGAAGCTGCTCCAGAATAATCTGCTGTTTGGAAATCTCAGGCTCGATCCGCTCAAGCAGCCATTGGAAGTCCGAAAGAACAAAATCATCGCCATACGTCTTAAGCAGCAGTCCCATCAAAGGTCTGATCGCCTCTTTGCTCGCCCGATTGCCGCCTGCGAGATTGAAATAGTCCAGATGCCCGAACCGTTCAAAAGTACTAAGTGATGCAATAAGACATTCGCATCCCCACACGGCACCGTCGGTCCCGTAGCCTGTGCCATCGCATACGATCCCGATAACAGGGCCTTCTACGCCATGTTCGATCAATACTGATGCCACGTGCGCCCAATGATGCTGCACCTGTATCATCTTCACACCCTGCAGTGAGCGCGTATATTGCGTTGAAAAATAACCTGGGTGCAGATCGCAGACTGCAATCTTTGGTTCGATTTCGAACAGGCCCCGCAGATGCTCGATTGATTCGATGTAATGGTGATAGACCTCTGCATCCTCAAGATCGCCTATATGCTCGCTGCATATCAACTGGTTGCCTTTGACAAAGCAGAAGGTATTCTTCAAATCCGCGCCTGCCGCGAATATGTCCTGCTGCGATTCTTGTTCGAGCAAAACAGGCGTTGGCACGTATCCTCTCGCCCGCCTCAGGGGGACAGGCTCCCCGCCCACGAAATGCACAATCGAATCGTCAACCTGTCTGTAAATCAGCCTGTTATGCATAAGAAACGCGTCAGCAACGTCGCCCAGCTTCTTAAGAGCTTTATCATTCTTACAAATCAATGGCTCATCCGAGATATTTCCGCTGGTCATCACGAGTATTTCAAGACCCTCAGCAAAAAGCAAATGGTGCAAAGGTGCATAGGGCAGCATGAATCCCAACGTACCGACGCCCAAAGCCACCGAAGACGCAATAGCACAATCCCTCTTTCTGGGTAATAGCACGATGGGGCATTCAGGGCTTTTCAGTAATTTCTCCGCCGACTCATCGACTTGCACATACTTGCTTATAGTAGAAATCGACTCAGCCATCAGCGCGAAAGGCTTGTGGTCGCGTCGTTTTCGCTGTCGCAGTCTCTTGACCGCATCCTCATTCAATGCATCGACCGCAAGATGATAGCCACCAATCCCCTTAATAGCCACCACTTTACCAGCCTTGAGCAGCCTGGCAGTCTGTTCAATGGCTGCGC
Source organism: uncultured Pirellulales bacterium (assembly GCA_964649005.1). Classification (GTDB taxonomy): domain Bacteria; phylum Planctomycetota; class Phycisphaerae; order Sedimentisphaerales; family Anaerobacaceae; genus CAZGMJ01. Next base: position 29,979 of record CAZYMD010000004.1, read on the forward strand.
TGCTTTCTTTCTCGATGGTGGTTCCATTTTTGTCTGTCAGATATATTTGAGGCCCGCAAGCCGGACACGCAACAGGCTGGGCGTGAAATCGCCTGTCCGTTACATCCGTATATTGCGCTCCACATCGTTCGCACATCTCGAACACCGACATCGTCGTATTGGGTCTATCATAGGGAATAGTCTTAACGATGGAATAACGCGGGCCGCAGTTGGTGCAGTTAATAAATGGATACGCGTTGCGAAAGTCGTTTTTGTCCTTCATCTCGTCGAGGCACTGCCTGCACGTGGCGATATCCGCCGTCACCTGCGAAAGCGCCGAGCCGAACGAATCACTTGCCTTGATGGTGAACTCATTCTTGCCGCTTACAACAGGAATCTCCTGCACCTCGCACGAATCTATCTGCGATAAAGGGGGCTTATCGGAAGCGGACTGCAAGCGGCTGAGCAGCTCTGCGACCTTCCCATCCTCTCCCTGCAACTCGATGGTCACGCCTTTTGTGTCGTTGAAGACAAAGCCCGAAAGCCCAAGCGAACGCGCAATTCGATAGACTGCGGGTCTGAATCCCACTCCCTGCACCCTGCCTCTAATATGTATTTGCTGCCTTTTAATCAAGAATCCTTAAAACCGTCCTTTCGCCAACGCTTGGAAGATATACGTCCCGTGTGGATTATAGTTCGTAATCCCAGTTAGAGCAATCAAGCCGTATTCAGATCGCCCAATTATAAGAAATACAGCCGAAAAAGGATGCGATTAACCTTTTCCTATTGTTCATGGCGGCAGTTCTGTCAGTTCGTTAGGGCATAGTCGCACAAGTTGCTGGAGGCCGTCTCAGTAGCCCTACTTGGGAAGCTTGCATCAGGAGGCACAAGTAGGGTAATATAGATGATCGAATGGTTAAGCACGGGTGGTTAAGCACTAAGCTTAATACTTTCGAGGGAACCACCCGTGTGCCGTTCATCATCGCACTGCCAAGTCAGAAGCACGCACGATGACGTGCGTCAGGCGGATATCACTGTGGTTCGTCGGTTTGCTTGTAGATGTGAGCAATTTCAAGGAGCAGCGCTTCCAGCTTCGAGAAATACTCTTCTTCTGAGAACATTTGCTTGTTATCGCGGAGCTTGAGGACTTCGATTTCGAGCCGATCCCGCCTGGCCCGCAGCTCAGGAGGCATGCTCGTTTCGTTGTCACTGTAATGAAGATGGAGCTGGTGGGCGCGATAGCTGTCGAGTAAAGTGTCATCGGCGGCTTTCTTGATCGGCCTGATCCCACGAAACCAATCGGCGGGCGTGCCCAAAGAATCGCCATTATCATCGAGAAGGGCATGCTCTGTGGTCAGACGCCCCGCTGCGGAGTAGAACTCATCGACGCGATGAGAGGCGGTCAGAAACGCTTCGAGCAGGGAAACCTGGCCGTCCTTGTCGAGGTCGGCTTGCAGATCGATGATTGCGCCAGCGAGATATCCGCCAAACCTCGCGTAGTTCTGCTCGAAGCCGCTCTTTGTCGCCGTGATGACGACACGGCCCGGCGCGGATAGTTTTTTCAGAAACGGAGCACTCGATGAAGCAGTGTTGATCACTGCTGTCGGCCTGACAATCGGCATCAGCCATTGGGCCAGCTCGTCGGCAGAAACATCGGAGCCTCGGAGATTGAACCTGGCGGTCCGGCCATCGAAGGTTCCGTGCCCAATCAGGACAAGCCACAAAGCGGCAGTGGTCTGTTCGGCCTCGTCGGTAAGCATCTTTTGCAGGTTTTCGCGGTCGGTTGTATTCGGATCGCTATCCAGGCCGATGGCAACATATCTCGCGCCGCCTTCTTCGCAGGCCTGCTGCCAGAGGGCGACCCATTTAGCAAATTGTTCTGCATATTCTGTAGTTCCGCCTGCGCCGACAACAACTATAACCGTCTGTTCCTGCTGCTGGATTTGTGGCGACGAAGAGGCGGTTGCACCTGCCGCAAAGGCGCCAATCAAAAGCATCGTAACTACATTCACGGCATCCCCTCCCAACGACGAAGAGCCCATTCGGCTGCAAAACACACGAGAATAAACAGAAATACTCCAGGCAGCAAACCAGGCAAATCCCAGAGCGGCCTGACCCAGACAGTAGTGACCGGAACGTTCTTAGTGGGCAAACTGCGGGCGAAGTCACTCAATTCGCCAATTTCAATTACCCTGCCTCCAGTTTGCCTTGCGATTCTTTCGAGAAGCTGGCGATTGGTCTGTATCGATCTCAATTCACGAGCCTCAAAATCGAAAGCCCATCCTGTTTCAGCGCTGCCAAGCTCGTTTCCCTCAGCATCAGCCACTACTGCCTTGGCATAGTAACCACCACTGGAACGAGGGACATAAGCAGCCTCGAACAGTCCGGCCTGACCCGCTGAAGGCTCGGTTGTCAGTCGCACAGTCTCGCCCTGAGGTTCGCGCACTTCTATCGCAACAGTGGCATTCTCCAATGGCTCGAAGCCCTTATCGCGGGCCTGTACTCGCAATGCTATCGCTTGATTTGCCTGATCGGGATTGTCCACCGCCTGAATCGATAACCTGTTAGGCACATCCGCAACCATCCACCGCAGCGTTTGTCTCCAGAATTTGTTCATGTCGCCGCGCATGTCGGCCTGCTTGAGACCCCATCGCCAAATATCGCCGACTGCAAGTGCAGCCGAGCGACCGTTCCCGAAACGCTGAACAGTCAGGGCGGGCAAAGACCCGCTTTGCTCGTCGCCTATGGTGGCTATGACGCTGGCCCCGGGCTTGACTGTCTGCAAACGGTTGAGGACCAGGAACTCGGGCATCTGCGACAGCCTTTGCTGTTCATCCTGTTCGTTGTCGCGCAGTCTGGCCCATGGCTGCAGCCAACCCTCGCGCGTCAGATGAAGGCGGACCTGACCTGCAGCAGGCCCTTCATCAAAGTTATTCATGTAGACCGGTAGGATTGCGCCTATGTCGGTGCCTTCGAAGCCGCCCTTCTGGAACGACTCCTTTCCACCCAGCATTAAAAAACCGCCACCACGTTCAGCAACGAACCGACGTATAAGTTTCATCTGGTCGTGGGAGAAGAATTCCGCCTCTACATCATCGAGGATAACCGCGTGATAGCCGAACAATTCTTCGGCCGTCTTCGGAAAACCATCGACAAGCTCCGTTTCATCGCGCGTGTTAAGGCGAACGAAAACGGGTTGGTCGTACTGCTCGGTCTGCTCCTGGTCCTCAGGATCAAAGCCGCGATAAAGAGGATTGCTCTGCTCGCCTGCGTGGCCTCGCCAATCGTATTTTGGCTCCCGCCTTGCGACTCGGAGCAGCCCAACCATTTGGACCTGCTCGTCTTCACTGACCGCTCGCTGGAGGAACTTATATTCCCAGTTGGGCCTGCCCGCGACATACAGAATCCTGTACGGACCCTTGCCACGATCCACAACAACCGCGCGGTCGTTATTGGCTCCTGTCGCCTCCTGGAGTATTTCGGATTGGCCCGTTTGCTCGCCGGGAATGATTTCGCCAACGTGCAGACGATAGGAAAGCACACCAGTCTTATCCGGGCGCAATCGAAAACGAAAAACCTGTTTATCGTCACTCTTTGCGACCTTCCATTGCTGTCGTTCAACCAGAATGCCTGACTCATCAAGCAGATCAGCCGCGACTTCACGACCAGAGTACCCGACCGCCTCAACGTCAGCCTGAATCATGACCGGGGCGTCTTCGAAGGATGTTTGGGTGACAGCGACGTTCGCTATAGCAAGGTCCCTTTGCGATCTGGCCTGACCGATAACGACAGGATAGATCGGCGGCAAATCCGATAGATCGTAGGGCTTGTCACCCATATCGGTTGCGTTGCCATCTGTAAGCAGAACCACACCCGCCAGCGCTCTCTCACGATAACGTTCAGCAATTGTTCGCAGTGCAGCGCCGATAGCGGTTGCCTTGCCATCGAAAGTCAGTTCCGAAAAATCCACTGCTCGGCGCAGTTGCGTGTCGAATATGTAGTTGCGAATCTGAAAATCGTCAGCGAGAGCAGCGAGCCAATCAGTTTGAGCATCCTGCAAAACATCTGCGAGAATTTTACCCCGGCTCTTGGCCGCACCCATATCTCGTACATTCATCCCACTGCTGTTGTCGGCTATGACAGCAAGCAGATTGGCGCCTGATTCCGCCCTCCTTCCGCTCCACAACGGTTCGATAAGACACAGCACAAGGACAAGAACACCCAGTAGTTTCAGGCAGAAGGCAATCCTCTGAGCTATGCCTATCTGGGGTGACCGCCTGTACGACCAGAGCATTAGCGTGACCGCTACAGTCAGCAAAACTGCGGCGGGCCAGTTCCATTGGCTCGATGGAATGGCAATGCTCCCAAGCAACATCGTCATTGGCCACCCCCCAGGCTCTCAAAATACTCGCGAACCAAATCAGTAAAACGACCGGGCACAGGATCGCGGTCTATCGGAACCATCGCTTCGTCAGATTGCAGGCGAGCCAGTTCGTTGCTAAGACGCTTGTACAATTCAGTCAAAGGCTTTGTGATCTGCTGCTCGACAAGGTCCCACTGTGGTTCCGTGCCGTGACGTTTGAATTCCGCACGAATGGCCTGGGCTCTGTCTCGGACCGTTGCCAGATCTCTGCGCAATTCCGATTCAGGGAGCATATCCTGAACGTCCCTGAGCCGATCCGCCCATTGTCTGTAATCTTCACCGGTCAATGGGCCGCGTCTTATCGCATCGTCCAATTGATCGGATGTTCGACCACCGCCGCCCCAGCCTGTCGGATCGTTTTGTCCGCCTAAATTGGTCCCGGCTGTGCGACGATCATTCGCTTGGGGATTTCCATCCCGGCCCTGCCCCTGCTGTTGGCCAGTCTCATTGGCCTGATCTGTCGGAGTTCCTCTGTCTCCAGAAGCATTCGCGGACGCCTGGCCCTGTTGTGATTCATTGGCTTGCTGGCCCTGCTGTGATTCGCCGGGTTGTTGACCTTGCTGTGACTCGCCGGGTTGCCTACCCTGCTGTTGCTGCTGCTGGTTGCGCTGTCCCGATTGGGCACTGGCAAGCTGAGGCTGATTAGGATCAAACTCCGCTGATGCATTGGGATCGCCTCGCCCCTGGCCTCGTGCCCCTGCACGAGCCGACTCCTGGTCAACTTCCCTGATCAAATCATCAAGCTCACGTTGCGCAAGACGCAGCGCCTCGGCTTCGTCGCCCAGGACACTTTCCGCCGCCTGTTCAACGCCCTCTCTGAGCTGTTCGATGCCTTCGCCTGCGCGTCTTTCGATGTCCCGCGCCTGTGGCAGAAAGTTGCGTCGCAGCAGCTCGCTGGTGACCTCAAGCGCCCTGTCAACATTCTCTGTGCTCGTTGTGCGCAGCGTATCGTAGAGCGTTCTCGAAAGCAGCGGCTCAGCACTCTCGGCCTGATCGCTCACATCCTTCATACGCTCGATCAATTCTTCAACGCTCTTTCTTTGTTGGTCGGTCTGTTCGGCCAACTCGCTGTTCACGCCGGAATCCGCAAGCGTCTTCTGTTTTGCTTCAACCTGCTCATCGATCTGTTCTGCGATTTCTCTTTGGCGCTCGTCAAGCTGCCTGGCGCTCTCGCGCATATCGCGCATCTGCTCCGTGAACCGGCTGGAAGTATTGCGCTGGAATTCTTCGCGCATCTGCTCGAGTTGTCGTTGGGCGCGAGTGGCGGAAGTAACAGCGCGTGAAACCATCCCCTGCTCAAGCTCCTCGGCAGACTGGCGAATACGCGAACGACTCTCATCGAGCTGCTCTCTCGCATCCGCCATACGACTGCGATTTTGTGGTCTTTCCATCCGCTGCTGAAGCTCGTCAACATCTTCGAGAGCCTCAAGCTGCTGGTCGCGAAGACGTTTAAGCTCACGAAGGGCCTGCTGCCTCTGTTCTTCATTTTGCGCCTGCCTCAGCGCCGCCTCGGCTTCCCTGAGCCTTTCGCTCATCTCGTTCTGCCTTCGCGCCAGATCTTCAAGTCGATTGAGAACCTGAAGATCTTCGCTCTGAGTCTGCTGCTGGCGGTCCTGAGCCAGACTCTCGGTCTCATATCGATTCTCGCGCTCAGTCATTTCCAACTGCTGTAATTGCTGCTCGAATCGCGCGGAGTTCTGACTGCTACTGCTGCTACTCGAATTGCTGCGGGCCTGCGCCACTTCATGCTCGCGCTGCCTGAGCTTGAGCAGTTCCTGATAAGCAGCCTGCTCCGCCCCCAATGCAGGATTCAGCTCATCCGAAGACAGCGACTCGGACGCCTTATTAAGATGGTCCAGTGACGTCTCCATGTGCCTGGACGCCTCCTGCAAAGCCTTCATAGCAGGCGGATCTTCCGCCTCGTTCAAAGCTGTCTGGGCCTTATCAATTGCATCGGCCTGCGATTGGCCGACCACGTCGAGATCGTCCTTTTTATCGTCGAGCCCACCCGAGCGGTCGGCCTGCTGCTTGATATTCCACGTTGCGCTGATAATTTGCTTTTGAAGTCTGACAAGCTGTTCTGCCTGCTGATCCTGCGACTGCTCGCCACTTTGCTGTTGTTGCTCCCTCTGGTTCTGTTCGCTCTGGTCCTGGAACGACTGGCTTTCGCGGAATATCTCCTCGAAATGGCGTACCTCAGCAAAATACATATCACTGTATGCCCGCCGCGGCCTGCCGTCCGGCCCAACATCATCGGCCCAGAAATAGTATGTCAGTAATTGATCGGGCTGAACCTTAAGCTCCTCCAGAGCCAGCAAGTGTTGAATCTGTTGCTTGCCTGTAAGAAGCCCGGGCTCGCTCAGGATGATTTCACTACTCTGCGTCCCCGCAACGGTATAGCTCACCCCATAACCGGTCAGGCCGAAATCGTCGGAGACTTCTGCTTCCAGGCTCAACTCCTCCAAAGGCGACACCGCAACGTCACGATTCGGGAACGTTGGCCTCAGCTCCGCAGGCATATTCTTGTGCACATCAATAGTAAACCTCGGGGGCATCTTATTCGCGTGTCCCTGAGCATCCACTAAGTGCAGCTCATATCGTTGATCCTCGGTTGGAATAATTGCAGCAGTATAAACATTCGGATATTCGCTATCGACGGTTAGATCGAGAGCGGGCTTTTCTTTGGAGGTCAGACTTGCCGTAGCTACAGGTTTGTTCAGCGTGAATGTCAGAGTAATCTGCGAACCTTCGGCTACGCTGAGTTGTCTCGTGTCCTTGACGAGCTTTTCGGGTAGATTCGTGTATGAAGGGTAAACAATATGGGCGTCGACTTCTTCGAGCGATGGATGCTCGAAAGTGCTTATCCTGTAGTCTCGTGTCACCTTGCCCGCATATTCGATCCGATAGATTGTCTCGGAGCTAACCTGCTCGATGATTCCGCCGAACACGGGATCGTCAAGATTCTTCGTCAGTGGGATTCGAGCCTGCCCGCCATCGGATTCGTTTAGCAGAAGTGTTGCTTCGAGTGGCATACGCCCATCGAACCGCGCCAACACGACTACAGGCGATCCGGATTCGACGGTGGCGTCTCCAGGTGAAACAGTAATATTGTAGCCCTTTGGCGCCTTCGCAGACCGGCCGGAACGCGAACGCGAAGGAAAGGCAGAGGCCGCCAACTGTACCACTATCGCAGAGAGAAACAACAGGACCGCAAATCGGACCACGTTCGCCCACACAAGCCTTTTAGCTGGAACGCTTCGGACCCAGTCATGGCAGTTGGCGTGCAGAAGGGCCTCGCCTATGACTTTTTCCTGAAGGTACCCAAGTTCGCCATCCGGATTCTGGGGCTCCTGTTCCACCGCAGCCAGCAGAAGAGCCCTTAGTTCGGGATGTTGTTGTTCGATGTTTCTTGCGACAGCCTTATAGTCAGGCTGTATTCGCTGGGATCGATATGCAGTTAGCAATGTTATCAAGACGGCTGCGACGCATAACGCACCGACCGACAAAGACGAACTCCATCCCCAATACCAATCAGCGCCCAGCAGAGCCAGGCCAGCAAGGCCGAGAATAAACCAATAGACCGACAGCCGCCATGCCAGGTATAGATGCCTGCGACGATTTACGATGGGTTGGAGCCGTTTACGAAGCGCTTCCTCGATCATCTCTGTTCCCCCTGCAATACAGGAGCTGGGCGGGTCAGCCAACCCGCCAACCAGATTTCAACCAACAATACAGCCAGCACCAGGGCCAAAACCCAGCGCCATATCTTCTGCTTATTTTCCATATCTACGTAGCTACTGTGATATCGCGTCCGCTCGGGCTGTTCTATGCCAGAACCAGGAGAGGGCGAAAATGACACGCCCATCACTTCGAGACTATCTGTCTGCATCGGAGCAGTCTTCGACTCCCTGTCCGAGAGGTTGACTGCGAACTGCCGAGCTTCGCGACCAGTGCCTGACGCAGAGGCCGTATCGCCATCGAAGGATCGTTCCAAAGATTCGAGTGTGTAAACACCAGGCATATCCGTTTGCTCAAAGACCTGCTGCCCTGCATCCAGAGCAACAACAGAATCATCAGGCTTACGAATCGTTAGTTTTGACGAGGTTCGCGTCAATCGGCTCGGTATCGGTACGGAATCCCCCACGAAATACTGCGATTGCTGCTCTATGCTACTTCCGCCATATTCAAGGATTGAGTAGAGCAGCGGAACGAACTTGGAGGAGAGCGCCAAGTCACTATCCGAAGGGCTCCAGCCAGCCGTAAACACAAGAAGCGTACCCTGACCTACAGGAATTTCGAACCAGGCAGGATCATTGTTGTCATACAAGGTGAGCACGTGAGCATCGGGACAAGCAGCGATGTCGATCCGCTGATACTTCCAAAAGTGTATGCGGGTAAAATCACCAAAGCGTGGCTCGGAAAAAGGCGACATAATCGGATGCCTGAATTCGACCCGGCCAAGCATTGCATATCGATCAACATCGGCCTGCTGAGATTCGAGATTGTCAATGCCCGCAAGACGCCCCATCGTTCTTGTAGCATCGGCTGAATTAACAACCATCAGAACCGTTCCGCCGGATTCGAGGTATTTGCGCGAGGCGGCAATTGTCGCCTCTCTCATCGCACCGACGACGACAATCAAATTGGAAGCGTCAATGTCCTTGCCGGCAATACTCTCGCGGTGCTTATGGGAAATCACACGTATCCTAAGCGCACCGATTCCTGAAAACGCCTTGCGAACGAAATAGAGCATCTCTTCCGGATCGTTCGGTTCATCGTCGCCGATGTAATGAATATCCATCTGTCGCTCAAGAGCGGGTGACAGGAAAAGGGTATTGTCAAAATCGTGGTCATCTCCCGTCAGCACAAGCTGGTGAGCTGTGGACTTGTCTGTGCGCGGGGGAACACGCGTAACGATACTGCGGCCCGGTGCAACGTACATATCCAATGCCTCGCCTGATGTATCTGAAGATGGCTCGTCGGCCCAATGCAGTTGGAATCGTTCGGCCGTCGCATCGGACGAGTTTGTGATACGAATCCTGGGACGATCATCATCGTCGGAATCCCCCATCCCACCGGCGTTATCAATCAACTGCATCGCCGCATTGGTGGCCCCCTGGCACCGAACGGCTCGAACGATCAACTCGGTCTGCCTGGGCCACTGGTAAGCCTGGAGTGCTTCGAGACTGCTGCCCTGCTGCAGATCGCTGATGAGCACTACCTGTCGGATGGCAAGGGCCTGCTGTTGGTCATCGTTGACTTCATCGTCCTCGATAGCCTCCGATGCTGCGACCAGAGCCCTGCCAATATCTGTCGTCGCCCAACCGGGTGACAACTTAGACATCTGTTCGGATGTTACGGCCACACGCTGGGCAGGCTCCAGAGCCTGCCATTGCTCGAATCCGATCAGCGTGCGAGTATCCAGATCGAAGCTCATTATACAGAGACGATCCATCGGATTGGCCCCCTTCAAGACCGATTGCACCCGGTCAACAGCCTGTGCCCACAAATCGGCACGACGAATGGATGCGCTCGTATCTATCAAGACCACAATTCGCTTTCCTGGATTGGTCTGCTCAGCAGCGACAGACTGCCTGAAAAACGGACGCGAAAAGGCAAAAGCCAGAAGGCAGAACACAAGGCAGCGTAAAATAAGAAGCAGCAGGTGCTCGATACGGTTGCGATTTCTGAAGCGAGGCAGTGTGACAGGCACAAACATCAATGAGCTGAACGCCATTCGCTTTCGCGTCCTGCTGCGTATCATGTGCGCTAGAATCGGAATGCCGATTGCCGCGATGCCCGCCAGGAATAACGGATACAGAAAACTCATATCGCACTCCTGACAGCCGAGTTCACATTGTGCCTAACCCGTTTGGTTTGGCGCATTCTATGCTGCAGGAATTCCAGCAGAGCCAGATCGAACGGTCGATCCGTCGCAAACAGATGGTAGTCGATACCCAGGTTCTGACAGATTGACTTCACCCGATCCAGATGCTTGTTGAGCTTTCGCCTGTATCCCTCTTTGGCGACGGATGGATCGACGTACATATTACGCCCGGTCTCAAGGTCTTCGAGAAGTATCGGCGAATCCAGATCGAATCTCAGTTCAGTCGGGTCCAACACGTTGAACACCACGACGTCATGCCCGCTAGCGCACAGGTATCCCAAGTGCAATTCAAGCTGGTCTATTGATGTCAGCAGATCGGAAATCAGCACAATCATTCCGCGCTTGGTCAGCATTTCAGCAAGGCGCTGCAGAGGCGTTCCCAGATCAGTCGCCTTACCTTCTGGCGAGGATTCCAAAGCCAGCATCAGGCGACGAAGATGGCTCGGCCTGTTACGCGGGGGCAGGTATTCCCTGATTCGATCATCGAAAGTCGCCAGGCCGACAGCATCGCCCTGGGTATAGAGAAAATATCCGAGCGTCGCTGCGAGCGTGCCTGCGTATTGCGCTTTGCTGTAGTCTGCAGAACCATAGCCCATCGAGCGGCTCTGGTCGATCAACAAATGACAACGCAGGTTCGTTTCGTCCTCGAATTTTTTAACGTAGAACCGGTCGCTGCGGGCGTAGAGACGCCAGTCTATGCCGCGAGGATCGTCGCCTGGGGTGTATTGCCTGTACTCGGTAAACTCCACGGAAAATCCGTGATGGGGACTACGATGAATGCCCTTCCAGAATCCCTCGACAACGACTTTGGCTCGCAACTCCATCGATTTGATTCGCATTAGCGCAACCGGATCTATTAGACCTCCGGTCCCCGAGTTGTGAACAGGATGGTCGGATGGCGTCGCTTGCCCGTTCATTTGTCACCTGTGTTATTTATTGTTACCATTTAGAACCTAACGCTTTATATGGTGCGGCATTTCAAACCAACCTCCATAATTTCTCGACTCATCCGGTTACTTGCCCTTCTCACTGACCGATTTCAACAAGCGGTCGATAAAATCTTCGATGGCCA
>CAZYMD010000004.1:41439-44979 GCA_964649005.1 uncultured Pirellulales bacterium
TTGCCCTTCTCACTGACCGATTTCAACAAGCGGTCGATAAAATCTTCGATGGCCACACCCTCGGCCTGGGCCCGGTAGTTGATCAGAATGCGGTGTCGCAGAACAGGATGGGCCAATGCGCGAATGTCCTCGAATCCCACGTGCGACCTGCCGTGCAGCAGGGCTCTGGCCTTGCCGCCAAGCACCATATTCTGCGAAGCCCGCAAGCCCGCTCCCCACGTCACCCATTCGTTAACAAAATCAGGCGAACTGTCTGCGCCGGGACGCGAGGCGGCTGCGATCCTCACGGCGTAACGAACTACGTCCTCAGCGATAGGCACTTTGCGTACCACATCATGAAATCGCAAAAGCTCTTCGCCGCTGAACAACTGCTCGATAGGTTCGGGCTCCGCAGTCGTAGTCTGGCAAACCACCGACACTTCGTCATCTTCCTGTAGGTAATCGATTAATACATTGAACATGAACCGGTCGAGCTGGGCTTCAGGCAGTGGGTACGTACCCTCCATCTCAATTGGATTCTGCGTGGCAAATACGTAGAATGGCTCGTTGAGCCCGTAGCGAACGCCAGCGGCGGTGACTTGGTGTTCCTGCATCGCCTCCAACAGCGCAGCCTGGGTCTTGGGTGGCGTACGATTGATCTCGTCGGCAAGGAGCATATTGGCGAAAATCGGTCCCTTCACGAAGACCATCTCGCGTTTATTGCCGGTCTGTTGAAGAATCTCGGTGCCTGTAATGTCGGCAGGCATCAGATCGGGAGTAAACTGAATGCGCTGAAACTTCAGATTGAAAAGCTGGGCTAGGGATTTGACCAGCAGTGTCTTGGCCAGTCCCGGCGCGCCGGTTACCAAACAGTGCCCGCCTGCAAGCACTGCAATAAGCAGATGCTCGATTACATCCTGCTGGCCTATGACGACCTTCGATAGCTCAGTGCCGATTCGTTCTCGTGCGCCTTCAATCTGCTCCACGGCCCATCGTTCATTTTCATAATTCAGTGTAGCCAAAGTCCTTTTCCTTTCACGTCTCTTTTGTGCCGGTCCACTCTTTTCAATCGCACACAGTCTCAATGTGTCATGGCATAGAACACGATATTAATTCCCAAAGGATACGCTTTCTTTTCCGAGAACTCGTGAAAATACCATTCGTCCTCGCCCTCCCGCTCCCAACCGTCACCGAGGTCGGTGTTGTGGCAGATAATGACCATCATTCTACCCTTGTCATCATAAACGGCTTTGTAATGCACTTCGCGTGCATCTTCGCGCTCCCATGTGATGCCGTAATCACGGCCCGCAAGAGCCTGGCCGATACTGGGAATCTGAGGTCTCTCTTTAAGGTCGAAGATGGCATGAAAAATCGGGTGATCCAGTTCGATCTCGACAGGCTCACGGTCGGGAAACACCCGCTTTATCTCGTAGTAGAAATTGTACCATTCGCGTTCGCCCCAGAAATCGTCAACCATTAGAAAGCCGCCATTGAGCAGATACCGTCGCAGAGCTTGCACTTCATCCTCGCTAAAGAGCAAGTCACCTGGCTCAACAATGTATATAAAGGGATAGTCGAACAATAAAGGATCTGTCAGCTCGAGTATAAGCCCATCGGGATTTACCTCCATCGAGGTCAACTGGTGCAGCCTGTATGAGAAGTTCAGATCGCTGTCGGGATAGTCAGTCGCCCATTTGCCACCCCCGCCGCCGCGTCCGCCACGGCGGCCATAACCGCCCTGATCGTACCCAGAAGAGTACTGAATTCGCACAAACGTAAAAACGTCATGGGAAAACTCTTTGTCGGGCGTCCAATCAGGCACACCTCTTCTGTCATAATATCTCTGCGCAAACGTCAGCGTGGCAGCGAAAGCAGCGAGGATAAAAAGAACGACAATCCACTTCGATCTTATCACTCTGTATTCTCCTGAACAGTCAAAGTGGTGCTCTCGCCTGTCGGAGCCGACGTCGATGGTTTAGCCTCTGCCTCGATGATTTTCAACAGTAATCGATGGCCCTGGCGAAAGCGCGGGGCATCAGCTAACGATTCGAGAATATGTCTCTTTGCTGTGCTGGTGTCGCTATCCTGAAGCAGCCTTGCCAGTCGGTAGTTGATATCCGCCGGGTCAGCCGGGTCCAGCAGAAGCACGCGTCGATACGCTTCAACCGCCTGCTTGCTCTGCATAAGTTCCTCACTGGCTCTCCCCAGCTTTAAATAAGATGCCCCCAACATCGGATAGACCGCCAGGTATTTCTCAGCATTCTCGACGACTTGCTTCCAATTCTTTGCTTCCATCTCTATTTCCATCAGCCGTTCGTAGGCGCCTGACGCATCTGATGATATCGCAGCCAGTTTACTAAGCACTTCGCGTTCTCGCTCGGTCTGGTTCAAGTTGTGATATGCCTGTGCGAGAAGCTCGTATGCGTTACCCTCTCCCACATACTGAGGGTACAGGGAAACCAGTTTTTCGAGTGCCTGGATCGATTCTTCCCACTTGTTATCCGAAAGCAAATAACCAGCATGAAGCCTCAGCGCCGAAATGTTGTTAGGATGTTTTTCCAACCATTGCGCCACTGCCTGAGGGTCAGCAGGATTGACCTGATCTCTATCAGGCTGTTCCCAGTCGGCATTTTCTGACAGGCTCTCGGCGCGCTTGCGCGCAAAAGCTTCGAAATCCTTTTCGATCTTCCCGATAGGCCCCGCACGTTTGGAGATACTCTCGTTGATCTCCTTTCCATCATCTAAGTCTGCGAGTATCGCCTTGAGGGCTGTAAAGCCAAACCTCTCGACCAGGAACTCTACCACGAGCGACGATTCGTAGTAGGCGAACTGCAGATGGTTCGGCGTCGGCGGACTCAGAAAAGCACCGCTAAGCTCGCTCACTGGCGTCAACTCGCCTGAAAGTATCATGCTGCGATACTCAGGATTCATATGCTGGCCCCACGTCGGATTCTGCTGTCGCTCTTCGTAGACACTCATTCCTTCGCTAAGCCAACGAGGCATTTTGTTGCCCGTCATATTCAACGTCACCACATGGCAGAATTCGTGCCAGAGCATTGACTGCCAGTTGGATGGTCTTTGGGCCTTTGGGCTGTTGGCGGTTATCACGTTGCCAAAGCATACCCCCAGAAATCCATCAACGCTTGGCATGCCGAATGTGCGGACGGCAAAATCCTGCTGATCCGGAAACAGCTCCACCGTAACCGGCTGATCCAACTGCAGACCATATTTTTCACATAACACTGATTTTGCCTGCCCGAGCAGCTTGACCACCCTGTCGCCATAAACCGCCGCTTCGAGCTTATCCATTCTGATAATGAATCCGTCCCTGCGCAACGTTTCGAATTTCGAAAGGTTGTCGTGAAGGTTGACGAGATTATAAGCCTGTACGTTGTAAGGATCGTCGGCATGGACCGTATCGGCCAGAATCCAGCCCTGTTGTTCGTCGCCAAGCCTGAGCATATCCTCGGCAAGCTGAATCTTAGCCGGTAAATACCCGCGATCAAATTCCAGCGCCTTGTACTGATGCGCAGAACCCTCGGTAAAACGATACTTCTGGGA
>CAZYMD010000004.1:45079-49614 GCA_964649005.1 uncultured Pirellulales bacterium
TCCTGATGTCTGGGATTCACATGAAGCGCCGCGTCCAACGAAGCAATCATTAACTGGCGGTCGCTGTAGTAAAATGCAGCAGCCAGACCATAATGCGCATCCGGATCGTCTCCGAATCGCTCCAGAACCTTGCGATACTGATTTGCGGCTAATTCATAATCCTGTTTCGCCAGCGCCAGATCACCCGCTGTAAGATAGGCTTGGCGGCAGTTCGGATCGTTTTGTATAGCTCGATTGTAGAATCCATCCAAAACAGCTTTTGGCTCACCCCCCAGCAACAACAACGATTGACCCAACGCCACCACATCCTGGCTGTTCATATACATAAACCGGCGGGAAGTCGCTATCTTGTAGATGATCCCGACCAATTCAGAAGCCTTTTCAGTATGACCGGCGCTAACGTAGACATCATGGGCAAGCTTCAAGAGGCGGATATTGCCGCCGTAACTCTGCAGAACTACCTCTGCACGCTCCGCAGCTTCGTCATAGCGGCCGAGGCTCGTGAGCGATTTAATCATCAGAACTCGCCATTCCGATTGATATGCACTTTCCTCAATAGCCTTTTGGCTGGATTCCAGACACTGGGCATATTCGCCCGTTCTGAATTGCTCGCGAGTCTTGTCGATATCAAAGACAGATGCCGCATGCAACGTCTGAGCAGACAACAAAATGCAGGCCGCTACACAGAATGAGCGACAACTACCCGATGTAGTCTGGAATTTGGAAGCCATAATACATCCACCCCGAATCGCTGTTGGTCCGAATCCGTCGTCCGCTGACTCGGATCGCACCTAAAAGTATACCTATGGGCCTTGCCACGTATATGCGGCCCATAGGCGCAGACAACAACTATAACAATATTGTCAGATAGCAAGACGTGCAAGCTCGCATATCTATTGCAGCTTACTTCCGTAGATACGTCGGGTTCCCAAAAAACCAGTTCATGCTGGAAAATTCCCAGAATGCCACCGATCTGGGGTAATTAGAAGGATGAAAAGGTCGAAAGCGCTTGAATTTTCGAGGTTTGCTGCGAATTAGGTGACAGCATGCAATAATAAACCTGTCGTATTGCACCTAACCATTTCAATTTTCTTCCAGTGTAACGATCCGAAAAAGCGATCCATTGGATGGAATGCTACAACTCAGAGGCAGCGAGCGGCTCAAACCATGCACTCTATCAGCCACTATCTCAGGGGTGTATCCGACCATTTCTTCCTCCAATGCCGACCAGAGACCCGAAGAGAAGGTCTGATAACTTTGAAGCACCCTGAAAACAATCGTGCAGATTCGCAGGTGCTATCCACAAACGTCGCTTCATTGACCAACCGATACCATATATGTTAAGATAGAGCAGCTTGAGCAAAAGACAGGCTTTCGTTCCGATTTTCGAGAGCCGTCTTTAGAGACTTGATGCTGCCTCGAGGAACGAAATGTGAAGATGCTTACGTCTAAGAGACATATATTCTTCAGTCTCGCAGCCTTATTATGGCTGTGCGGCTCAACCATAGCAGCATGTCCCGTGGGAGATCTTGATGGGGATTGCAAGGTAACGTTGCAGGATCTGAGCGTCTTCGCACAGCAATGGCTGAGTTTCCCGATCACTTCGGCCGACTTCAATGCAGATAACCAGGTTAACATGCTGGATTTCACGTTGCTGAGCAAGAGATGGCATCAGACGGGAATACCGCTGGTGATAAATGAGTTCCTGGCCTCAAACAGCAGCACCGTGCACGACTACGAGGGCGAATACGACGACTGGATCGAGCTTTACAATGGCAGCGCTGAAGACATCGATGTTGGCGGAATGTATCTGACCGACGATCCGAACGAGCCCACAATGTGGCGATTCCCTTCAGATAGTCCCAGTGAGACTACTATCCCGGCAGGCAGCTATCTGGTTGTCTGGGCGGACAACGACACCGAAGACTTCAGTCTGCACGCCAACTTCAGGCTAAACGCCGATCATGAATACATAGCCTTGTTCGGCACCGACGGCAAGACCCTGATCGACAGCGTCGAGTTCGCGGATCAGGTCCCCGACATCTCCTTCGGCAGGCACCCCGATGGCGCCGATAACTGGCGATACATGGCCGAGCCAACTGCCGGATTGCCAAATTCAGAGGCATATCAGGGCCTCGTTGAAGACGTTCAATTCAGCCACAAATCCGGCCTTCACACCGAACCGTTCATCCTGACGCTCGCCAATGAAACCGAAGGCGCAACTATATACTTCACTACCGATGGCACTGAGCCCTACCAGATGTCCGGCCGCCTGCCAAGAGGAACAGTCTATTCAGGGCCAATCGTAATCTCTGAAACTACATGTCTTCGAGTTCAAACCGTTAAACCAGGCTTCAGACCGTCGGATATCAGGACCGAGTCCTATATCTTTCTCGCATCAGATGTCCGCAATTTCAGTTCGAACCTGCCCATCGCTGTGATCGATACACTCAGGGGATATGTCGGCTATTCCACACAAACGCTTGCCTTCACTGGCTTTATAGATACAGCCCAGGATGGCAGAGCCAGAATAAACAGCGAGCCCGAGTTCATGGGCAGATCTGCAATCAATGTCAGAGGTAAGAGTTCGAGCGGCTTTGCCAAGAAGCAGTATCACCTTGAGATCTGGGACGAATACAACCAGGACATGGCCGTCTCCATCCTTGGCCTGCCAGCCGAATCAGACTGGGTCCTGCAAGGCCCGTACTCAGACAAATCTCTGATGAGGAACTACCTGACGTACAATTGGGCCAGAGATATGGCCCGATACGCCCCTCGCACCCGCTTTATCGAGGTATTCCTCAACACAGGTGGCGGATCAGTCTCCACGAATGACTACATAGGCGTATATATACTGATGGAGAAGATCAAGAGGGACAGCAACAGGGTTGATATTGCTGAACTAAAGCCAACTCACAACGCCGAGCCGCAGATCACGGGCGGTTATATATTCAAGAAGGACAAGTTCGATGCAGGCGAGCCATCATTTGTAACCAGCCGGGGACAAAACCTGATCTACCTGGAGCCATCAGCCGCCGAGATGACCCAGCCTCAAAAGGACTGGCTCAAGGGCTATCTTGACCGGTTCGAGTCCGTTCTCTATGGAAACAACTTCACCGATCCCTTCATCGGATATAACAACTATATCGACGCAGGCTCGTTTATCGACCTTCACATTCTGGTTGAACTGACCAAGAACATAGACGGTTTTCGCCTCAGTACATACATGTTCAAGGACCGAGACGGCAAACTGAATATGGGCCCTGCCTGGGACTACAATCTCTCACTCGGAAACGCCGACTACCTCAGCGGCTGGATCCCGACCGGCTGGTATTACAGCCAGCTCGGCAATGACGCTTATCCCTGGTGGCGCCGTATCTTCGAGGACCCGGAATTCAGGCTCAGCTACGCCGACCGCTGGTTCGATCTGCGTGAAAACGTACTTTCTACCAACCGCCTGCTCACAATCGTCGATGATAATGCCGCCCTGCTTAAAGAAGCACAACAGCGAAATTTTGATCGCTGGCACATTCTTGGCACGTACGTCTGGCCCAACTGGTACATAGCCGATACATACGAGCAGGAAATCGCATGGATGTCCGACTGGCTTGAGAGCAGGTTGACGTGGATGGACAGCCAGATCGCTATCGAGCTTGCCCCGCGACCACCTGCGTTAAGTCCCGATGGCGGCGCATTCCCTATATCTTGTAATGTAATTGCTGATACTTCCAGAGGTAATGTATACTATACTCTCGATGGCTCAGATCCGCGTCAGCAGGAAACCTCATATCTGGATTCCCAGGAGATTGTGTCCGAATCAGGATATAAACGCATACTGGTGCCGACAGCCGATGTTGGAGAAGCATGGCGTGGCAGTCTCTCGTTTGATGATTCAGACTGGTTATCATACATCGGGACGCCGGGAGGTATAGGATACGAATTAAATCCCAGTAGTAGTACGAGCTATAGCAGTCAAATCGGTCTCGATCTTAGATCGTTGATGTATGGTGACCGAACGAATCCGAATCCCAACGCCTCATGCTATGTTCGGATACCATTTCCATACGTAAACAACAACTTCAATTACATGTATCTCAACATCCGCTACGACGATGGATTCATCGCCTATCTCAATGGTGTTGAGATCGCAAGGGACAACTTTGTCGGTGTGCCAACATGGAAATCTCAGGCTAATGAGGATCGGCCTGATTCCGCCACCCTGATTACGGACAAATTCGACGTCTCAGCTCATATGTATCTGCTGCAGGAAGGTATTAACATTCTTGCAATTCATGGCCTGAATTCGTCAGACCAGAGCAGTAATTTCCTTATCAGCGCAGAACTGGTCTGTGGTGTGCGTGTCACCTCCCACGCCGGTGTCTCTGAAAATGCCATCCTATACAACAGGTACATTCAATTGCCTTACAGCACATGTGTCAAGGCACGTACGCTAAGCGGGAGTACCTGGAGCGCTTTGAATGAGGCGGTATTTGCGGTTGGTCCTGTTAAGGAAAATCTTCGGATCACTGAGATTA
>CAZYMD010000005.1:0-46350 GCA_964649005.1 uncultured Pirellulales bacterium
CTACATTGCCGAACGTGAAGTCGATTCCGTTGGTAAATTTGACAAGGTTTAGGTTAATAGTCTCAGAGCCTATGTTAGTCAACTCGATGAACTCTTCATTGGGATCGTTGGGATCAGAAAGATCGACTGGATGGTACATAATCTCAGTAATCCGCAGACTCTCGGCCACAGGCCCAACCGCAAAAACCGCCTCATTCAATGCGCTCCATGTACTGCCGCTTTGTGATCTTGCTTTAATGTGAGTGCTGGAACTCAGAGTTAACGGGCCAGTATATTCGATTGAACCTTCGTTTACACCTTGCCCGGTAGAGCTACTTTCTGAGGCGACCAACTCGGCTGAGACGAGAAAATCTGAGCTTGTGGCGCTCATATTCAGACCTTGTATTGCTAAGAGATTGCTGCCTGTACGGAGGTGGCCGACGAAGGCAGATACGTCAAAAGGTTCCGGACCTGAGTCTTCATGGCTGCCTGTCGCAATGGAATCCCACATTGGGGAAGCTGGTTCATTAATGCCGGCAATTCGGACACCGTTAAGATAGGCGACGAAGCCATCATCGTATCGCATATTCAAGGTCATCGCGTCGAAGCCGTCTGGGTCATCGTCAACAGTGAATGGAATGCGGACATAGCAGGTAGCGTTTACACCATACATATCTGAGAGGACATCCAGGCTTATGAGGTCCTGATAGCCCGAACTTCTTTCGTAACCTATGCCGCCGGGTTCACCGGTTACAGATGTCCAGCGGATGTCGTTAAAGGCCTGACCACCGCGCCAAGCATCACCGATATCAGCGGTCGGGATTGCAATAAGTTTGGTTGCTCCGGTTTCTACGAGGGTTATAACCTGGTCCGGCGGCGTTTCCATGCCTCCTGGATTCGTGCCATCAAGGGTGTAGTATATCTCATTGCTGCTTGCACTGATGGAAAGCCTGGAACCTGATGACACGTGGCCGCCATTGAGATACTGGTTGTTTACTTTAAATGAGGGTCCTTCGTATGTATACACGTCTTCGTTTCTGCAGGCGTTAAGGAAGACACCCAGACGCTGGGGAACCCAGGTATTTAGAGTGTACATATCCATGTTGGGAATAACTCCCACCATTTCATCGCGAAGTGTGAGGAATCTGTCTCTTATGTTAGCTTCGGTCATTGCGCCGCTATTGTAGAAATGCTTGTAGATGCGATCTCCAAAGATCTGTCTGAAGTTGGGATTGGCCTTGAGGGCCCTGTATAACCATCCATTTACATTGGATTGGCTGTTGAGACTGTTGAAATATACAGTATTGAGGCGGTCAGAGAACATTCCACCTTCGGCGTCCCAGATGAAGAATCGCCAAATTCCCGTATCCGATTGCTCCGCGGCTGCAGACCAATTGTTCTGGGGCCAGTCCCAGTTGCCACACCATAGCTGAAGGATTAAATAGTCGGCAAAGGCGGGTATATCGAGTTCATTGGCTAATTCCTGATAATATAGATCATTGGAGAGATTATGAGTTCTGGCGTAGTTGATCATTGCGTTCCAGTTTGTGGCGTCACCGTCTCTGACGCCACTCATGGTCATCACATCCCACGGCTGGTTGCTGTTGAACCATTCCTGACAGAATCCTGTTTCAATATGCTCACATGGATTGAAGTAGCCTTTGTATTCCCCGTTGATCAGAAGGTTGGCCATCGTTCCACCGCTGCTGACGTTGCCCATATCCTTGTAGATTCTCCTTAGCAGCTCATCCTTGATAAACGGATTTGTCCTATCGTTGTGGCCACCGCGCAGGACGATGCTATCGAAGCGATCCACCTCGAACGGGAACAGCGGATACTTCAACCAGTCTGCCCCATATCGGCCTCGAAAATACAGGCGTAAACTGAATTTGGAGTCTCCGGTCCAGTAGCCATTACTACGTCTGTAGCGGGGGCGCATATAGTCGCTGCCGTGAACACGAAGTCCGCAGTCGACCTGGAGGCCACTGCCACCATCAGGATACAGAAACTCAAATGATACGGGCCGTTCGTATTCCATCCCTCTTTGCATAACGTTGTTGTAGCTGCTCGGTCCATCCGATACCCATACACCGTTTTGGTAAGTCCCACCTACAATGGCCATCACACCATGCGGTTCGTAGAAGGTTTCGCCACGGTTGCCGACAAGCGATATGAGGGGCATCGACTTGAGCTGGTAGCTCGCATTCATCACGTATGTACGGGTAATAATATCCGAGGATTTCCACCCAGGCTTAACAGCTTTTGCCCTTATGCAAGTGGTGGAGTTTATTACTATTGGGCCTGTATACATGATGCCCGGGACGAAACCATCTGACGTGTCATAAGGTTCGTTTCCGTTAGTGGTGAAGTAAATAGTAGCTCCGTCGGTTTCGGTCGCCATCGTGAGAATGAACTGTGAGTCATAGAAGCCCGGCTCATGGCTGAATTCCGGATTAGCGACAACGTCGGTCATCCCGGTATTATTAGGAAGCCAGGGAGTTGGCGTTTCAAAGTATTGTTGATTCAACTGGTTATTTCTGGCAATCAGTTCGGCTGAGAGTGTGAACTGAGTGTCGGCCTTGTCATCATTCAAGCCCTGGATTGCAAGGACGTTCTTTCCATAGGCCAGATCAGCAATACTGTGGGAGATGTCGAAACTGACTGGTTGTGAGGCCAGGTCGTCGGGGCGGTTTGAGTCGGCGTGTGAGTTCCATACAGCTTGTTGGGTAAAATTGGCTCTGGCTGCTTCGATTCCGTTGATGTACGCTACGAAGGCATCCTCGTATTTCATCTGCAGTACAAGCGAGTTTAAGGATTCAGGCTGGGACGCCTCAAACTCTATCCGTGTCCAAAGCGATGAGTTTGTGTTTAGCATAAGCGGTTGTACATCCGTGTTCGCATTCGTGGCGACACGGAGTCCACCACCGGCTATATCACCGATCAAGTGAAAACTCACCAAATTGAAAGATGTGAACATGCCTTTTGCAGCAAACAATTCCAGCGATGAGTTTCCGGTATATTCATACGAAATCATGCGAAGCTGATAAAAACCTGTCTCTGAAACATAGAACGTGCCGACAGTCGTTCTGGCACTGCGAGGCTCGGGGCCGGGGAATGCCAGTGAAAACGAGTGCTCCTCTTTGGTTAGGTTTAGAGCGAATCCATCGTCACTGCTGGCTCCGAAAGTCCAGTGGCCTGCTTCCGGGATGAAAACGAAGCCGGTGATAAGAATTACGAAGTTGTCTTCGTTATTATCCAGCGTTGTGCCGGGAAATGGAATATCGTCATCGTAATTGCCGTTTGGTCCGCCGTTAAGATAGTTAATCACAGATGCTTGAGATGTTACAGCACGATGCTGTAGTGTTGGATCCGTGATAACAGATTCAGCAGTGCTCATATCTACGACGGCTACATTTGCGTGATAGAAGGTAACATCCAAGCCGGGCGAGATATCACCAAATCCAATGTTGGCAGGGCCCTTGCTCCAATGCGAATCATCGAAGTTGGGGGCCGTCCAGTTATCCCGGCTGTTTTGCACTGTGGGTACGTGGAATGATGCAGTTGCACCGGCTGGAATAAGTGTAGTGTGTTGCGCCAAACCGTAAGATATGTTTGTTTCCTGAGGTGGATATTGCGGGGCGTATTCGTGAGCCACACTACCGTCGCCCGCCACAAGCGCAAGATACTCGCCTTCAATGTCGAGAGAGAAGTTGGTATGGAGTTCATTTCCTGCAACCGCCCGGTTCTTGCCTGAAGCGAAAACGACTACGAACTTGCCTGGAGCAAGGTAAAGGCCATTTGGAAACGTCCATAGGCTGAGGTTGTCACTATCGTCAGTCAAATGCCAACCATCGAGGCTGATAATTTCGGATGTAGGATTGAAAATTTCTATCCAGTCGGATGGATCTCCATCTTCGTCAAGAAGATCACCCTTCGATAGAGGAAGACCGCTGGCGTTATTGGCCATGAATTCGCTGATGACGAGTGTGGTGCCATCTGCGTGCCAATCCCTCGCCAGTAATGCCAGATCCACGGCGTTGACTCCATCAGCCCCATTAAGATCAGCCTGGCATTCAGGACCGTGGCAATCCGGATCCAGCCAATGCAGCACAAGGAGTTGTAGGTCCTTGCTGTCAATGCTATGATCCTGATTTATGTCACCCGGCAAGCGTGAGAAAATGGCGCCGAAAGCGAGCAGACCTATAGCAAGCACCAAAATAAGTGCGAACACACCCACAGACTTAGGCACCTTCTATCTCCTTCCACGGTTGCAAATACTGATTTTCAGCAAGAGAAATTCAGCCAAACGTAGATAACGCAGGCCGACCATGCAAACCATACCAATAATTGTACCATAAAAGAGATAGAACCGTCAATGAGATTCAGAGCCATTGTTTGTCCATCAGGTCCGTCCAAGCTCAAATTGAATTGCCGGTTAGTGAGGCTGATTATGCTGTTTTCGTTAATTTTACACGACCGAAAGACGTATACAGAATCCCGTATTCATTCGTGATGTTCCTATTCTGACTCGCTGGTCCATTTGTTTTGGCGTGCCTGTTTATCGGGCTCATCAGGACTTCTTTTATGTATTATTCCCGTTAAGGTTCGGATTCCCAAGGACGATACGGCTCTTGTGTGCACAATAAGAATACAGTAAAGCGTGGCCATCTTTGAGGTCGTGCGGTAGGTCATTACACTCTAATGGCATGTAAGGGCATGTGATATGGGGGTAATCAACCAGAACAGCTGTGAAGTCGCTGTAGACGTATCTTTAGACGCGATAGTTTCCGTCAATGGTGAAGGTCTTATAACTATTTTCAGCAGGGCCGCCGAGGAGATTTTTGGCCGTACAAAGGAAGAAATGCTGGGCCAACCTTTGGGCTACCTGATGCATGATGAATTCAGGAAAAAGCACGAACAGGATGTTCTGGAATTCTTGAAGGCCGGTAGGTTGGACAGCTCAAGAGACGCGCGAACTGAAATCCAGGTTGTGCGAGGTGATGGGATAGTATTCCCGGTAGAACTGTTATTCAGAGCATCTCAAAATCTGCGGGAAGATTGCACCGCAGATATCGTTCAGCACGTTCTGGATTACACCAGTGAGAAGGCAATCTCGCACAATATAGAGGAGCGAGTCGAATCAATTTTGAATGCGATTCCCGCCGGCGTTGTGGTCATCGATGCCCAAACGCATGAGATCATCGAGATAAACACGACAGCCGCTGACATGATTGGATTTCCTAAAGAGCGAATCACAGGGCAAGTTTGCCACAATTTTATCTGTCCCGCTGAACAGGGTGCATGCCCAATAACGGATTTTGGCCAGTTGGTTGAGAAATCGGAGTGTGTGCTTCTGAGAGCGGATGGGGAACAGATACCCATTCTTAAGACGGTGCTTTCGACAAATCTGAGAGGGTGTCAGTGTCTGGTCGAATGTTTCATGGAGATCGCAGATCGCAGGCGGGCAGAAGCGGAATTGCGAAAAGTCCGCGATGAATTGCAGTCGCGAGTGGAGGAACGAACCAGGGAGCTTACCCGTTTGAACGAAGAGCTGTGTGAAGACATTGCACGACGCGAGCGTGTTGAGGATGCCTTACGTGAAAGTGAACGGCGGTACAGGACTTTGTATGACTCGACGCAGTATGCGATTATGATTGTAAGCTGGCAAAGTGGGATAACCGGCTGTAACGCAGCAGCCGTTCGACTCTTCGGATGCAGCAGCGAAGAAGAACTCACCACGTTTAGCCCTGCTGATATGTCTCCGGAATATCAGCCCGATGGTGCTTTGTCCTCGGTCAAGGCTCAGGAGATGATGGTCACAGCCACAGAGAAAGGCTCGCATTTCTTCGAATGGAAGCACAAACGCGTGAACGGAGGGGAATTCTACGTAACGGTTCTACTGACGAAAATGAACCTTGGTGGACGTGTGGCGTTTCAGGCGACTTTGCGGGATATTACTGACCAGAAGCTTGCGGAGCATAGAATCGCGGAATTAGCGAAATTTCCTTCAGAGAACCCATGTCCCGTAATGCGAATCGCAAAAGACGGCACTATTCTGTTCGCCAATGAGGCAAGCAAATCTTTACTGGCGAAATATGGAACTGGTGAGGGCGAGCCGGCGCCTGCTGAATGGCGTGAGTTAACACAAACGTCTTTGACTTCACAGTCAGTAATGAGTACTGAGATTCAGAACGGCGGAAGGACGATTGCCTTCAGCATAGTTCCACTGGTCGATACGGATTATGTTAATTTCTATGGTACAGACGTAACTGAACGGAGAGAAGCTGAATCTGGACTGCGCAGGACCATCGAGGATCTGGAGCGATTCAATCGATTGGCAATTGGACGTGAAGTAAAAATGGCCGAATTAAAGAAAGAAGTGAATGACCTCCTTGCTGAACTTGGTCGTAAACCGGCATATGATAGTGTTACATAGTAAACATGCACAAGAACGTAACAAAGCTCTTATCAAGATAATCATGGCCTATATGGAACATTGGTTGACGAATGGGAGTGAAACAAATGGATAATGAAAACATAACTGCAAACAGAGGGTTGTGTCCCCACCTGGTTGTAGTAATGTTGGTGGTTGCAGCCGCCGCTTATTTCGTACTTCGCATGTACTGCCTGAATCCTGTTCCCAACAAGGCCGGCGCCGAGGTTGTAGTGGACCGGCATGCAAATTCGGCAGCTAAATCACGTGTCCTTCTGGTTCACAGCTATCACACGGGATATCCGTGGGTCGATACAATCACTCGTGGAGTTCGGATGGGATTGTCGGGTAGCAATGTGGATCTTCAAATCTTCTACATGGATACCAAACGCCATACGGATAAGCGATTCAAGGAAGAGGCAGGTCAGGCAGCGAGGAATGTGACTGCCGAATGGAAGCCTGACGTTATCATTGCGGCTGACGACAATGCGCAACAGTATTTCGCCACATACTATACAGGGCGATCTTGGCCGCAGATTGTTTTTTGCGGTGTGAATGCCGAGCCGGAAGAATATGGGTACCCAGTGTCGAACATAACGGGAATATTAGAACGTCCCCACTTTGTGCAAAGCCTGGAGCTTCTGAGGCAATTGGTCCCGGATGCCAAACGCATAGCCATGGTCAGTGATGATTCGCTGACTTCAGAGGGAGCATTGAAGTGGATTCGGAAACAATGTGCGGATGCCGAAATTGTCTTGTGTGAAATGCCAACTACATTTGAACAATGGAAGTCGGTGATCGATCGCTGTCAAGATAAGGCGGATGCCATTGCTGTCTACATGTATCACACGGTCAAAAAGAGTAACATTTCGGAGAGCATGGAACCGAAGGATGTCATGTCGTGGACGGTCGAGAACAGCTCGATTCCTATAATTGGCTTGTTCATCTTTGCCGTCGATGACGGCGCCCTGTGCGGTTATGTGGAGTCGGGTGTCGAGCATGGGTTGCGGGCCGGGCAAATGGCTGTTGAAATGTTGCGCGGACGGCGTGCCGATCAACTCAAGGTGGTAACTGCCTTGGAGGGCCAACCGATGCTCAACCTGAGCACCGCACGAAGACTCGGAATAAAGGTCCATGATGAAATCATACGGCAGATGGAGGTCCTTGTAGGGGAATAGGCAGTCGATGTTAATGAGCAAGCAAGCAAAAATGCCGGAAGCAAGAATCCGCAGACGACATCTGTCATCAACCGTGGCTGTTGTCGTTTTTGGAGCGGTTCTCGCGGTGGCTGCCTTTCAAGTAATACGCAGAACGGAACAAAGAAGGATTTCTTCCGAGTTCACCCGGCTGGCTGAGAACAGAGTCAAGGCGTGTGAGTACGGAGTTGCTGAGAGACTGGCGGTATTAGAGTCGATCAAGCTGCTCTACGATGCATCCAAGAATGTCAAGCGTGATGAGTTTACGCTTTTCGTCAATCCGTATTTGTCTCGATTCAGAGGCATCAAACGATTAGAGTGGATTCCGGTGGTGCCTGATTCGCAACGCACGCAATTCGAGCTTGCCGCCAGAAGAGATGGTTTGGAGCAATTCCAGTTTACTGAAATAGATCCTAACGGACAATTTGTACGAGCGGCAAGGCGTGCATCGTACTACCCGGCCTACTTCGTTGAACCCTATATTGGAAATGAATGGGTTCTTGGATTCGATGTGGGGGCGAGTTCGAGCGTGCAAGCTATCCTAAGGAATGTGTGCGAAGCGGGAGAGACTTTTATCGCGGAACCTTCGGTTTTCGGAGCAGCCGCTGATGCCCTGATAGGCTTTGAAGTATTCGTCCCCGTGTACGACGCCAACGGAATCACATATACCGCTGAGGGAAGGCGAGAGAGTATCAGAGGTTATATAGCAGGTGTTTTTGCACCCGCTGTGATAGTTGAGGAAGCTCTTTCAAGATTGGAGACAGAGGGCATTGATGTATATCTTTTAGATGTAACTTCAGGACGGCATCATGTGCTCTATGGTCAGGGCCGTTGTGAATCGCGGGCCAACAGCTCCGGTGTTGGATCAAGCTTGTGGAGCAGGGTATCACAAAAAAGCGGCCTGCAGTACGAAGCATCGATTCGTGTAGGGAAACGTCGATGGATGATGCGGTGCTTATCTACGCCCGCCTTTTTTGATGCTAACACATACTCGACATCATGGCTGGTTCTGGCTGCATGCCTGGGCCTAACTATCATGTTGGCGGTGTATCTGCAAACACACATGACACGCACCGCAAAAGTCGAAAACCTTGTCGCACTACGGACGGATGAGCTATGCAAGGTAAACGAAGATTTGGAAAACGAAGTAGCCGAGCGTAAAAAAGCCGAGAAGGCGCTTGCAGAGCATCTTGATGAGCTGATGAAAGCTCAGACCGCCACGCTGAACATGATGGAGGATGTCGAAAGAGCACGGCAGGAACTCGAGCAGACAAACGTAGAACTGGTTAAGGCGACTGGGAGGGCCAATGAGATGGCTGCTCAGGCCGAAGCAGCTAACAAGGCCAAGAGTGAATTCCTTGCGAACATGAGCCACGAGATTCGCACACCCATGAATGCGATCATCGGTTTTAGTGAAGTGCTCTCCGAACAGGACATGCTTGAGGAACAGCGAGCCCATGTGCATACGATCCTTCAAAGCGGTAAAGCCCTTTTGAGCCTGATAAACGACATCCTGGATTTCTCGAAGATAGAAGCCGGGAAGCTTGACATTGAAAGAGTCAATTTCTCACTGGGAGAGTTGCTTGCCCCCATTGAATCCATGAGTAAAACGACTGCGCATAAGAAGGGCATCGACTTCAGGATAGTGATCGGCGACAACGTTCCGGCACACATGTGTGGTGATTCGACCCGTTTACGCCAGTGTTTGATCAACCTCGTGGGCAATGCCTTGAAGTTTACTGAGCAGGGATATGTACACCTTAACCTCTCTTTGCAGCAACAACAGGGCAAGCCATATGTATGCTTTATAGTAGAAGACACCGGTATAGGTATAGAGGAGAACAAGCAGCACGCTATCTTCGATTCGTTCACTCAGGCCGACTCGACAACCAGTCGAAAATACGGCGGCACCGGCCTGGGGCTCGCCATTACGAAGAAACTGGCGGGATTGCTTGGCGGAGATTTAGCTATGTCCAGTGAACAAGGCAAGGGCTCGATTTTTTCCCTCGCAGTCCCCGTTGGCCTGGATGCCAACGAACAAGTCAATTTAACCCGCGAGAATCTCGTGATCCAACCGACGAGCGAGTCACATCCTCAGGAGCAGCTAAAAATGTCGGGCAATATCCTGGTTGCGGAGGATAGTCTGACAAATCAGATGCTCGTCAGGCTGTTACTGCAGAAGATGGGATTTGAGGTTACGTTGGCCGACGATGGCAAAAAGGCGGTCGAGAATGCTATGGCCGGGTCATTTGACCTGATATTCATGGATATTCAGATGCCCAATATGGATGGATACCAGGCAACGCAGAAACTCAGAGCAGCGGGAATGGAGATTCCTATCATTGCTTTGACTGCAAATGCGATGCAGGGAGACAGAGAGAAATGTATCGCCGCCGGTTGTAGCGACTACCTGACCAAACCAATTGACAAGCAGAAACTCAGGGCGGTTTTGCAGAAATATCTTTCAGCGCTAGAGGGTGATTCGCAAGAAAATGCCGATTCGGTTAAAGAGCAGGTTGATGAAATCGTTCAAGTATGCACCGAAAGTGCACCCGTTGACGATGTCCCGGCGGATTCAGATGGAAGTGATCCTGTGATTGACTTCGAGCAACTGATTAATCGCTTTGGTGATGAGCAAAGCGTTATTGAGCTGATGCCTGTCTACATGGAAGATACGGAAAAGCGAATGGAGATGCTAACTGAGGCCGTGGAAGCAGGTCAGGCGGGGGAGACAGAGAAGCATGCTCATGCGCTCAAAGGCGCTGCTGTTAATTTCGGGGCTAATAGTCTTGCGGAGGAGGCGCTTGAACTGGAGCGCGCCGGGCGTGCAAACGATATGGCCAGGGCGACCGCGGCATTTCCTGAAGTAAAGGCCCAATATGAT
Organism: uncultured Pirellulales bacterium; assembly: GCA_964649005.1. GTDB lineage: Bacteria > Planctomycetota > Phycisphaerae > Sedimentisphaerales > Anaerobacaceae > CAZGMJ01. The sequence continues at coordinate 10,493 of CAZYMD010000005.1, forward strand.
AAGATGATGGCGTTCCTCTCCAACAGCGAGCGTCTTAATCAACTGAAGCATTAGTGTTAGCCCAGTGATGCTGATCTGCTACAGGGCTAACTGAAATACAACTTTGTGCAACTTTCCGCTACCCACAGAGTAAAGATTATCTCCAAATCTTAAGGTGCATCCATACGCTGTGCCATACACAATTCCAGGCAAATGTAACAGAATCGTACTGTTTTAGTCAATTCTCACATAAGAAATATCAAATATCGCCATTCCACAAGTCGTTTCGGTTTATATGCTTACATGAATCTTGTGTTTCGTCCAGTGTGAAGCCTACAAATAATCTTGTCAGCCGGTAAATTATCGTTTACAAAATCGTCAATGGCATAGAGGACAGTCGTATAATTCTTGCCCGCAAATTAGCTGTGATTGGCTGTGAGCTGGGATAGGCCTCCTCTGTGTGGAACATCTGACATATCACGTGTGAATCAGTTTTTTTATACTTTTCGGATTTGCCATCGCCAAGGGACCAAATACCCTTGTGTTTGTTGGGGATACAGACGATGAGTCATGGAAAAGACGCATCAGATCGAAGCGATCAACATCACGGATTGGCCAGGGATAGAACCATACAGCCCCTGAAAGACAAGCTGCGTGTCGATAGGGAGAGCCTCGCATATGATCTGAGTGAGAGAGAAGAGAAGTTTCATCTGTTCTATGAGCAGTCTCCGCTTGGGTATCAATCGCTGGATCGAGAAGGTCGATTCTTGGATGTAAATCCGGCGTGGCTGGAAATGATGGGCTATGAGAGAAAAGAAGTCATAGGCCGGTGGTTTGGCGATTTTCTGTCGCCGGACAGCAAAGAAGTGTTCAAACAGAAATTTCCGAAATTCATTGCGGCTGGATTAATACATAGCGTCCAGTTTGAGATAGTCCAGAAGGATGATAACCGAATTGCAGTCGAGATCGATGGAAGGATCGGATATGACAAAGACGGCAATTTCGTGCGGACACACTGTGTGGTTCAAGACATCACAGAACGCAAGAAGGCTGAACTACGGGTGGAAGAATCAGAATTACGATTGAGGAACATCTTTGAGAACACGATGGTGGGTTTCTACAGGACTACGCCTGATGGGCGGATTCTCATGGCCAACAAGGCCATGCTCAAGATGATGGGATACTCGTCTTTCGAGCAGCTTGCAAAGAGAAATCTCGAGCAGGAAGAATTCGAAGCAGACTATCCCAGGTCGGTCTTCAAGGATTTGATCGAAAAAGAGGGACGGGTGGTCGGCCTGGAGTCTGCCTGGAAGCGACAGGATGGGACTACTCTGTTCGTGCGAGAGAGTGCGGTTGCTATCCGTGACGATGCAGGACGAACGCTCTATTATGACGGCAGCGCCGAGGACATCACCGAGCGCAAGCTGGCCGAGCAGTTGCAACGCGAGAGTGAGTCAAAATATCAAGCTATGTTTGAGAATATGAAGGCCGGTAGTTGTGTGGATGAGGTCATTTATGAAAATGGTCGTGCGATAGACTACCGCATTCTGGATGTCAACCCTGCATTCGAAAGAATCACTGGAATAAGCCGCGAGAAAGCTGTCGGCGCTCTGGCTTCCGAACTTTATGGCACGGGGAAAGCCCCCTATCTGGATGTTTACAGTAAGGTTGCAGAGACCGGTGAACCGGCGGACTTTGTGGCGTATTTCGAACCAATACAGAAGTATTTGCATGTAACGACGGGATGCTTCAAACCGGGCTATTTTTCAAACGTTTTTATCGACATCACCGAGCAGCAGCGTTTGCGGGATATTTCGCGGGAAAGCGACGCTCGATATGCGGGATTGTTCAGTTCCATGAGCGATGGCGTGGCAATCTATAAAGCGGTTGGCGACGGTGAGGACTTCATTTTCGATGATATTAATTCCGCTGGTGAGAGCATTGGTCAGATAACTTTCGTTGATATTGCGGGACGCAGCGTGCTGGAAGTGTTCCCAGGTATTAAGAAATGCGGCCTTTTTTCGGTATTTCAGGAAGTCTGGAAAACAGGGGAGCCAAAGCATCATCCTGTCGCCCTGTATAATGATAACCGCGTTTCACACTGGGTGGAAAACTATGTTTTCAAATTACCTTCCGGCGAGATTGTGGTGGTTTATAAGGATGTGACCACACACAAGCAGGCGGAGGACGCTTTGCGAGAGCGACAGGAAAAGCTCGATATGTTCTTCAATCAGTCATTGGACGGATTTTTCTTCATGATGTGCGATGAGCCTGTTCGCTGGAACGAGACGGTCGATAAAGACAAGACGCTCGATTATGTCTTTTCTCATCAGCGGGTAACAGAAGCCAACGATGCGATGCTCGATCAATACGGCATTCCTCGGGAGCAGTTTATTGGTCGAACGCCCGCCGATTTCTTTGCGCACGATCCTGCCGCGGGGCGAAAGGTCTGGAGAGAATTCTTCGATGCAGGCAGGTTGAGGATCGAGACGGATGAACGCCGGGCCGACGGCGCCAGGATATGGATCGAGGGCGACTATATTTGTATGTACGATGAACAGGGCAGGATAATAGGCCACTTTGGCGTCCAGCGGGATGTTACAGACCGCAAGACAGCCATGCAGGATATCGCCGAAAGCGAAAAACGCTTCAGAACTCTCTATGAATCGGTGCAGGCGGGTGTGATCGTGCAGTGGGTTGATGGGACCATTGCCCACGCCAATAAAATGGCCTGTGATATTTTCGGTATGAATGAAAGTTCCATCCAAGCCAGTACATCTGAATGTCCCCGCAGGCAAATGGTGTTAGAGGACGGCACGCCAGTGGATGGGCAGGACCATCTCTCTATGATTACCATCAGAACGGGCAAGCCCATCCGAGGGGCTATACGGGGGCTGTTTTTCGACGATCCGAAGAAGATGAGGTGGCTGCTGATCAATACCGAGCCTGTTATCGATTCGTCCACCGGAAATCTGAAGGAAGTAATCATTACCTTTCAGGACATAACTGAGCTTAAGCAGACTGAGCAGATACTGATCGAGAGCCAGCAGCGTCATGCAATGGCCCTTGATGCGGCGGATTTGGGTGCGTGGGACTGGGACCTGATAACCGGCTATATAGTGTGGTCGGGCCACCATGAGAGGCTCTTTGGATACTCTCCAGGTGAATTCGACGGTACGTATGAGACATTCAGCAGGCGAGTTCATCCGGATGATATCGACTGTATTAATCGAGACATCGAGCAAGCTTTACGAGACCATTGTGAATATCGCTGTGAATACAGGGTCTTGTGGCCTGACGGCACAGTGCGATGGCTAACAGGAGTAGGCCGGGGCCAATACGACCAGGCAGGCAAGCCTTTGCGAATGTTAGGTATAGTGGCCGACATCACTGATCACATGGAGAGTAAGCAGGCGCTTCTTTCCTATCAATCTCGCCTCAGACTGCTTGCTACCAAACTTTCTTTTGTTGAAGAGGAAGAGAGGCGAAACGTAGCTCTCTGGCTACACGATGAAATTGCTCAGAGGCTTACCGTGACCAAACTTTCTCTGCAATCCCTGACAAAGCAGTCAATTTCTGGGGGCATGGAATCCAAGGTGGATGACCTTCTTAAGGGTGTTGATTCGATTATAGACGAAATTCGGTCTGAGACTTTCGAACTTGGCAGTCCAGGGTTGTATATGGGTGGTTTGGCTGTCGGCATTGAGTCATGGCTGGATAGGATTGTGGAGAAAAAGCACGGCATCAAGACTTCTTTTAACTGCATCGGAGATTTCTCCAAACTTGACAAGAAGCTGACGGTTATGATGTTCAGAAGTACCCGGGAGCTTCTGGCCAATATAATCAAGCACGCCAAAGCGAAGAATGTGGCAGTAGGTCTTGATCAAGTTGAGGGAGCGGTAAGAATCATTGTAAAGGATGATGGTGTCGGATTTGATCCTGACGGTGTTTTATCTGGTGGTGATATCGGGCCAGAGAGCTTCGGATTAATGAGCGTTTGCGAACAGTTGGAGCATTTTGGTGGAAAAGTTAATATTGAATCCGATAAAGGGAAAGGCACTTGTGTTACAATAAAAATTCCGATACAATCCATTGTTGTGCCTTGATTTGATGAAAGGAATGCCCCAATGAGAGTTCTGATAGCAGACGATCATGGAATCCTACGACAAGGGCTGAAATCGCTTCTGGACGGAGAAGAAGATATCGAAGTGGTCGGCGAAGCGTGCGATGGAGGCGAAGCAGTGCGGCTTTTCATGGAGTTATCCCCGGATGTAGTTGTCATGGATGTCACAATGCCCGAAATAGATGGTATTGAAGCTACAAAGCGGATTTTGCTACAAAATCCTCGCGCGAAGATTGTGGCGCTTTCCATGCATGATGAGCCTTTCGTTGTCAGAGAGACTTTGAAAGCGGGGGCGGCCGGCTTCGTGCTTAAATCGTATCTGGCCGATGAGGTGGTCAAGGCTATACGAGTGACCATGCAGGGCGGATACTATCTTAGCGCCAAGATCACGGATATTGTGGTTGAGGATTATACCGCTCGCTCGGCAGAAAGATACAAAGGTGCAAATACTGAACTGACCGAACGCGACATAGCGATATTAACAATGGTAGCTGAGGGAAAGACGGTCAAGCAAATCTCTCGAGAACTCCATTTAAGCCCCAAAACAGCCCATGCGAACCGTCATGCATTGATGGAAAAGCTGGATGTCGAGAGTGTCGCCGAGTTAACCAAGTATGCAATACGCGAGGGTATCGTAATTTTATAGAATCCAGAGTCGTATTATCTCATCAAACCGATAATATCTCACATCGAGAAGAATATACACTACCTGATGTTACTTATTCTTGGCACTCCACCTGGCAGCGAGAATATATCTTTCAAAACCCAGACTTTATCCGGTAATAATTCATAATTATTCACTCTTAAGTTAAGAGCCTATCCCTTTGGATTCACTTGCTTAATTGCCGATAAGAATTGATGACTGAAGCCTTGAGCCGGTGGCCTGCTTTAATGAACCATTGATGAGGCTCTGTTTGCTTGTCCCTGCCAATAGGCATGAAGAAAACTAAGAAGGCGGGGGGGCAGGTCGCCGGCATCAGTTTATGTCAAGCAGGTGATGTAACGTCCCGATCTGAACTAATAGCTGCCGTATGATTTGTGTGGAGATTTGCATCACTTTGGCTATAACGCCAGGTATTATTTTCATACGTAGGACTCGATCTATGCAGACAATACCGACATGTCTATCTACAGATTCTCACGACACGATGAACAGGACCCGTACAAATACGTGTCTTGTGCTTCGATACTGTAGAGTAGCGAAGCTATGTCACGATCCGCTGGGGCTTGCTGTTGAGCCATACAACTTCGAGTCACAAATGGAGTATTTGGCTCAAAGCTGCAATGTTATATCGCTGTCGGACGTTGACAAGCATCTCAATACAAGAGATCCCTTCAAGCATAACACTGTAGCAGTGACCTTCGATTGCGGCTATGCCGATATTCTCCATGTGGCCAAGCCGGTCCTTGAGCGATTCTCAATCCCAGCGACGGCGTTTGTGCCCACGGCAAACATAATAGAAAGGAGACCACTCTGGTGGGATGAGCTGGAAGACCTTGTAATCGTGGAAAGGACAAGATGTGAGCTGGAGATTGAGATAGACGACGATGAATGTTACTACTGGCCTCTTCAGAGGCAGTGTGACAGGTATTTTGCCTATGAAAGTCTGTATTCGATCCTGAAAGACACATCGCCTCTAATACAGCGTCGGATACTCGGAGATATTATGTCTCGTCTCGGATCAGTGACCGGCGAATTTGACTATCATACCCCTCTCGACTTCCAGCAGCTCAAGGAATTTGAGCAGGGAGGATTGATGGCAGTTGGGGGCAGTACTCACAACTGTGTCAGACTTGGTTCGCTGTCGGAGTCTGATCAGGCATATAAGATCGCGATGAATAAACAGGCCCTCGAAGAGATGCTGGGTCATTGTGTGCTCCATTTTGGGTATCCATTTGTTGATGATGATGATCGGAGTCAATCTACACGTGAGGTAGTTAAAGATGCCGGCTACAGTCTCGCTTTTGGCAACTCGTATGGGGCATTGAACGCAACAGAAGCAGTGGAGTGCTACGATTTACCACGTATTAAGGTTGGGAACTGGGGTGCATTTGCTTTCCATGAGTTCCTAACGAGGTTTTTAGACTAACAGGGATTCCGAGGCCATTTATGTTCATTTGAAGGACAGGAATATGAACATGTTCGATAAGGGAATTGATCGCGATTGCGATCTGGAGTTTAACAGGGAGCAATATGAGATGCTTCTGCGTTGCTCGGAGGCGAGGGACGTTAGCGAGTGGAACAGCTATAGACGCGAACACAAGAATGATGCAATTCGCTTGAGATATGCAGCTTTGAGTGAAGCTTATCTTGTTGGGATTAATCTTTCAGGAGCCGATCTCGAAGGGGTAAATCTTGAAAGATCCAAGCTTGAAGGTGCGAACATAACGGGAGCTTCTCTGGCCGGAGCGCATCTGGAGAGTGCTAATCTTGCTGGAACTCGTCTCGATGGTGCCTATCTTATGGGAGCCAATCTGAGCCATGCGCGTCTTGAGGGGGCGCATCTTGATGGAGCGGATCTTTGTAGAGCGATTTTTGATAGTGCGTACCTTGTAGGCGCCAGCTTTGAAGAAGCTAACCTCTATGCAACTCGCCTTTCTGGTGCTTATCTGGCCGGGGCCAATCTTGAAGGTGCAAACCTTGTCGGTACTCACCTTGAGGGAGCATTCCTTGAAGGGGCCTACATTTCTGATGGTGGTCTTCAGTATGCTTGTGTTTAGGACACTCTTGCTGTCTGCAATTCAGGTGCAATTCTGTGACTGATGTTTGACGCTTCTGCAATATCTACCTGCATTGAAAGCATAGTTTGGCTACACGTAACCAGGCCCGCCTGAAACAATTAAGAAGGCTATACTCTCTGAGATTACAATCACTAACTACCTTACCTCAATGATGTTTTCACGCTTCACTTCGTGGAGTTTGCCCTTCCATTGAATTTTAGGCGAGCCAAAAGCGTGGAATATGCGTACGCGCCGTGCATGTGAGAGGTCTTCATCATCGACTGATTGCAGTGTGAACAAGGCGCCTGAATCATATTCCAAACCATTCCATTTTCGTGCATAGAAGGCTGCAAAGCGAGGGCCTTCGACAGCAAAACCCCACGCAGGGAGAACTGTTTCTCCCCCGAGCGATGTGGTTATGGTGGCATCGTCCGTGCCGAAATTGACGATGACTTGCATGGCGTCTTGACCTTGGCCGTATGTGGTTTTTCTAACTTTTTGGTCACTGGTGACAAATTCGAGCCTGGTCAATCGGTCATGCGCTGTAGCATGGTTGAGCGGGCCAAGGACCTCGTGTGTATTTTTAATGAAGATATCGAGCGGGTGCATGCCATCGGCCCAACCGATATCACTCCGAGTGAAACTGGCGATGTCTGGCTTCGGGCCGGTGCTGTCGGGCTTGTGAGATTGCCAGTAGAGGTGATGCGGGAATGAGTGGTAGTAAAGAGGCCTGGCGCAGAGCACATGATGCGCGACAAACTCGGCTGCTTCATTGGAGGAATAGCCATATTTGCCATAGCATACCTGGCAGTCATGGTAGACCATCTCAAAGAATGGAATAACCGTCGCGCCATATTCTTCCGGCTTCAGGTTGTGGTAGTATTTTCCTGAAACGCCCACGAGTCCTTCAAAGAAATCGCTGTGAGGCAAAGCCCATTCCCTGCCACACTCGCTGCCGAATATCCCGAATATATCCCGCGAATAGTCGCTCAACTTGATCTTCCATGCAATATCCAGATTTCGATCAATAGGATGGTTGGGATCGTAACATTCGCGAGGCCCGACTGCGTATGTCGTGTCGATAAAATAGCTCCATGGTGCGAAGAGCTTGGCGATGGCGGGCAGGTTCTGTGCCCGCTGTGCGAGTTCGAGCTGCTTTGGTGCACAGACCATGTAAGCCCTACCGCCCAGCCATCGGCCGCCCGTGACCAGTTTGCCGTCGGCTTGTTTCTCTATGAAATCAGGGCTCCAGCTTTTAGCGTCCTTGTACATGTCCTGTACGTTATCATGGAGACAGCCAACGAAGCCAAGCGCCTGAATGCGTTTGACAGCATCAGCCAGGGCTTCGTTGCCACCGCACTCGGGATTAGCAGGCAGGTTGTCGGGATGGCGACAATCGTAGCCTCCTTCAGTCCAGCCGCCCATCATGAAAAAGCATCGCATGATGTCCAGGTCATTGTGAAGGTGCTCAGCGATCTTTGCGGCCTCATCAAACGTCCAGCAGACGTTGACTGACTCTTCAGCAGTGCTATCATCGTTCATCCGGCGTGAAAGACAGGTCCAGAGCTTGGCGTTCGAGGCTCCGAGCATTCGCTCGACATGGGGATCACGCTCTATCTTTTGCTTCAGAGTAACAGCAATGCCCTGTCTCTGGGCGTATTGTCTATATCCCAACGCGATAGTATTCCAGTCGCCTTTTCCCAAAGGCATCAGCCGAACAGTGTTGGCGCTTCTTCTAAGATCGAAACTTGCAGTTAACTTCTGATCCTTGCTGGTGGTTATTGAGCTTGATATCTCAGGGAACACATAGGCGTCGTCCCATGTGACCACAAGAGTACCACCTGACTTGATAAAGCCAAGCATGTTCATGTGGCAGCCTTCGTAATCGGACGTCCCGAATGTGTGTTTGAAGGATTTTCCGCTATTAGCCGGGATAAGCAAGCCTTCACGGCAGGGGACTACTATATAGCCATTTTCAACGTTAGTGATCGCCAGTGCATCATCGAGCACGCGAATTGTTCTGTCAGCCTTGCCCTGGTAGCGAAGCTCTACGGCCCGACCTTCATCAACAATAGTAAAGACGATACCAGCAGGATCGCGGTCTTTGCTTACAAGACATATGCAATTATCGACTGGAGTCTCCGCTCTGAGGAACTCTCCACCGAGCCAGTCAGCTTTGCCGGGCGAGGCCATGCCTTCAGAAGGCCATCGGGCTGTGGATTGCTTATCCAATAGAGCCCATTGGCCTGTTGTCTCGTCGACTTCGAGCGTAAGATGCTCTGAATCCAGGGTTATACTGCCTGCATGGGCATTTGAGAGGATCGCAAGTGCGAGCGAGAGAAAGATGAACATTGATCTGCGCATAGTCGAACTCCTTATCTGTAGTAAATGAGCCCCGGCAGCGGAGTGAGTCTACTTCCTAAACAAGCGAAACTCTTCTATAAGCCTTTTTGTGTGCTGCCCTGGAACGCCATTGCCGATTGGTATGCCGTCAAAACTTACAACCGGGACGATATCCTGGGTTGTTACTGCCGTGAAAAGCTCATTTGCGCTGGCTGCCTGCTCTGGTGTCAGAGATTCCTCTTGAATTGCCAATCCTGCGTTCTCTGCGGCTTTCAGGACGTATTTTCGCGTCACTGAGGGCAGGATGTTGGCTGTTAGCGGTGCGGTGTGAAGTGTATCATCTTTGATCGCAAAGAAAGCGGAGCCTGCACCCTCGGTTATGCGTCCATTCAAATTGACCAGAATCGCCTCAGCACAGCCTTTTTTCGCCGCATCCTGACGCGCAAGAACATTAGCCAGCAGATTCAGCGACTTGATATCGCACCGGGCCCATCTCCAGTCGGGGTGTGTGGAAACCGCAATCCCATGAGTTTTTGCCTTAGTATCATACTCAAGATCGGTGATCGTTAGAAAGAAATTGGGTTTAAGGCCTTCGTGTGCGACATGGGAGCGCGGCTCGGAGCCGCGAGTTATGTGAAAGTATATCTTTGCGTCTGCGATACCGGCTGTCTGGAAAGCCTTTAACACTCGATTTCGCACCTGTTCGATATCGACGTTGGTGATTTGAATCTCGGCCACACTGTTGGCGAATCGCTCTAAATGCTCGTCCAGGGCAAATATTTTCCCACTATAGCTCCTGAGCACTTCGTAAACGCCATCGCCAAAAAAGATTCCGCGATCCAGGTAAGCAGGATCCAACTCCCCGACAGGCAGGATTCTATCATTTATCATTGCTACTTGCACAAAACCACTCCGGAAAACACCTTAAAAGCGTCATTTTAGCGTGTTGCAGTCTGGTGGCATATAAAAATATTTCACAATTACCTTTACAAAAGGCGTTTACCGGCTAAAATACCTTGTTTCCCGAATCATGATATTGTAGCCAGGAGCATTTGGAATGTACGTAGTAATCGAACAAGGTTCGAAGCAATACAGGGTCGCCGAAGGTGACTGCATCGACATTGACTTGACAGCCATCGAGCCCGACGCCAAGACGATAGACCTGGACAAGGTCCTGTTCGTAGCAGATGGTGACGACATCAAGATCGGCACCCCTTACGTGGAAGGCGCCAAGGTAGTCGCTTCATTCAAGGATACGGCAGAAACAGCCGTCGTCAAAGGCAAGAAGCTCTACCCGATGACGTTCCGAAGGCGTAAGAACAGCCGGACGCGCATTGGCCATCGTCAGAAGTATCTGCAGGTAACGATTGATAAGATAGAGGTCTGAAAGAGCTTGGATCCAGGAAAGGCTCTTGAGTGTAGCAGCCACTATCTGTATTAATGCCGCTTTAAGTCTGACTTTCGCAGTTCTCAACCATTTTTTCGGCCCAACTGCGCCAGTTTTTCGCGCCCTCCTTCACAAAAAGCTCGAATGACTTGTCATCCACCAGTTCTCCGGCCAGAATCTTGCGATTATCACATTCCGGTATTCTCTCCTGGATCAATTTTCGAACCGCTTCCAGTTCCGCGAGGAAAAGGCCGTGCTGTTCGGTAATGATCTGCTCGAGTTTTTTACGCAAGTGGCCTGCATAAGCCGGGCTGTACCCTTCTGTGCCTATGGCTATCTGGAGATGCCCTCGATTAACTATTGCCGGGACGAAGAAATCACAAAGCTCAGGTTCATCAACCACATTGCAGAGTACTTCTAATTCCTGACAGTCCTTGTATATCTGCTTGTTGAGTTCGGTGTCGTTTGTTGCGGCTATTGCGAGAACTGCTCCAACCAGATATTCTTTCGCATAGCTGTCTTTGACAAAGCGAACACACTCGGCCTGGCATATTGCGTCCATTGCCTCATCAGTATGCTTAGCCACTATAACGAGCCGGGCGCCGGAGGCTATGAGCGATTGTGCTTTGCGAACGGCTACTGTTCCGCCACCGATCACAACGACGTGCCGTCCTCTAAGTTCGAGGAATATGGGGTACTTAGCCATGATATTTATATTATACCTGCTTATGGGAATCTCAACATCAATAATAACAGCAAATTGTTACTTTTTTGCTACCAGCGGATTTCAGTTCGCAAAGTCGCTCTTTTCGTGTAAACTCCGTGTCTGAATGTGACTCTGATTCCACTATGAATGAAATGGTAAAACTACAAAGCCCGTTGAGCGAGGCTGACACACGTTTGCTTAAAGCGGGCCAGCAGGTGCTTCTTAGCGGGCTGGTCTACGGCGCTCGCGATATGGCGCATAAGCGAATGTGCATAGCTATAGAGGCAGGAGAACAGTTGCCCTTTGATCTTGAAGGTTCTGTCATCTATTTCCTGGGTCCTACACCTGCCAGGCCTGGGCAGATAATAGGGGCCGCAGGCCCTACAACATCCTCCAGGATGGATGCTTTCAGCCCGATATTGATAGCTCATGGCTTGCGGGCTACTATTGGCAAGGGCTACAGGAATATGGAGGTTAGAGACTCGCTCAAGCAGTATGGTGCAGTCCACCTTGCTACACTTGGTGGAGCCGGTGCATTGCTCAGCAAGCACATAGTTGAGGCCGAGGTGATTGCCTATGAGGACCTCGGTGCCGAAGCGGTCAGGTGCCTGCGGATGGTTGACTTTCCGGCTGTTGTTGCGTATGACAGCTTTGGCAGCAGTGTTTATGAATTCCAGCAAAACAGTGTTTGAACGCGCCGGATCTTACGTATTGTGTACGCGAGGCCGGCGGACTATTAAGAGAGTGATAGAATGAAGGTAGCACTTCTTGGTTTGCTCCAGTCGGGCAAAAGCTCGGCCTTCTCAGCCGTCAGCGGCAAGGCGATGCCCACGCTCGGGGTGATTGCGATTGATGAGGCTATTGTGCCGGTTCCTGATCAGCGGATAGATTGGCTCAGTACATACTACAAGCCCAAAAAGACCACGTATGCAACCATTGATTGTCTTGACGTGCCGGGCTTCAACTTCACTGACGACCACGGTCGAGCTGCTGCAAGAAGACTTGTCGGTCAAATAAGAACGGCCGATATGCTCGTGCTTGTAGTGCGGGCTTTCGGTAATCCGACGGTTCCTCCCTATCGTAACAGAGTCAATCCGGCTGCTGATCTGTCTGAACTAAAGACCGAACTTCTTCTCTCGGACCTTGAACTGGTTACAACTCGCATCGAGAAGCTCGAAAAACAAGTCCATAAGCCGACTAAAACCCAGGCTCAGGACAAGGCTGAATTAGCTGTCCAACTGAAGCTACAGGAAGCGATTGAGGCTGAAAGGCCTATTCGATCAGCCATTGAAACTGAAAATGAGTTGGCAATAATAAAATCGCTCGGTTTTCTCACTCTCAAGCCTATGGCTGTTGTGGTCAATATCAGCGAAGACCAGTTTGACAGCGAATTCGATTTTGGAGATATAGTCGATCAGGCCGTTCCGGTCGTTTCGATGTGCGCCAAGCTCGAGCAGGAATTGGCCCAGTTGGACGCTGACAGCAGAACCGAGTTTATGGCGGATATGGGCCTTACTGAGTCCGCCACAGGCAAATTCGTCAATGCCTGCTACTGTGTTCTGGGACAGATCAGTTTTCTGACTGTTGGCTCGGACGAAGTGCGAGCATGGCCCATAAAGGCGGGTACTGTTGCAGTGGATGCCGCCGGAAAGGTCCATAGCGATATCAAACGTGGATTTATCAGGGCCGAGACTTTTACTTTCGAGGACTTGAAGGAACTGGGAGACGAAAAAGCTATAAAGGCTGCGGGCAAGACCCGGCTTGAGGGCAAAGAATATGTCGTTAAGGACGGAGACGTGATCAATTTCCGGTTCAACGTGTAGACTCCGTCTGGTTTCAAGGTAGTGGCTGTGAAAAAATACTTGGTGCTGCTCGCTTCGGCATTCGTAATCCTGTTGGCGGGGGGACTTTGGCTGCACACAATGCGAAATCCCACAGTGGATTATACATACAAAGTCGTGAATTCATTTGAACACGATCCAAACGCATTCACCCAGGGGCTTGTTTTCGAGAACGGTTTACTCTATGAGGGAACCGGATTGTATGGATGTTCCAGCCTTCGCAAAGTCAAGCTCGAGACCGGTGAGGTCTTGCAGAGCAGCGACTTGGCCCCGGAATTATTCGGCGAAGGCATTACTATCTTCCAAGACAGAATAATCCAGTTAACCTATACATCGGGTACTGCATTTGTTTACGACAAGAACAACTTCAACCTGATTAAGAGCCTCAAATACCTCTATGAAGGCTGGGGTATCACACACGATGGTAAATGCCTTATTTCCAGCGATGGCACTGAGAACTTATATTTCCTCAATCCGGAGACGCTGAAAGAAATTCGTCGGGTTAGCGTTAAGGACGGCAATATGCCGGTCAAGGGGCTAAACGAATTAGAGTACATCGACGGGGTGATTTTCGCCAATGTCTGGCTAACGGATTGGATAGTGAAGATCGAGCCAGGGACTGGAAAAGTCGTAGGACGGATTGACCTGGCCGGGTTGTGTCCTGCCCAGACCGTACACGATCAGGATGCGGTCCTCAATGGTATCGCATACGACCATGAGAACAAGCGGCTTTTTGTGACTGGGAAATTCTGGCCCAAACTATATGAAATAGCCTTGGTTCCAGTTAGGTAGTTATGGCAAGGTGATCTGATCTGTGCTATAAGGAACGCTTTGTCTGGCCGTTGGACCGGTTAGGTGATGTGAACATGGTTTCGAGTATTTCTCAAATTGGAGAGTCTGTATGAAGGCGGTTGTACTGACTGGCGTTCGGCAAATGGAAGTCCAGGATTGGCCCGCTCCGGTTATTCAAGATGACACCGATGTGCTGCTGAAAATCGAACAGGTGGGTGTCTGCGGTTCAGATGTGCATTACTACGAGACCGGTAGAATAGGATCGCAGGTTGTTGAATATCCTTATATTGTCGGCCATGAGTGTGCGGCGACGGTGGCGGCTGTTGGCGCTTCAGTGACGAAGCTTAAGGTGGGGGATCCTATTGTTGTCGAGCCGGCCGTATCCTGTCATCAGTGCGAACAGTGCAAGCGAGGCCGTGAGAATACCTGTCAAAAGCTGCGCTTCCTGGGCACACCAGGTCAAGGCTATGGATGTCTGTCCGAGTACATTGTGATGCCAGAAGAAAGCTGTCTGCCCACTAACGGTATAACGCTTGAGCAGGGGGTGCTTTGCGAGCCTTTGGCAATAGCTGTCTACGCAGTCAAACAGTCGCATCTGGCGCCTGGCGGTGATGTGGCGATACTTGGGGCCGGCCCGATCGGTCTTAGTTGTTTGGTGAGCGCACAGGCAGCCGGCGCACAGAACTGCTATGTGACGGAGAAGATCGACGAACGTGTCGAAGTGGCTCGAAAGGGCGGAGCAAGCTGGGTTGGCAATCCCAACAAGCAGGACATTGTCGAGGATATCCTGAAACAGAAGCCTATGGGTGTGGATGTGGCCTTCGAGTGTGCCGGCCAGCAGGAGACAATTGACCAGGCTATTGAACTGTTGACTCCAGGCGGCAAGCTCATGCTCATTGGCATCCCAAGGGAAAACAGGATTTCTTTCGCAATCGATCAGATTCGCCGGAAAGAGATTGCAATCATTAATGTAAGAAGACAAAACGGCTGTACGGTTGCTACTATCGACATGGTTGCATCGGGTAAGATCGATGTTGATTTTATGATTACACATCGGTTCAAAATGGAACAGGCCAAACAAGCCTTTGACATGGTTGCAGGGTATAAGGACGGTGTGGTCAAAGCACTAATAGGTTTTTAGATATCTGGAATAAAATGGGTACAGTAGTAGCGGAGCAGGGTACAGCCTGATGATAAAGGCCAGCGTAGTCAGTATTGGAAACGAAATTCTCAGTGGTCAGACGATAGATACGAACGCAGCGTATTTGAGCCGCGAGCTTCTTTCTGTTGGCATACCAGTGGTCAGTTCCTACACTGCTGGCGATGATGTTGAAGCGATATCACGAGCGATTCACTATGCATACTCGGATGCCGACCTTATTCTGGTTACAGGAGGTCTTGGACCGACTGACGACGATGTGACTCGACAGGCTCTTGCCCGTTTTCTTGGGGTGGAGCTTGAATTCAGAGAAGAGCTTCTTGACCAAATCAAGGAATTCTTCGCCAATCGCGACCGTGAGATGACGGGGAAGAATAAAGTACAGGCCTATATTCCCGCCGGAGCACAGTCGCTGGCGAACCGTGTCGGAACAGCGCCGGGCATCCTTTCTGAGACTCAGGACAAGCTGATAGCGGTGTTGCCCGGTGTGCCTTCAGAGATGAAGAAGATGCTCGAAGACTCACTTATGCCAAAGCTCAAGCAGCTTGCCGGCGGTCAGGTTGTGCTGGTTCGGAAGCTCAAGTGCTTTGGCGAGGGGGAGTCCAACATTGCCCAAATGCTTGGATCCATTATGGAGAGAGGACGAAATCCTCAAGTCAATTGCACGGTGCACGGTGGCGTGATTACTCTCCATATTGTCGCTCAAGCGGGCAATAGGGGTATAGCTGAGCGGATGTTAGAACGCGACGAGAAGACGCTGCGAGAGGTGCTCGGTGCGTTGGTTTTCGGCCGGGACGAGCAGACGTTGGCCGATGTGGTCGGAAAAAAGCTGACCATGCAAGGCAAAACAGTTGCTGTAGTTGAGTCCTGCACGGGGGGGTTACTGGCCAAGATGCTGACGGATACTCCCGGGGCAAGCTCTTACTTCATTCAAGGCTGGGTAACCTACACCGATTCTTCAAAAACAAGCGAATTGGGAGTGGCTCCGGGCCTAATCAAGCAGCATGGAGCAGTAAGTGAGCAGGTGGCTTGTGCAATGGCCGAAGGAGCGAGGAGGAAAGCTGCCACAGACTTTGCCATTGGTATAACCGGTATAGCCGGCCCGACCGGTGCAACCGAACATAAACCGGTTGGTTTAGTATATATCAGTGTGGTTTCTGGTAGTGATTGTCTTACGAGTCGAAATGTATTCTCGCATGGTAGAAGTGCTGTGAGGCTTCGCGCGGCGCTGACTGCACTTGACATGCTCCGATTGCAACTCGGCGCTTGACGAAGAGTTATGGATATGCTATAATCAAGCCTGCTGGGGATAGCAAAACATCTTATTCTAAGGAGATTATGCCTAAGCAACGCAGACATTTGGGTGAAATTCTCTACAAGGCCGGGTTGGTTGAGAAACAGGCTATTGTCAACGCAATAAAGACATCGAAAGTCGACAAAAGGCGTCTTGGCCAGGTTCTGCTCGACGCAGGTTTGATTGACGAAGAGACTCTGGCCAAGGCAATCGCCAAGCAATTCGGCCTCCAATACGTGAATCTGGACACAATATCGCTGCCCTCCGATCCGAATAGGATTATTCCCTCCGAACTCATGAAAAGGCACAACGTGCTGCCGCTTGACATAGGCAATGGCAGACTGAAGGTTATAATCGGCGATCCGCTGGACCTTGAGATGATGGATGCCCTGCGGTTTCGCTTGAATACGGAACTGGAGTGTTATGTCGCGAATCCGAAAAAAATTCGCTCTTACCTTGAGGAAACCGCAGACAAGCCCACGCAGGAGTCTGACGACAGGCTAAAGCATAGTATAGATGCTACCGCCGCTGAACTCGCCGAAGCTGGCCATGATTTGCAGGCGGAAACCCTACGGGCCCAGGCTGCAGACGAGGATGATGACGCTCCAATCATTCGCCTGGTGAACTTGATCATCGACAATGCTTACTATATGCGGGCCAGCGATATTCACGTCGAGCCGATGGCGGATCGTGTGCGTATAAGGTATCGTGTGGACGGTGTATGCCTTGAGAAAGATAATATACCAAAGAACATGCAGGCGCCGCTGGTTACCCGCTTCAAAATACTCTCGGGTATGGATATCGCTGAGAAGCGTCTGCCCCAGGATGGACGAATCAAACGCAATATCGGCGGCCAGGACATTGATTTTCGTGTATCTTCACTTCCGGGCAACCACGGTCCCAGCGTTGTCCTCCGAATTCTGCGACCGGATGCAGTGAACATAGGTATTGAGTCGCTTGGTTTTGCTCCGGACAACTACGAGATCTTCCAGAAAATAATCAAACGGCCAAACGGAATCTTTCTTGTGACCGGTCCGACAGGTAGTGGGAAGACCACCACGCTCTATGCAGCCTTGCAGGAGTTGAACAAGCCTGATAAGAAGATCATTACAGCAGAGGACCCGGTCGAGTACAATTTTGCAGGGATGAACCAATGTCAGGTTCGGGATGAGATAGGCTTCTCCTTTTCCATAATCCTGCGATCAATGCTTCGCCAGGCGCCTAACATAGTTCTTATTGGTGAAATACGAGATGGCGTTGTGGCCGACATTGCGATTCAGGCCGCACTGACGGGGCATTTGGTCTTCAGTACCCTCCACACGAATGATGCTCCGAGCGCCATTACACGTCTGATAGATATGGGTGTTAAGCCGTTTCTCGTGGCCAGTTCGATTCAGGCCATCATGGCTCAGCGCCTTGTCAGGGTAATCTGCAAGAAGTGCAAAGCGATTGATGAGAATCCTAACTGGGACCACCTTGAATCACTTGGCATAAGCAAGGAAGATTTGGAGAAACATCCGGTATACAAGGGCACTGGGTGCAGTCAGTGCCAGAAAACCGGTTATAAAGGGCGAATAGCCATCTTTGAGATGTTTGAGATGAATAATGAAATTCGAGAGTTGGCATTTTCCAGGGCTCCCACTATTGCGCTGCGCAAGGCTGCCAAGGCCGGTGGGATGAGAACCCTTATGGGAGACGGTCGACTCAAGATTTTCAACGGTGTAACCACCCCGGCAGAAGTCGTCAGAATCACCAAGAGTGAGGGTGCGTCGGTGGATTAGTGTAGAGAGACAGTTGTTGAGGTTTTATTAATGGCAACAGTAAACATGGACAGACTGCTCCAGGCGTGTGTTACGCAGGGGGCTTCGGATATTCACATTGTGGTTGGCCGGCCGCCCGTTTTTCGAATGGATGGTCGCCTGCGATCACTTGAGACAAAAGTCCTCGAGCCGGATGACACCACTGCACTTATGAAGAGTATTACCCCTGAGCGCAACGAGCAGGAACTTCAGGAAGAGGGTGGGACGGACTACGGTTTTGCTTTTGGTGATGCAGCGAGGTTTCGTGTCTCAGTATTCCGCCAAAAAGGCAACATTTCCATGGTTTTGCGTCTTATCCCGACCAAAATCATGACATTCGATGAAATCGGCCTTCCGAAAATTTGTTCGGCTCTATGCAGAAGACCCAGAGGTCTTTTTCTTGTTACCGGACCTACTGGTAGTGGCAAGACGACCACTCTGGCTTGTATGATAAACTATATTAATGAGACCTTTGACAGACATATCGTTACGGTTGAAGACCCGATCGAATACTACCACTCTCATAAAAAGTCAATAGTCAATCAGCGGGAGGTCGGCATCGATGTCCCAAGTTTTGGAGAGGCTTTGCGACGTGTACTGCGACAAGACCCGGACGTGATTCTGGTCGGTGAATTGCGAGATCTTGAGACTATTGAGGCTGCGGTAAGTGCGGCCGAGACTGGACACCTGGTGTTTGCTACAGTTCACACAGTAAGTGCTTCTGGTACGATAACCAGACTTATCGACGTTTTTCCTGTAGATCAACAGGAGCAGATACGTATCCAGCTTAGCAGTAACATGATCGCTGTACTCAGTCAGGCGCTATGCCCCGTCGCTACCGGCAGGGGTAGAGTAGCAGCATATGAGTTCATGGTGGTTACCCCTGCTATCGCAAACCTGATTCGTGAGAATAAAACCTTTAGAATCGACTCAAGCATTCAAACCGGTAGAAAGCTTGGTATGCAGCTTCTCGATGACCATCTATGGGAGCTTTACGATACAGGGAAAATTACCTTGGAAGAGATGCTGGACAAGGGCCGTCAACCTGGTGCTTTACAGGATAAAGCCATGGCCAAGCTGCACGGATCTAAAGCCAAGGCTAAGCGAGCAGAAGCAGCGACAGAAGATGAGGATATAGGACCGATCCTCAGAACTTAATTGGGGTGGCTTCATGGCGGTCTAACAAAATTACGAGTTCGACCGGAAGGATGGAGAGGGAGTTCCAGTTATTTGTGGATAGCTGGCTTAACGTAGGTATGTCCTATATACTATGTGTCCATATGGTAAATTCATGCACACAAGCTGTTTATTGACGTATAATTGAATATGATAGTATAGGTTGTTTACAGAGGATTCGTGATATGGGAAAAGACGGTAGCAATCGGAAGATGCCCCCGGTAGAGCAGTTAAGGGGCAGAACGCTTGGTCGAATCCTTATTAAAATGGGAGTAATCAGTAGGGAGCAGGTGCATGAAAGCCTAAAAGTCCAGGGGCAGAGGCAGGGAAAAGTACAGATTGGAGAGATCCTGAAGGAGCTTGGTCTGGTCACTGAGGACCAGTTGCGAATGGCTCTCGCCGCACAGAGAGGAATGGAATATTTAGCCATTGATGGACTGGATATTCCTGCGGGTGTAATTGAGAAGGTTCCCGCTCAGATGGCAAAAACCTACCATATTATCCCGATAGAGTATGATTCAGGGCAGAATAAACTGATCGTAGTACTTGATAGCCCAGCCAACTTTCGTGCAACTGATGACTTGAGCACTCTGATGGGGTTTAAAGTCACAGCGAAGATAACCGACACAAATTCGCTCGAAGCAGCTTTGACAAAATACTATGAGACTGAGGACGAGAATATCAATGAGCTGATCGGCGAGATTCAGGGTGACAGCTTCCTTGCGGAGTTCGCCGGTCGAAATCAGAGTATCGATCTGGATGAACTAAAGGAACTGTCCGAGTCAAATCCCGTCAAGAAATTGCTTAATCTGGTTCTGCTGCAGGCGATTCGGGATAAAGCTTCGGATATCCACTTCGAGCCCTTCGAGAATGAGTACAAGATGCGTTATCGTATAGACGGAGTGCTGTACGAGATGATTCCGCCGCCAAAGTACATTGCTGCAGCTCTCAGTTCGCGTATTAAAGTCATGGCAGATCTTGATATAGCTGAGCGGCGGTTGCCTCAGGACGGTAGAATTTCACTTACGGTACAGGGTAATCCGGTGGACTTGCGTGTGAGCGTTTTACCAACGATGTTCGGCGAGAGTGTTGTGCTTCGTATTCTGGACCGGAGCCAGGTCAGCTTCGATCTGACGAAGCTGGGCCTGCTGTCACATGACCTGGGTACACTTCATAGACTGATTCGGAAGCCGAACGGAATTATCATTGTGACCGGCCCCACAGGCTCCGGAAAAACAACAACGCTATATTCTGCCTTGAATGAGTTGAACGACGTAGAGACAAAGATCATTACAACAGAAGACCCGGTCGAATACGATGTGGACGGTCTTTGCCAGACGTCAATTCGTGCGGAAATAGGGCTGACTTTTGGGAGATGCCTACGGTCAATATTGCGTCAGGACCCGGACATAATACTTGTTGGTGAGATTCGAGACCTCGAGACAGCTGAGATTTCCGCTCAAGCATCTCTAACGGGTCACTTGGTATTCACAACATTGCACACGAACGATGCGCCAAGTTCGATCGCAAGACTTCTTGACCTGGGCGTAGAGCCGTTCCTTTTGACGGCAACGCTTGAGGGGATCGTTGCCCAGCGGCTTGTACGAAAGATATGTACTCGCTGCAAGACGCCGTTTGAACCAACGGAAACGCAGTTGATGGAGCTACGACTCAAGCCCGAAGACGTAGAGGGTAAGAAGTTTTTCTACGGACGCGGCTGCGACAACTGCAACGGAACGGGCTATAAGGGACGAATTGGCATATATGAGATCATGGTGTTCAACGAGGAGATTTGCGAACTGGTCATGAATCAGGCCTCGACGGGCGTTCTGCGTCAAGCGGCTCAGAAGGCCGGTATGGTTCTACTGCGTGACAACGGTTTGTCAGCCATATATGACGGGATTACCACCATTGATGAGGTGGTTAAGGAAACAATTATGGAAGAAGTATAGAGGTGTTGTCTGCCCGGCAGCACGTGGCTGGTTGGCCCGGTGCTGAGCAGAAGGAGGTTTTAGAATGTCTGTTTTTCAGTATTCCGCATTGGATTCCCAGGGTGTTGAGATAAAGGATGAAGTCGAAGCCCTGAGCCAAAAAGAAGCTATAAGCAAAATACGAAACATGGGGTATTTCCCCACCAAGGTTCGCCCCAAGAGTGGGGCGAAGAAGCCTACCGGCCGAGCTGGTCTAGCGCCCAAAAAACGCAGAGGCGCGGGCGGCAAGGTCAAAATCAAAGCAATTACACAGTTTGCCAGGCAGCTTTCGACTCTGCAGGATGCAGGTCTGCCGATTCTACGGTCGTTAAGAATTCTTGAAGAACAGCAGAAATCGGGGACATTCAAGCGCGTAATTGGATATGTGGCAGATGACATCGAAGGTGGTTCTACACTTTCGGAGGCGATGGGAAGATTCCCACGGGCGTTTGACAGGCTTATGGTCAACATGGTCGCCGCGGGTGAAACAGGCGGTGTTCTCGATCTTATCCTGTCCCGTGTGGCGGACTTCATGGAAAAGGCCGAGAAACTCAAAGCCCGGGTAAAAAGTGCGATGATATATCCCGTTGTTGTTATCAGTGCGGCCTTCGTTATCGTGCTTCTTCTTATGACCTTCGTCATACCCAACTTCACCGAGGTTTTGACAGAAATGACTGACGGGGCGAGTCTGCCTTTGATAACTCAATATGTCCTCGGGGCCAGTCAATGGATCGCATACAAGTACGGTTGGGCAATTCTTCTCGGAGTGCCTTTCGCCATTGTTTTCATTCTGAGAATAATTAGTAAGTTTCGTCCAGGCCGGTTAGTTCTGGACAGTATACAGCTCAGAATCCCCGTTGTCGGACAGCTTACGGGCAAGACGGCTGTTACGCGGTGGACCCGAACGCTCGGTACGCTGATCAGTGCCGGTGTGCCGATCCTGGATGCTCTCAACGTTACGCGAGAGACGTCAGGTAATGAGGTGTATGCCAACATGCTCGCAAACGTTCACAATTCCATCAGACAGGGCGATACGTTTGCCGCACCGCTGAAACAATCGAAAACTGTCGACCTGATCGTAGCGAACATGGTTGCGGTCGGTGAGGAGACAGGCGATCTGGACAAGATGCTTTTGAAAGTAGCAGACAACTATGACGAGCAGGTGGACGTTCTGGTTGCATCACTTATGTCCATGCTCGAGCCGATCATGATTGTCGTGCTCGGTGTGATCGTTATGGTGATCGTGCTGGCCGTATTTTTGCCTATGGTAAAGATCATTACCACGTTGAGTGTTTAACAATAGAGCCAATGACGAAAATCCAAGAGTCAGATTACAAGGAGAACAAAATGAAGCCAGTTGCCAAGACAACCAAAAACCCAAAGGCGTTCACGATTGTGGAATTGCTGACCGTGATGAGCATCATCGTGGTTCTGATCGGCCTGCTCGTTCCCGCACTGAACAAGGTCAGACAGTTCTCGATGACGGTCAAGCAGAAGGCGCAGTTTCACAGCATGGAGACTGCAATTGAGATGTTCAACAATGAGTTTGAAGGGTATCCACCATCCAGTATGGAAGATGAGACCGGCGCCTCCTATTGTGGAGCTATGAAGTTGTGCGAAGCGATGATGGGCCGCGATTTACTCGGTTTTCATCCGAATTCCGTCTTCAGACAGGATGGTATGGATCGTGCGGGGAGAGCTGTTTATCTGCCTGACCCTGATAACCTGAAGGCCAGAAGTGGCCCATATTTACCTCTTGAGAGCGCCAACGCCATCCAATTGGGCGACATATACGGCGCCGGCAACACGGATACTTTCCTAGAAGAAATCTACGTGCTTTGCGACGTATTCAAAAAGACGCGCGACACAGGGGAGAAGGTAGGTATGCCGGTATTATACTATAAGGCCGATACTACCGGGACGCTTCACGATCCCAATGTCGCACAACCGATGCCAATGGATAACAGGGGCTTTATCTATAACTATTACGACAACACCCAACTTGTTGGGCTCGGCAAGCCAGGTGCAACGGGTGCTCAGAGTACGCACAAACTTGCGGACATGAATTGGTTCTATAAATGTACGAAGAGCGATAAGATCAAAGATCCGCCAAGACCTTATAAGGCCAGTTCGTACATCCTGATTTCTGCTGGTTTTGACGGTGAGTATGGCACTGCCGATGATGTTTACAACTTCGACTGGAAGAGCGTGAACTGACATCGGGGTGCATTCATATGTGTAAGTGATATGTAGGCCGACGAACCTGCATGGAACAGTTGTTATCGAGGACCAAATGCTGAAAGAGGACATTGAAAAATGGAGAGAATGGTGATGAACAGGCTGGTGGTTATCGTGGTAGCTGCCTTTCTCGTAACGGCCGGTGGTTTTGCCCAGGCTGTCGAGTGCCCGATAGTGAACGGCAGCTTTGAGGACGACGGTGCAATCGATGACATTGCTAACCAGGACCCGAACGGTTGGACTGTCGGCCCCTTTGCAGGAAAGTTCGTTGGTTACGTCTATTTGGATTGGGTAACTAATGGGACGTACAATCTGACTCTAAACTCGAAATGGGTCCAGACATTTGCCGCTGGCGAAACTGCGACTGTTTCCCAGCAGATTGAACTGACTGACGTTAATGAGATTACTTTCGATTTATTATTGGATACATACGTCGGTACTGCATGGGATCCGAATGTGTGTGAGCCTGTACTGTTGATCGACAACGAGGTTGTCTGGAATCCGGATGTCAGTTCTGCTGATATACGAGGTGAATATCTCGCACAGAAATACGTCGTAGAAGACAAGTACAGAGACAGTGAGCTGCATGAGCTTTCTCTTGGGCTCATGGTAAAAGTCGATGAGAAATTATACGAGCAGTATTTGACTAATTGGGACAATATTGCCTGCAATGTTTTCTGCAATGGCGGTGGTCTGCTGTCAGGCGATTTGAACCGTGACTGCAATGTTGATGCTCTCGATTTGCAACTGTTGGCGGATGCCTGGCTCACACCTGTCGATCCTCAGGATAAGCGGAATGTTTCGCATGTTGACGACCAGCAGGGCTATGCAACGATTGACTTTTTAGATTTTGCCGTTTACGGCGACCAATGGGTGACTGACTACTTGGATTTGAAGCAATTCGTCGAGCAATGGCTCGAACAGATAGAGCTTGGCGATCCCTACAATTTCTTCACGGAAGAGGATGTTCCCCCCGTGGGTGTGGTCAATTTCTTCGATTTCTCGGCGATGGCCAAGAACTGGATGCAAAGCAGTATGATACCGGAAGAGTCGGTAGAACCTGTAAATGAATAACGGATTTATTAACGAGGACTAACCGTGAAACGCGAGAACAAAGCTCTTACGCTCGTCGAACTGCTTATCGTGCTTGCGATAATGGCTCTTCTTGTGGGCATACTAATCCCCGCATTGTCGGTAGTGAAGAAGGCTGCCCGAGAGGTAAAGCAGAAGGCCCAGTTTGCGACGATTGAAATGGCGCTTCAGGCTTTTAGAAACGACTATGGGGACTACCCGCCTTCCAAAGGATTTAATTACCCCGCTGATCCCGGTGGTGATGGCTATCTTAACTATTGCGGCGCCCAGAAGCTTGCCGAGGCATTGGTCGGATGGGACCTTTTGGGATTTCATCCCAAATCCGACTGGCTCTCGACGGGGCGCAACCTGGCCGAGATCGACATCTACGATGCGAACGATCCTCTCCTGCTCGATCAGCGCAAAGGTCCTTATCTTGAGCTTGCCACAGCCAGCGTTTTCAGACTTGGCAACATCTCGCCCCAATATCCTGGTCTGTTCCGTGATACAGATCCACTAAATCCAGATACCTTCGTACTATGCGATGCTTTCGGCGCCAAGACGGTTATGATGCCAAATGGCAAGGTTGTGAAAGCCGGCGCTCCAGTTCTCTATTACCGAGCGAACCAGTCGGCCAAGACGATTACTCAGATATACGATCCCCGTGACAACGATATGATTGTCATGATCAAACAGACTGACGATGCTAAAGATCATCCACTCGGATACACGGCAGGGGGTTATCAGAACTTCTACGATTATATCAGAGATCCCAAAATAACGGCGATGCCCCAGCCTTATAGGCCGAAATCCTATATTCTGATTTCCGCCGGCTCTGATGGATTGTACGGCACATCCGACGATATCAAGAACTTTGGTGATTGAATCGCGAGAGTATAACGCGCCTCGTGACAAAGGATTTATCCTGTCGCGTTAATGATATGAAAAATACATGGAAACATAGTGGTTTTAGTCTTGTTGAGATGCTTGTAGTGATTGCAATTATTGCACTCCTGGCTTCCATGATGCTCGGTGTCTCCGAATATATTGGAACTCAGTCGAAGCATCGAGCTCTGAAAGCCACATTCACCTTGCTGGATAGTGCATTGCAACAGTACTACGACTACTGGGATGCGTTTCCCGATCCGAACAGGGTCAATACGCCTGTTTATCCGAGCAGATCCGCGGCGCTTTACGGCCAGCTTTATTCAACGCCTGAGTGCCGTGCGATAATTGACGGACTCAGTAATAAATTAATTCGCAATAATATTGATAATATCCCTGAGATAATGGATCCCTGGGGAACCGTGCTGGACTATTTATATGTGCCTGGTGATACCTTTCCCATGATAGTTTCAGCAGGGCCTGACAAGAACCTCGTGACGGTTGGCGACAACATAACCAATAAGTAGGGGCAGGGGAAGATAGAAGATGCAATTTGACATGGTGGTTTGCACAACGCACTGATAATAAAATGAAAAAGACGTGCAAAAAATCCGGTCTTACCCTGACTGAAATGGCGGTTGTCGCCGCCATCATTGGGTTGCTTGTCGCCCTGGGGATCCCTGCTATTCGAACAGTTATGCACTCGTTCGAATCCGAGAGCGGCGCAAGAGCTATGGTTAGCTCTGCGCTTGCTTCTGCACGTGCCATCGCGGCCAGGAATCAAGAATATGCAGGCATCCGGTTTCAGCCGGACGCCGATGGTCGCCAGCATATGATCTTCATTATTCACGATCCTGCGATTCTGGCCAGCGGTTTTCGCGCCATACCAGGTGTTAAACCGATAGGGCTTCCCGATTCCGTGGGTGTTATGGATATGATGGTTCGTACATACCGTAGTACTTCTACTGCCGACTGTGCGGAAACCCTTGATGAGCCTATAGCTATGGATTACCTCGATGATCATATTCCAGGTAACATAGGGCCTGATGGCGCCAATACGTTTATCAATGATGCCCGCACTTTCTCGATCATCTTTGCACCATCAGGCAGGATTGTGAGGCATGATGTTCGTGTTAGGAACCGCCAGGGAGTATTTCGACCGCTTGACGCCGCCGAGTCGAATGACGACATTTTCAATTCACCTGTGAATATCGCTAACGGTTTCGGCAGATTTGTTCAGGATGACTACTCCGAGCTCGGTTTCGGCGCCGAATTCAGCAGAAACAGGCTCGTTATCTATGACAGAATCCAAATGAAGGATTCGAATGCTCAGGAGAGATTGGACTATCTCAGGGCCCTGGAGTTTATCTATATCAATGCTTATACAGGCAGTACTATAAAAGCGAATTAATCCAGATATGATAAAAAAACAACGATATCGTGGTTTTTCTCTTATCGAGGTTCTAATGGCCGTCGGCACGCTTGCTATCGGTCTGACCTTTATCGGGGGTACATTCCTTGTCGGTATTTATCTGACTACTCTGTCGACTGAGCGAACGATTGCGGCAGTTGTGGCTGATGAAGCGTTCGCCAAGGTTAGACTGTATGGATTGGATATAACGGACCCGAATATTTCGGCCACACAGCAAATACCTTTCGAGAATTTGAAACATACGATGTCTGTCCCTGATGGAATAGATCCGAACGAGTATTCATATCCTTCCGTCAGGTTGCCCCTCGACGACAAGCAGTACTTCTGGTCGGCCCTGTGCCGCAAGGTGTCTCCGGATTCGACCGAGCGGCTTGTCCAGGTAACAGTATTCGTCAGCAGGCGGATACGAGCCGGGACTACATATGTAGGCGGACTCTTCCGACCTGTTCCTGTTGAAGTTTCCGTCTCAGACATTACTGGGACCGGGAACGAAAACAGACTGCAAATAGAAAACTCAGATGAGGTGGACTATATAACCGACGGTTGTACAATTGTTAGTAATGCCACAGGCCGGATATATAGAGTTCTCGAACGCAGCCCGGTTGATTTGGATATAATAATACTTGACAGGCCCTGGCAGAGTGCAGGTTCAACTTCGGTCTGGGTGGTCCCGCCACCGAGTCGTGGGAGAAAGCCTGGCATTGCAGTGTACCAGAGGTTGATTAGGTTCTAAATATTGATCATGGATTTGAGTAAATATAGATTCTGGCTTTCGGAGAATTGGCGGCAGGAAGAGGCAAAAAGTAAATCTTTTATGCCGCCTTGCCAGTGTGGCAGAGGAAGAATGAAAAGAGCGTTTACTATCATTGAGCTGCTCGTGGCTATCGGGATACTTGCGATAGTCTTGTCTTTTGCAGGCACGATCTTTCGTGTCAGCATCGATGCTCAGCGCACAGCCATGGCCAACTCCGAAATCATGCAGAATTTCCGCGCGATTACCGGGCAGCTCAGTGAGGACTTTCAAGGCCTTCGCAAAGACGCCGAAATATTTGTAGTCTGGGTGGCCGATGACTCCAACCCTGAAGGTGTGTACCAGCGATTCGATAAAATTATGTTCTTCGCTGATGGAGACTTTCAGTCCTACCAGGTTTCTCCTGTCATTCGCGGCAACGTTGCAAGGATTTCATATATGCTGGCGAAAACAAATGGCATTTCTCCACAGGCGCAGCCCAGAGCAAAACGCATGCTCGCACGGACCCAGCACATTATCACAGCCAATGCGAGCCTGCCGAATACTTTTGATCCGAACAGCTTTTCGTCCGGCGATTGGTTTGACTGGAACAATCGGACCGAGTACGAAAAGCTCTCAATCGGCCAGTGGCTCGACATGTCAATGGAAGACAAGGAAGATGCGCTTTCGGTTGTTACAGATGTGAACGTCATGAACAGCGATTTGGATTCGAGCTTTCGGGGCGCTTCTATTAATCCGACTGATGCGAATTCCATTCATTTGCTGCTCTGCCAGGGTATAGGTGAGTTCAAAGTCCAGGGCTGGAATGACTTGCGACAGCGATGGATCCCAGAGCTGGACCCTGACGCTGATGGGGATCTTGCCGATAGTGATTTCTTCTTAAGCGAGGACGACAAAGCGCCGGGTGCTCTATACCCATACCCCCACTCTTTTGTATCAATAAATGGCCTCACTTATCGAGGTGATCAGATAACAGAACAATATTTCAACGAAATTCCTGGCTTCGGGAGGGCTCTGAAGTTTACGTTTACTCTATACGATTCCAAGGGGATTATCAAGCAAGGCAAGACTTTCACACACATAGTCTATCTGGACAAGTAAGTTGCTTATTATGGAACAAACACGGACGACATTTTCATTGCGCCGTCACTCGACCGGCTCGGCTCTAATACTGACCGTAGTGTTAACCAGCCTGCTGGCTATTGTCGGCGTGTTATTCATGATGGCGAGCCGTATAGATCAAATGGCAAGTTCCGCAGTATCAAAGAACAAAGATCTGCAATTGGCTGTCGAGACGGTTGTAGGCGAGCTGGAGCGCCAACTCGTCCTGGATGTGCCTGGCGTTGCCGGTCAGGAATATTATGACTATCCAGGACCCAACGACATCTGGCTTGCAAGCCTCGAGCCGAATGACTCGATGATGTGGCAGCAGATAAGCGATGTTACAGGATATCTTAAGTTTAGAAGCTGGGCGACCAATAATGTCGCCATTATGAGCGGTGGTACCTCGCTGTTCCAGGCGGTAATACCACGAAACAAACCGATAGCGCTCGATGTTGACGAATCGTTGCTCGAACAGCTCGCTGACGCTGACGGTGACGGCATAGCGGACGCCAAGTGGTTCGAGATAGGCAATATGACTACGAGCAGTGGCAAGCCGATCTACGCTGCTGTTCGAGTCATTGATAATGGCGGCCTGCTCAACGTCAACACCGGTCTCGGCTTCAATCCGACTGATCCTAATTTGCAGCTTGCTGAGATCGATGGTTCGAGCCAGTTGCAGATAAACATTATGGCTCTCGCCGGCCCACGCGGTTTGCCCCCAAGACTTGCTGACATCAATGCTCTTCTCAGATCGCGGGCTAACTACGGAACAGGCGTAGATCCGAATAATTTAGCTGCATATTCCAGAAATGTGATTTGGTCCTATGGACGGCCCGACGGTTCCTACACCCCATTTGACATCTCCGATGAGCTGGAACTGCGTTTTCGTTTCCTGTTAAACCACTCAGACATCGACACAAGGCTCGAAGACTGGAGCAGCGAGTTTCGCAACGGAACTATAATGACTCCTGTCGAGCAGGGAGGAATCGAACTCGACAATTGGTTCAAACGCGCCAGCGACGATGGAAGCCTCGATCCGAACTACGCATTTCGCCATATTGCGACAACATATAGTGTGGATCGTGTGATAAACGCCTTCGGCCCATCACTCAACAACGGCAAGATGATCAACGTTAATACCGCAAATAAGTTTCTGTTGCACGATGCGATAATGCAGGCGCTTCTGGACGCCAATCCATTAATGCTTGACGCCGATGATAGGGCCGCCCAGATAGCGGCGAACATCATAGACTATCGCGATCCCGATTCGGAAGTTACCTATTTTGACGCCAATAGCACCAGCTACAACGGATTCGAGCAACCGTGCATTTACATCTCGGAAGTGGCCTGTAATGTAGTGACCGATCAGGATGGGAACTACTACCGCTCCTACGCAATCGAACTATTCAAGCCTTATGCCGAAGACAATCCGCCCCAGTCGGGTGAATGGGAAATAGTGATTGATGGCAATCCGATCCCTCTCAACTGGTCTGGAGGGCGTTTATTTCATGTGTTACGCATTGAAGATCTCCAGGCGCCTTTGCCACTGACAGCCGGTGCCGGCGGTGTGCAAGATATGACCTACACATTCAGTGGTCGTAGCAATATATATCTGCAGCGAAAAGTCCGTGGTGTTGGCCTTGTCGTTGACGCTTACATTGTTCCGGATGGCAACTCGGTCAGTGGCTGGTTACGAGCCAATGCGGGTGCGCGCAGCATCGAGCGCGACATCAACCAACACAAGTGCATCCGCAAGCTATGGGCGGACGCAGCTCAGGCAGGCGTCCCTACCCTTGGAGGTACGAATAGGTATACTGATCAGGATACAAGACAGATTCAGGCGCATCCAACAGGTGAGCCTTTTACGAGCATTGGCGAAATTGGTATGGTTCTTGCCGAAAGCGGCTACAATGTTCCTGCCCGTTCTACCGACGCCGACCTCCTGCTCGATCTCAAAAACCCGATGTACAGTCGTCTTCTGAACTACCTGACTGTGATTGATCCTTATGAATCCACAAATTATAGGCATCCTATAGACGAAACCCGTATTAAGGGCAGGATAAACATAAATACTGCTCCATGGTACGTACTTGAACAGTTGCCCTGGATGAGCATCAATCCGGTTATCGGCAGGGCGGTTGCAGCCTTGCGTGATAACCTTGCATGGGGATTCAAAGGTACGTGCGAGATGACACAGGTTCCAGAGATGGGTTTCTATGCCGACACGACCAATCCCTTAACACAGGGCGACCAGACAGGTTTTCCCGATCTTACCTATACCCAGGGTACGACTGCCCGAACTGACGGAGCCGTTGATGACATGGAAGAGCGGGATTTGATCTTCCACCGCATCAGCAACCTTATCACCGTTCGCAGCGACGTTTTCACAGCCTATATCCTCGTCCGAATCGGTCCCGACGGGCCGCAAAGACGTGTTATGGTAATCATCGATAGAAGCAACGTTACATCCCCAGCAGGCAAGCCTAAGATAATTGCCCTCCATCCGGTTGAGGACCCGCGGTAGAATGTCTCAAGCAGGTATAGGCTGGTTCGAGGTCCGACAGCATCCCTACTTTCAGCGATCCGCTACGAATGCAGCTAAAGATTTTTCTGTATGAAACTGTGTGCTGCTTGCCCGTTCGCAGGGAGATTTCCAGATGGGAAACGATTGAATATTGCCCTATACTCGCTATAATCGTTGACTGTTAGGCGCCTAACGGATGCCTTTTGATATCTTATACTTACATCAGATAAATCCTTTAAGGAGCGGATTAGTGGCGGAGATCAAGCTGTACTATAAAAATGTAATGGCGGAAATGATTGGCGACGAGCATGGGATAAGCGAGGCTCAATTAAAGGAACTCGCTGAAAAGACAACTCCAATCATCAAGCGGGTGAACGAGCAGCGCGAGGCCGGTAGCACACCATACAGAGATCTTCCATACAAAACCGATAGGGCTGAGGAAATCAAAAAGCTGGCCGATCAAGTTCGTGGTGAGTGTGAGAACTTCGTCGTTTTAGGCATTGGAGGCTCCGCCTTAGGCAACATAGCCCTTCAGACAGCATTGAATCCCTATATGTATAATCTCGACGAGAAACAGAGAAAAGGTCCTCGTCTGTTTGTCTTCGACAATGTAGACCCTGTCCAGTTGGGCTCCTTCCTGGATTGGGTAAATGATAAGTTGGGTAAAACAATCTTCAATGTTATAAGCAAATCAGGCCGAACTGCTGAGACCGCGAGCCAGTTTATGATTATTCGCCAAATGCTTCTGGAAAAGCTTGGCGCCAACGGTTTTCAAAATCAGGTGATTGCCACCACAGACCGCGAAAAGGGCACCCTAAGGGCAATTGCCGCTGAGTCTAATCTGAAGTGTCTGGAAGTCCCGGATGGTGTTGGCGGACGATTCAGTGTGTTAAGCGATGTGGGCCTTCTCAGTGCTGCCGTATGTGGTATCGATATCAGTGAACTTCTGGCCGGGGCTCAGGCTATGGACAAGAAAGTCAGTTGCGAAGACTTTCGGGAAAATCCTGCCGCTATCAATGCCGCTATAAATCACCACTACTACAATCGAGGCAAGAAGAACTCGGTTATCATGCCATATTGTTACGCTCTTAAGGATATGGCTGACTGGTACCGCCAACTTTGGGCCGAGAGCCTTGGCAAGAGAGTCAATCTCAATGGAAACGACGTTTGGGTGGGGCCAACACCAATAAAGGCTCTTGGCGCTACCGACCAGCACAGTCAGGTCCAGTTATATCGTGAAGGCCCTAACGACAAGCTCTTTACGTTTCTGGAGGTTACCAGGTTTGACCGGGATATGAATGTCGGACCAGCTCCAGAATGTGCTCCTGAACTCGGATTTCTGGCCGGCAAGAATCTTGGCAACCTTCTAAATAGCGAGAAGAGGGCTACAGAATACGCATTGCTGCAGGATGAGCGTCCCTGTTTGACCGTGCTGTTCGATAAAATTGATGCATACACAGTTGGTCAATTCATCTACTTCTTCGAGGTTACAACTTCCTTGGCCGGTGCGCTATTTGATATCAACACGTACGATCAGCCCGCGGTGGAACTGGGTAAAGATGCCACATTCGCTCTAATGGGCCGTAAAGGACAATATAAGGATGGCTACACATACGAACAATTCGGCAAGGATATAGAGACCGTCATCTCCATCGATCAGGGCTTTCTTGTTTGATATTCGGCCTAAATACCAATTGCTGCGGATGTGAAGTCGGAGGCTAATGAATGAAATATGCAGTGATAATGGCTGGCGGAACGGGCAAAAGACTCTGGCCCCTCAGCAGGCGCAAACGCCCCAAGCAGGTCTTGCAGCTATTCGATGGCCAGACACTACTTCGCCGTTGTTTCGACCGCCTCACCCCCATCTTTGACGTAGAAAACATCATTGTTCTGACGAATGCCGCTTATGTGGACGTCGTCCGTGAGAATCTGCCTGAACTGCCCGAGAGCAATACTATCGCCGAGCCTGCGGTTCGTGATACCGCCAGTGCAATAGGCCTGGTTTCAACCGTTCTGGCCAAAGCCGATCCCGACGCCACGATGGCGGTAGTAACTGCGGATCAGATAATTGAGCCTGCCGAAGTTCTGCAACAGGCCCTAAGCGATGCTCTTGACTTCGTGCAAATCAATCAGGACGCCCTTGTGACCTTTGGCGTCAATCCGACATTTCCAAGCACAACACTTGGCTACATAAAGTGCGTCGATCCTGTGAATGTCTCTGGTTGCGAGAATCAGGTCTACAGCGTCGAGAGGTTTGCAGAAAAACCGGACGAAAAGACCGCATCAGAGTACCTTAGTTCAGGGCAATATTTCTGGAATTCCGGCATGTTCGTATGGAAAGCGGAGACAATGCTGGCCAATCTGAGGGAATTTCTGCCCGATTCAACTGAACCGCTAACTAAGATTCGAGCCGACTGGGGCACTCAGAACCAACAGCAGACGCTTGAGCAGTGGTTCGTAAAGCTGCCCAAAATCAGTATAGACTTTGCTGTCATGGAGAAGGCTCAGGAAGTCCATGCGATTAAGCTGAACTGTCGCTGGCTCGATTTGGGGGCATTCAGAGCCCTTGCTGATATCATGGGTTCAGACGACAGCAACAACGTCGTTGTAGCTGGTGCGAGCGAACTGTCCAACTGCAGAAACAATATAATTGTGACCGAGGATAAGGGCCATCTTTTAGCCGCGATAGGGATCGAGAATCTAATTGTAGCACACAGCCCTGATGCAACGCTTATTTGCCCCATCGACCAGGCCGACAAGCTCAAAGAACTCCTCGATCTCATAGATCGCCACGGCGGAGAGAGGTTCCTGTAGGCTGCGGTTTCCCCACGAGGTCAACCATGAGATATCTGGCCATAGACTATGGCACAAAACGCACGGGACTGGCAATTTGCGATGCAGCGGAGATAATCGCCTCACCTCTGAAAGTACTTGAGGGTCGAAAAAATCTGGTAGAGAGAATTGCCGGCATAATCCGGAGCGAGAAAGTCGAAGCTGTGGTTCTTGGATTACCCCTGAACATGGACGGCTCCGAGGGCCATCAGGCGAAGCTCACTCGTGAGTTTGCTGCAGGGCTCAAAAAGAGCATCGATATGCCGATTCACCTCCACGACGAACGCTTGAGCAGCTTCGAGGCCGAACAGAAACTGGCTTCGATAGGCTTATCTCGCGGCAAAAAAGCTGAGCGCCTCGATGCAGTTGCCGCCGCGGAAATATTAACAGCTTTCCTCGAAGACAAGGGTAGGGGGCAATCCCAGCACGAAACCGCCCCGGACCTGACCAGTGAGATCTGATCCTGGGGTTGTCAGGGCTGTATGGTTGGCATCCAGGATACGGCTTATGGATGTGCAAGATCTCGATAATATGACGGACAGTGTCAGACAAATAGAAGGAATGATCCCTTTTTCTGACAAATTGCACCATATTGCCCATTGGCAATTTTGTCGGTATAAAAAGCCTTGCAAAGGCTGTACGAGACTACTATACTACCTAATTCGCTTTTTATAAGAATTTGAAGAATTAACGAAAGGATTAGTACCAGATATGCTAACCAAGCAGGATAAAGACACAATTATAGGT
The DNA here is from genome assembly GCA_964649005.1 of uncultured Pirellulales bacterium. GTDB lineage: Bacteria > Planctomycetota > Phycisphaerae > Sedimentisphaerales > Anaerobacaceae > CAZGMJ01. Next base: position 45,367 of record CAZYMD010000005.1, read on the forward strand.
GATTTCGAGGTTCATGACGGAGATACAGGCTCGCCTGAAGTGCAAATTGCTTTGTTGACGAGAAGGATCAATGATCTGACAGAGCATCTGAAGATCCACCGTAAGGATCATTCCTCAAGACGTGGGCTGCTGAAGATGGTCGGTACGAGATCTTCACTGCTCAAGTACGTGAGCAAGAATGATGTTGCGCGATACAGGCAGATAATCTCCCGGCTCGGTTTGCGGAAGTAGCAGGCCGCCGAATTGTTGAAAAAGACGGTACGGGCGAGGTGCCGGCTGTGCACTATTGGATTTCTCGCTCAAGAGGTAATTTATGTTTGATGTATGTAAAGTAGAAAGACAGATAGGGGGTAGAACCCTGTCGATTGAAACCGGCAAGATTGCCAGGCAGGCCGATGGAGCGGTCTTGGTTAGGTATGCTGACACAGTTGTCCTCGTTGCCGCCACCACCGCACCGCCAAGATTCGAAGATATAGACTTCTTCCCATTGAGTGTTGACTATCGCGAGCAGCAGAGTGCCGCAGGCAAATTTCCAGGCGGCTTCATAAAGCGCGAAGGAAGGCCCAGCAAGAAGGAGATACTGACCGCCAGGATGATTGATCGGCCCATCCGGCCGCTCTTCCCCGAAGGTTATTTCGAGGAAGTCCAGATCATCGCGAGCGTTCTCAGCGCCGACCAGCAAAACGATCCTGATGTGCCGGCGATGATTGGCGCCAGCGCCGCGCTGGCAATCAGCAAGATACCCTTTTTGGGACCCATTGGTTCCTGCAGATTAGGCAGGATCGATGGAGAGTTCGTGGTCAATCCGACTCACGAGCAACTGAAGGCGGGCGAGCTCAGCTTGCTCCTTGGCGGTCGCAAGGAAGCGATCAACATGATCGAGATCGGGGCCAAGGAATTGTCGGAAGATGTTGTTGCTGAGGCGGTGGCTACTGCACACAAAGTTGTAATTGAAGTGTGCGAGATGATTGAAGAGCTTAAGGA
>CAZYMD010000006.1:0-1883 GCA_964649005.1 uncultured Pirellulales bacterium
CTGCGACACTATCGACATCCCATAAAGGCTACGGCGAGATCCGCTGGCTTAGCCTTATTAAGAAGAACTGATTGTGCGAGCTGATGCTGTGGCTAGATTGCAGAGGATTGCGGGCAATATGTGTTTGCGTAAGTTTAGGAGTGCATTTCAAAGGACGATGTGCGTCACGCGTGGTTGTTTGTGCACACCTGCATACTGAGTGTTGATTTTGGACGTATCACGGGGCTTTCTGAAAGAACTGGGGAACGAGGATTCGAACCTCGACTAACTGATCCAGAGTCAGTCGTGCTACCGTTACACTATTCCCCAATTATCTTCCGAACTCGGACTGAGCACAGAAGTTTGATTCATTTCTATCGGCTAATCTGCACCGGGCAAATCAAAACGTTCGAGTAATTTCCACCCCGCGGGTAGAAGCATTGCGGCCAGGAGTGCCTTTAGAATATCGCCCACAACGAACGGGTATAAACCTGCGATCAAGGCCTGTTTTGCACCAACTAAGCAGGAAAGCCAGCCAACACCAAAGAGATAGATTACGGAGGAGCCAATCAGCATAGCCAGGAAGGTTGTTAAGAATCGCCTATCCCAGCCTTTCTTTGCGAGCAGGCCGACGATATAGGCCGCGGCGATGAAACCCACGAGGTAGCCCCCTGTTGGGCCAAGAAAAACAACCAGGCCAGCTTTGCCCTGAGCGAAAACGGGCAATCCCATAGCCCCTTCCACCAGATAAGCCAACACGCAAATCGCACCACGCTTCGGTCCCAACAAAGCACCTATCAGCAACACTGCAAATGTCTGAGCGGAAATCGGTACGGGAAAGCCTATTGCAAGCTGAGCGCTCAAGGCCAGCAGCAGCGAGCCCGATACAATCAGCGCTGCATCGTAAAAACGCGCCATAACCTTGGCCCGCGGCCTCCAAAGCTCAGCTATAGTAACATTTGCATACATGGCGATATCGTCCAAACGAAAAAACTAATGCCTAAACCGCATAAAGTACGATGAAGAACGGCATATAATGGCTGGGATTATATCGTTCGACTGGCGAGACGTCAACTGCATCGGGCCAAGTTCACGAAATTACCTGCTGGAGAGCAGCTATACCAATGGCTGAGGCGAAGTGAGTCGGGAATTGGGAAGTCAAGAGATTATGCAACATTTAGCTGCACATACGGCATGAGGGGATGTTGGAGTTTGAGTTATTAAGCCAATGATCGGCTATTATATGCGCCTCTATGTAGCTGTGACGCTGTTATACGGCAGCTTGTGCTTCCTGCTCAACATCGACCTGCTCGCCGGGCTTGAAAGGCAGCGGTTCGGCGAATTGCACCGCTATGCGGTACAGGTATCCATTCGTGGATTCCACGCGGCATACGTGGCCTGAACGTACGAAATCGGCCATATCAAACGAGTTGTCCGGGCCATATTGAGGGATGCTGAAACGCGCTGTTATGTGTTGACCGAGATGAGGACGCGCGTCATCGGCGTAGCATGTGAAAGCGGCGCCTCCGCTGGATACGTCCACCATCTGTCCCTGGGACAGTGCCCCATCGAAGTTCTCCGCATACCAAATTGGCCAGCAATATCGCAGCCTTTTCTCTATTCTTCTCTCGTGACTGTCTTCCATTTTCACATATCCCATAAATAGCCGTTATTTAGTGCTGATTGCCTCTAAATCGGCGGTTGGAGCGGGCGACTTAACGGACGAACACAGCAACTAATGCCTCAAGCCATACGAATGGGATTATTGGGCGGTTTTGGGGTGTAGAAGGGGCGCGGGGTGTCACTCTTTTCTTCGCGATCTCTATTTTTTTTGCGGGGATATTCCTATAACTTCTCTTCTATGTCGCGAACGAGATGGGCAAACTGGCTACCTCGCTGCTGGA
>CAZYMD010000006.1:1893-46076 GCA_964649005.1 uncultured Pirellulales bacterium
GAACTCTTGGCCGCGCTGCTGAAAATTGTCAAACATGTCGTAGCTTGCACAGGCGGGACTCAGCAGGACAACATCGCCCGGATCAGCGAGAATGCTCGCTGCTTTGACTGCGTCAGACAAAGAGGCGACAGTCTCGACAAGGATTCTATTTGCGGCATTTGCTTGACCTGCGGCTATTGCCTGTGCGATTTTGGACGAGGTCTGGCCCATCAGAACGACAGCTTTGGCGCGGTCCGCAATTCGCCCGCCCAGTTCATCGAAAGGGAGCTTCTTGTCGTAACCGCCAGCGATGAGGACTATGGGTTCCTCGAAAGCTTCCAATGCAGCAATCGTGCTTGGTGGAGTCGTGGCTATAGAGTCGTTATACCAGCGGATGCCACGGACCCCCCTGACGAATTCGAGCCTGTGAGGCAGGCCCTTGAAATCGGGCAGAGCATCCCCAATCAGGCTGTCTGGGACGTTGAAATGCCTTAAAACAGCCATTGCGGCTGCCAGATTCGAAAGATTCGCCGGGCCGGGTAGCATAAAAACGCTGCTCAACTGTTCCGGCACATCCGCTCTGGAGTAGCTGATGCAGATTCGATTTGAGTCTTTAGAATATCGAGCGCACCATTGTGCTGCTATCTCGTCCTCGCTGTTGAAGATGGAAACAGGGGGCAAGCCGGTACGGGAACGCTGAAATTTGAAGATGTTTTCCTTGGCTGCGCAGTAACACTCGAAAGTGCCATGGCGATCCAAGTGGTTCGGTGTAAGGTTCGTCAGGAGAGCTACGTGCGGCGCCTGCTCGATTTGGGCGAGCTGCTCAAGCTGAAAGCTGGAAAGTTCAAGCACTACCAAATCTTCGGCAGCTATCTGATCGAGTGTTGTTAATAGCGGCCTGTTGCCGATATTTCCGCCAAGCCAGACTCGGCCATACTTAGTAGCAAGCTGTTCCTCCTGGCTCTTCTTTTCGAGCAGATGGGCTGTTAGAGCCGTAGTCGTACTTTTTCCGTTTGCGCCGGTTATACCGATTATGGTAGCTGGGCAAAGTTCGAAGAAGATATTGACCTGGGATGTAACTAATGCGCCATTGAGGCGAGCGATCTTGAGAAATTCATTGTCGGGTGGTACTGCGGGATTGGCAACGACAACATCAGCCCATTCGAAATCGGAGTTTTTGTGGGTGCCGAGCGAGAGCTCGATATCGCCAATCTCTCGAAGCCTGCTTAGAGAGTCCCGTAGCTTTTCGGCGGGAGCCATGTCGGTCACTCTGACGTTTGCACCAGCCTGATGTGCAAACGCCGCCGCGTCAAGGCCGCCGCCGAAGCGGCCCAGACCCATTACGAGGACTTTTTTATCCGAGAAGTAATTCTTATCCATATTCAGCCAAGCCCTGCCAAATCCAGTCAACCATAAAGCCATTGTGCACTACAGGATATCAGCAATCAATATGCTGTGCATCCGCGAATGGGAGCAGTAGTAATCTAAGTCGGAAGACAAGAAACGGCAAGTATAAACACATGAGTTTGGAATCAACAATATCCGCCAGATTTTACGGCCTGAGCCCACTGTATATATGGGCTACGCCAAAGGTGAGACTATCGGCTTTGATAGCGGTAAAACCTGTTTCCTGCATGAGTTGGCAGAATCGTTCAGGGCGGTGAAAAGACTCTATAGAACTGTCCAAATACCGATAGGCGCGTCTGTCGCCTGATATCATGCGGCCGATCAGGGGCACGAGATGACGTAAATAAAACATGTAAAGATGCTTTACAATCCAATTTGCCGGCATCGAGAACTCCAGTATCAGGACGATCCCTTTTGGCTTTAGAATCCTGGCCATTTCCCGCAAAGTTGCTCGAACATCTGTTGTATTTCTGATTCCAAAGGCCATCGTAACGGCATCGAAGCTGTCGGCAGGCAGGCCTGTTTGTGAGGCATCACCGGCTATAAGCTCCACCTTTTCAGCGTCTATACCCTGCTTATGCAGCTTATGTCGGCATACGTTCAGCATGCTCTCGGATAGATCGAGGCCGACGGCCCGTTCAATCGCATCGTTAGTGCGGAGCAACTCAATCAACACGTCTCCTGTGCCTGTAGCCAAATCTATGATGTTGTTCGATTCTTCCGCAATCAGGAGTCGGGCAAGTTTGCGCCGCCACAGGATATCCCGGCCAAAGGACAGCAGATGGTTGAGCAGGTCGTATTTTGGCGCTATACGATCGAACATCGCGCGGACATCATCGGACGAGATTCGCACTTCCGCTCTCGATGTGGAAGGAGATTGATGCGCCATTGGATTTTGTGCAGCCACGAGCCTTTTCGACATTCAGGACCAAAACTTCTGGCAGTCATGTCCAACTCAAAACAGCATTTACTGCGATACAGGCAGTCTCCGCTTGTGAAAACGATCTTAGAGCTTGCTGTGCATCGCCTTTGACAAATCGACCTTGGCGTCGATTACAGCCTGCTCGATGGCTCTTTTCCAGTCATCTCCGAACTTTTCCTTGTGCTGTGGTTTTTCGTAGGCATAGATTATCGAACGGGATGCGTTAATCAAAGCGCCTGTTCCATCGGGCTTGCAGAACCTCACACAATCCTCGCCGGAAGCTCCCTGAGAACCATAACCAGGAACAAGGAACCATATTTTATCGTACTTCTTTCTAAGCGCAGCGGTAACATCAGGTGCAGTTCCAGCTACCACCATACCTACGTTGCTATAACCTCTTTCGCCGATAACTCCAGGCGATTCGGCAATCTCGGCTACTATCTCGGCCACGTTTTCATAGACGCGCAGCCCCTGCGCATCGACAACATCCTGGATGGCGGCGGCAGAAGGATTGCTCGTGCGAACCAGGACGAAAACGCCCTTGCCCTGTTTGGTCGCAACATCGGCAAAAGGCTCGATTCCGTCTTTTCCGATGTAGCCGTTGATCGTGATGGCATCGGGCGTGAGCGTATCCTCAAAACCTATAAGCTCGGAATTCTCCAAATGGGCCGATGCATAGAATTCGGCAGTGTGCCCGATATCGCCCCGTTTGACATCGCCGATGACCTCAAGGCCAAGGTCATCTGCCTCACTGATCAATGCATAGTACGTTTCGATGCCCTCCCAGAGGTACTTCTCGAAGAACGCAATATTCATCTTCACAGCAGGCACCATCGGGGCGACAATACGCATCACCTGCGTACAGAAATCGAAGATCGCATCTACGGCAGCGGCGGCGTCAGACTCGTCGTTCATCGCTCGATGGTTTCTTATCTCCGCGGGCAGCCTGCTGTAGACAGGGTCCAGACCGACAATCAAGGCCGTCTTTTTATTCTCAACCGCCTCGCACAAACGATCGGCAAAATGGTTCGCCATTACTCGATTAACCTACCTTTCCTTTTGAGAGAAACACGACTCTCAAACACCCGGCGCGACATAAACGCCGGCTGATATCATCCAAATAATAGGTACTCTAAATACAACAGGCCGGGAAAAGCCTTTCGTCATAAATCCCAGAACACTATAATCCGGCTGATGAATTCCGGCAAGACAGAAATCGTAAATACGAAAATAGATTCCGGCAAGCCCAAAAGGAGCAGGCTCCGAAAGCTGGCCTACTGGCTCTTCATAGATATATCTGTAGCGGTGCTTGTTTTCGCCCTTCTGCTGCATCGCCCAGGGCGCTACAGGCCTACTTCCCCGGGTAAAAGCCGTCATGGCCAGGTGCATCCCTATATTACGCATCTTTCGTCGGAATTCTATAACGGCACACAAAAAGGCTTGCCTTTCGAGATCGTTGTAGAGCAGGACAAGATCAACGAAGCGGTCGCCCAGGCCGATTGGCCCAGAGAATCCCAGGGCATTCTGCTTTACGCTCCGGCGATTTTATTCGAGAACGACCTGGTGATCCTCATGGGCACAGCAGATATCGACGGTATCAAGCTCATAGTCGCTGTTGAGATCCAGCCTCAAGTCGGTGATGCCGGCGCGCCGGGACTCGGTCTCAATGTAACCAAGGTGAAAGTTGGGGCGATGAATATCACGCCGCTGGCGAAAATGATGGCAAAGAGGATGTACGCAGAGAGAACCGCGGAAGTACAAATCGATACCGACGCCCTGCTGACCAAGATCGTCGCCTCGCTGCTGACGGGGCAGGCTTTCGATCCATTGTTCACAGCGGAAGATAAAAAGTCCCGACTGACACAAGTGACCGTCGAGCAGCAACGACTCACTCTCAATTTCCAGCCTATACGTCGATAATTAATACAAGTCTACACAGATCGCGTGTCGTTAATCATACCGGCTGAGCCATCCCAATATATCTATCCAATTCTCTTGACATATAGCGCTCTACCTGGCAAGAATTTAGCTTATGGATGAGCCAAATTCCCACAATGCTGTTTGTGCCACGCAGGAAGTTAATCTGAGGATAGCTCAGACCAAGCATAAGTCTCTTATCAATCGAAGACGCATACTCGTTGCAGCAATTTTTATTCTCGCTGCGCTCTGGGGTATTCGCTGTGCCTTTATAATTGATCGCCGGATTGACTTGCTTTTATCGGTGGCAATGTCCATTTGCGCTACATGGTTCTGCATTACTGACTCCCACATTCGAGGAAGACCACTGCTCCATTCCTATTACTGGCTAATTTTCATTACCTGGTCTATATCAGTCCCCATCTATCTGGCTTTTTCAAGAGACTTCAAAAAGATCTGGCGTATCGCTCTTTATATCTTTGCCTGGGTAGCAACAGTATTTATCACATGCTTGGCCACATATCTGCTTGTATATGGTCGAACATGGTGACGATAAGATTGAGCCAAGCCCATTCCAAGAACCACTCGACAGAAGCTTCAGTCCCTGAGCAGTGATGTGAACACCAAATGCTTTCTCTTGCAATCGGCAAGTGAGGTGTTAGTCTTTCTGTATAGACCTCATTTAGAGCAAGGTGCTGCCGCCTTATTCGAGCAGTGATGACAAACTATAATAGAAGCATGAAGGAATAACTGCCATGAAGAAAGCAACGAAACTCCTCCAGTTCTGTCTTTGGGTCACACTGCTGTTTGTCCTGACCTGCACCAATCTGAGCGTAACTCTCGGCGCGACGCCCGCTGAGCGTTTCGGAAAAGATCGTCTGGAGAAAATCGCAGCCATGCTGCCTGAAAAGCCACGAGGCTTTGGCGTCCCCATTACGGATAGAGGAACCTGGCAACACCTCAATGGCATAAAGTCCTTCAAGCAAGTCATCGGCCAGGCTGAGAGGCTGAATAAAGAGCCGATTCCCGATCAGCCTGACGATTTATACCTCGATTTTTCACGCACGGGCAATAGGACTCGCTGGCAGAGGGTCAGCGGGCGTCGTCGCGGCCGAATAAGTGATCTTGCCTTAGCCGAGTGCCTGGAGAACAAGGGGCGTTTTATTCCCGCCTTCGAAGATATCATCCGCGAAATCTGCTCTGAACGCACATGGGTAATGCCCGCCCATGACAGATCGCTAACCAATTTCAAGGGAACAAGCGTCGATATCGACCTCGGCTCATCCATGCTCGCCTGGTCCATTGCCACTGCTGATTATCTGCTGGCCGATAGGTTGAGCCCTGAAGTACGCGAGCTTATTCGCACCAACCTCGAACAGCGAATATTCACGCCTTATACAGATATGGTGCTTGGCAAACGCGAAGTGAACTGGTGGATGAAAACGACAAACAACTGGAACGCAGTCTGCCTGGGCGGAGTCACAGGCTCGGCCCTGGCTACTATCGAATCGCGACAGTCTCGCGCCCTTTTTGTCTACGCAGCGGAAGACTACTCGAAAAATTTTCTCAAAGGCTTCACCAACGATGGCTACTGCTCCGAAGGCCTGGGCTACTGGAACTACGGTTTCGGCTACTATGTCACGCTCTCTGAAGCAATCAGCCAGGCTACTAATGGCAAGATCGATCTGTTGGGGGTTCTAAAGGCGCGCCAAGCTGCTACGTTCGGTGCCAAAATCGAAATCCAGAACGGCGTCTATCCCGCCTTCGCTGATTGCTCGATCACGACCAGGCCGTCCACCCGTTTGATGTACTTCGTCAGTCGGCGCTTGGGTATGGGTCTGTCCGCCTGGGATCGGATTGATACTGTCTCGCCTGCCGGCTCGCTCTACGACAGCATGATGTATTCGTTTCCCAATTCCGCTTCGCGCAGTGAACCGGCACAGTCAAGCGACGGTGGGCCTGGCTTGCGCACCTGGTTCAACGATGGCGGCGTGCTTATCTGTCGTCCCGCCGAAGGCTCATCCTGTCGACTGGCCGGGGCCCTTAAAGGCGGTCACAATGCCGAGCACCACAACCATAACGACGTCGGCTCCTTCATCGTCGTTCTTGGTGACAAACCCCTGCTCATCGATCCGGGCTCGGAAGTCTACACAGCACGAACGTTCAGCAGCAAGCGGTATGAAAGCAACGTTCTGAACTCATTCGGCCATCCCGTCCCTGTTATAGCCGGCAAGCTCCAGCGAACCGGCTTGGCCGCCCGCGCACGTATTCTTAGCACATCCTTCACCGACGCCAGTGACTCGATCAGCCTCGACATCGCTTCTGCTTATGATGTTCCGCAGCTTGAAAAGCTCCACCGCACATTCACGTACAGCCGTAAAGACGATGGTTCTCTCATAGTCAAGGATGAAGTAGCCTTCAAGGAGCCTTGCGAGTTCGGCCTCGCATTGATAACTTTCGACTCCTGGAAGAAAATCTCCGATTCGACGCTGATTGTCTACGACCGAAACGACGCCCTCCGCATAGACATCGACGTGCCTGACTCAAGCATCGAGATCAAATCCGAAATCATTAAGGAAGACCTCAGCACCCGCAAAGATCCAACTCGCCTCGGTATCAATCTCACGAAACCGGTGAAAAACGCCACAGTCACTATCACTATCACCCCAGCAAACGGTGGAAATGCACCGTAACTTGAAATTCTCCGCCTTGATGATCCTAACTCTACACAATAAGGCCTTTCCGTCGGGCAGTAAACTACCAGCGAGACAAGATGGTGACTGGCCAAGGCGATAGAGTCGCATATATTTTTTAATGTGTAAAAAAGTTTATTGCTGTACTCATTCGCCTGGAACAGTACAATTATCGGCGAGGAATTCGGTGATGTGAGATAGTCAGTTGATCGTTCTTGAAGATTGGCTATAGCAAAGCTCTTTGAAACTGTTCTGGAGATGACCGTCAGAGTAGATACAGCCAACGGCCGACAACCGGTCTTCCCCGGAAGTAATGTCGGAATGGATTCAGATATTTGGAGACAAGATCATGAATTCTTTTTATAGACAGGATGGCAGAAACAGCATGCCGAAGAAACTCTCTGCCTGTTTGTTCGTGTTTGGGGCATTTGCTGCAATTGGTGCCATTGCTGCAGTGGTTGCTGGCGCCGCCGAGCGAGGTGAGACAATCTCCTCTATTGGCCGGCAAGCTGTGCCGAAACCAGCCATCGCACAGACCATTGCCCGAAATTCAACACTTCAAAAGCCACAAGCCGATGAAGAAAAGCAAGTCTTGATAGATGAAGTAGTGGATGAAAGTGTCGCGGACGATTCAACCATTCAAGATTTAGCGACCGCGGCGAAAGGGATACTCGAAGAGTTGGAGATCCCCGACATAATCGAGGCGCCGGAGGTAAATATCCCGTCAGACGTCATTCCAGAGACTCCCGAAGAGGAAGTGACCTCCGTAGCTACAGTAGAGGACAATCCTGAGGACGACCGGATAAAATCACTGTCTTTCAAGACAGACTGGGGTATTCGCGAGGCGCTTGGGTTTCTCGGTGTTGCCTATAGACGCAATATTGTCCCAGCTCCAAGTGTTGACGGCACTCTAACGGTGGCAAGCCTTTATAATGTGACGTTCGAAGAAGCGCTGGATGCGATTTTGGGCCATGGTTTCGTGCGTGAAGAAGAGGGGAATTTCATCAAGGTTTATACGGCTGATGAGTACAAGAAGATTATGGAAGATGAGGGCCGCAAGATCTATAAGATTTTCACGCTGTACTACATATCAGCCACCGAGGCCAAGAGGCTGCTCATGCCTGTCCTGAGCACCGGCGCGGGGATCGAAGCCACGACCGCGGCGGTAGTGGACTTCCCAACGGGCGAGTCAATAAGCACTGTCAAAGGCGGCGGAGACGCCACCGCCCTCAACGATACGCTGATTATCCACGATTATCCCGAGAAGATCGAGGAAGCGGAGAAGGTATTGATCGCGGTGGACGTGCGGCCCAAACAGGTGCTGATCGAGGCGACCATTCTAAGCGTGAACCTGACTGAGGATATGCAGTTCGGGATAGACTGGCAGACACTTACGGGCACCCTGCCTTCGATAACAAATCCTGGCTTGTCTAATATTGCTCGTGATACTTCGGATCTGTTCAGGTTTCAGGGCAGCTCGCAAGTGACCAAGTCGGGCGGCCTGACGATAGGTTTCGCCATTGACGATTTGGGTGTGTTCATCAGAGACCTCGAAGAGATTACAGACGTTACGATCATGGCCAACCCAAAGATACTGGCTGTGAACAAGCAGTTAGGGCAGGTTTACATCGGCAAGAAGATAGGCTACAAGAGCCAGACGACTCAGACTCAAACTTCCACGACCGAACAGGTCGGATTCCTGGATACCGGCACCAAACTGTCTTTCCGGCCCTATATCGGAGACGATGGATATATCAGGATGGATATTCATCCCAAGGACAGCTCAGGCGCCTTGAACGCGCAGAACGTTCCTGATGAGACGTCGGCGGAGTTAGTAACCAACATTATCGTCAGAGATGGCCAGACAGTGGCTATTGGAGGCCTGTTCAGGGACAAGATAACGACCAAGAGGTCACAGATACCAGTTCTGGGCAATCTTCCATTTGTAGGGGGAGCTTTCAGGAGCACAGCGGACAATATCGAACGTCAGGAAGTGGTTGTTCTTTTAACGCCTCATATTATCGGTGAGCCAAGCGAGACCAATGGGCAGGCGATAGCTGAGGATGTTAATCGCAAGAGACAGGGAGCGACAGATGAGCTTCAGTTCTTTGGCAGGACCAAGCTCGTGGAGGATTACTACGCAGAGGCGGCCCGTTATTACGTCGAAGGCGACAAGACGATGGCGTTGAAGAAGCTTAATATTGTTTTGCGGCTTCAGCCATCGTATCTTGATGGTATCAGGCTCAAAGAGAGGATTCTTGAAGAGTCGAATCCTGCTGAGCGGAAGAAATTCGAGCGTTTGATGATGGTGGATATCGAACGCCAGGCGGCACCTAAGTGGCGTAGCAGATAAGGCTCGGCGGTTGAAGCCAGGGAAGGACTGGGCAGGGATAGTGGCGCAGAGGCCAGGCAAGTTTTGGAATAATGCCCGCTTACAATGGGTATAGGTGCGAAATCGAGGAAAATGTTGACGGGAGATTGCGCCTTGGATAGCATATGTTTACAGACGGGTTTCGCAGTCGCGAGCACGCTTCAATAATATGCAATAGTCTTAGGAGCATAATCGGGAATCCTGCACATCCAGAGAAAAGGGGATCAAAATGGGAGTGGTAATTATACTATTTAGCTTATCTTCGATCATAGCTTTGCTGTTGGCTGCAATTGCGCTTGGGCAGTCATCGAGAGCGGGCAGAAACGCATCGGCGGCGAAAAGAAACACTATCGGAGCCGACGAGAAACGTAAACTGGTTGAGCTATCAGGTAAGATGGCATCTCTCGAACCTCATTTAGAAGAATTTGAAAAGAGGGAAAATGAAGCTGTTGAGCGTTTGGAGAAACTTGAGACGGAATTATCCGGGCGTGGGAGCGAATCCGAGACGGTAAAGCAACATATGCAAAAGAATGCCGCCGAACTTATGGAGCTGAGTCTAAGAATGGACAAACTCTCTGGTGAGATCGAGAGCTTCAAACAGTTCCAAAGCATGACCGAGGAGGTCCATCGTCGCATTGTGGGCGTTTTCAGCACAGCTCAGGCCGGGACGACCGCAGAAGTCGTTTCAGGACCAGATGAGATATCCACTGAACCCGAAGAAGATATCCAGGACACCGAAGAGCAACTGAGCGAGCCGGTGGATGATGATAACAATATAATACTTCAATGACCTTATCAATCTGCTTAAACAGGCCAAGTCAAACATACAGCAATCCGCACTGCATTGCGTGAATTCCCGAACACTATGGGGATTTCACGGTTTTGGAATTGCGGTTTCTCGTAGGTACTTTTGGATTCGGACGCCTGAGCACTGCTACCATCAGGTCTTTTGCGGGAACGAGGTGGCGATAGATAAAGGCCTGGGTCATATCATCAGCAGGTATTGCCTGGCGAAGGACCTGACGTCCCTGGATAACAGCGAGACCTTCCATGTACAGACTAACAGGCTCTTTCGTCGGCATCGGCGGCGCCCTTAGAGTAAGTTTCACCTGGTCTTTCTGTGCAGGCAGATTGTCGCTACTTAACATGAATCCTCGCGGCGAGTCTTTTAACACCAGTTTTATATCTTCAGAAAATCCATCCTTACGCAGGACATACACAGTCAGAGGAATCCTTGCACCGGCGCGGGCGTTAAGAGTTGAAGGCACAATCCGCAACTCGAAGTCGGGCTGTGGCGGGCTGATACGCAAGCGATAGCTATAAGCTTCGCCCCCTTTATGCTGTGCATCTCCCAGATGGAGATAATAGGTTCCATCGGCGGGCAGTTTTATTCTGAGCATGGAATCGGCATGATGCGTGGTCAAGCCTGCCGCCTTGTCCTCACAATCGTCGTTGGCTATGAGTTTTCGGCCTGTTGCGTCGGTCAGAGTCAGAACTGAATCCAGTGGAGAATCCAAGCGACGTGCGTAGATTTCTGCAACTATCTCGTCTCCAGCTCGACCTGTGAAGGAAAATACATCGCAGTCGCCTGGTTGAGCAATACGACCATTTATAATAATTGGAAGCGATACCATCCGGGCTTCGGCCTGGCGGTTATTTGGCTCTTTTTCCATGCTCTGCGGCAGCGAATCCACAGCAAAAGGAACATGGTTGGATACCAATTGTTCAGCGCAAACGGAAATTGGAAGAACGCCCTGCTCCCTGTTCTCAGCGTTCAACGTCATTTTGTCGGTTGGAAGATTCCAGCCTTTGAGCTGTACAGTTGTTTCGTCGTCGGTGCGACCACCCAGAGGGAAAATACTCGTGATAAAGGGCGACTGGCCTATGGCAATTCGATAGACGAAATCCTCACGCCCTCGGTAGATCGCATCTCTGATCTCCAGAGTGTATTTACCATCAGTTGGAATTTCATAATAAAGAACGGGGTCGGGATGGAATCTGTAGTCGTCGTCGTAGGCAACTTCATTTCCATTCGGATCATAAAGTGCCAGGGTGGCCTGAAACCAGCCTGGAACAGCATCAGCAAGGTAAGGGATCAATTCTCTTGCGCTGACGGCCATGACGAGTCGCGTGCCCTTGTCCAGGTTCAGACAAAACCTGTCAACATCGCCCGGTTCGATCCGGCCATTTATAACCAGAGGTAATATAGAGGGAACATTTTGATCCGCTATTTTATTATTTGGTTCATGTTCAATGCATTCAGGCAGTTGGCCCACGTAAAAGGCTACGGGATTGGAGAGGCCCATGGCAGTTTGCAACCTCAACTCGCGTCGGCCCAGCTTGGCATCCGAAGCAACAACCACTCGAAGAGTCACGTCTTCAGCAAGCTGAGGATTGTCACGATTTCTGTTTTTGGGATTGGCGAGTTTTTCTCTTATCTCAGCCATTTCCTTCTGCATGGCCGGGCGGTCTATTATGACATTAGGATCTATTTGTGTTCGTGTTTCTTCTTTGGCTTTGTTCTTAAGCCTGCCTGCCTGCCCCAGATTAAGTATCTGCTGGATCTCCTTGAGACGGTCTCTGAGCAGATTGAGCTGCTTTCCATTAAGAGGTTTTACGTGTTCGATCACAGTAACTTGCACCCCGTCGCCAGAGACAACCGCTCCTGCCACGCCATCGAGAAAACGCCCTGCCATTTTGACTTCAAATGTAGCGCCCTGTTGGCCGCCTGCAGGATAGATATAACCGACACCAGGACTTCGCTGCGCCCATGTTTTGGATGTAATAGCCAAAACAAATATCATCAATATTATTGTCCACCATCGGGAACGTTTCATAGAATCCACCATTGATTACATTATTTCTCTCAGCCGTCCACCCATGGGAACGTCCTTCGTTGCCGAGGGAGTTACGCGAACAGTCAGGCCCTGGGGATGGGGCAACGTTCCATCGGGATCAATGCCGAGCAGTTCGTACATGCTGGCGATAAGATCAACAGGGTACACGGGGCGTTCTTTAACGGTCTCACCTTTTTCATCGGAGGCCCCCACTACGTGACCACCTTTGAATCCGCCACCGGCCATAACGGTAGAGAAAACTTTGCCATAATGGCCACGTCCACCATTCCAGGGGGCTTCGTTCTGAACTTTGGGGGTTCGACCAAATTCGCCACCCCACCAGACGATGGTGCTGTCCAGTAAGCCACGCTCTGAAAGGTCCTTGAGCAGAGTTGCCATGCCCTTGTCCATTTCAGGCAGTTTGCGACGCATGGTCTGAAAATGCTGCTTGTGCGTGTCCCAGCCCTTATAATTGATGGTGACGTATGGGACGCCGCGTTCGATAAGCCGGCGGGCGGCGAGGCAGGATTGGCCAAAAGTGTTGAGTCCGTATTGCTCCCTCAACTCTTTCTTTTCCTGTGAAAGATCGAAGACCTTTCCTGCATCACCTAAAATTAAATCATAAGCCTGCTTTTCGCATTGATCCAAAGCCGCTAATTTGGGATCGCCTTTCATGGATCGCCCAAGTGTGTTCAATGCGTGTAAAAGTTCGCGTCTATCCTTCTGTCGCTTCTCTGTAACGCCCTGTGCAACGACACCTTCGACAACAAAGGGCGTTCTGGCAGGGTCGCCGCCTGTAGCGAATGGTTTGTAGCGTGAGCCGAGGAATCCGGCCTCGGAAAAACGCCCCTGAGTCCCTGTAAGTACTATGTATGGTGGAATCAATCCCTTGTATCCTGCCTCATAGCCCTTGAAGAGTGAAACTACCGCCCCGACACACGGATAGACCTGGCCATCTCCAGGCTTTCGACCCGTCTGAACCATGTAGGATGCTGTTTCGTGGGCGTTGACACCATGAGTCATGCTGCGGATTATGGAATACTTGTCCGCCTGCTGGGCGAGCAGGGGCAGCATCTCTCCGATCATAATACCATCAACGTTAGTTTGAATCGGCTTGTTCAAAGGACCGCAGTATGCGGCCCCCGCCTGGGGCTTGGGATCGAAAGTGTCAAGGTGCGCCGGACCACCCCACATCCATATTTGGATGACTGCTTTAGCTTTGGCAGGCGGGGCAACCGCCAGGACTGGAGAATTCAAGCGGCCGGCCAGGGCCAATCCCGCCGCACCAAAAAGGCCGCGACGTAACATTTCACGTCTGGAGATTGGCGCTTCGCCCACGCGAAGGACCCGGCTCTCTTCATTCACACTCTGCACTCTCACATTCGGATTATCTCTGGTGCTCATTGTGTCACCTTCTCTTTTACGTATACTGTGTCACGTTGTTAATGTCTGTATAGAAATTCGGCGCTGTTGAACAACACCCAGACGAGATCCATAGCAACCTCACGTTTATTGCCTGCACGGGACAGAGAATAGTCCGCCACTGTCTTTAACTCTTCATCCGTTGGGAATCGCGAAAGGATTGTCAGATACAATCTGGCAGTAACCTGTTTTGGATTCCCTCTCGACTGCATTAAAAACCGCAGCTTCGGACTCCTTTCGATCTTGCGCTGTATATGGCTCGAGTTGAGCATATGAAGCCTTTGGTCGGCTGTGGGATTATTATTACGTTCCGATTCCAGGCCTGTATCTCTTGGCGGGCGTCCAAACATTTCAAGGAATGAGCTGGTGATGCTGCCATCGGTCAGCGCTATCGAACGCTGGTCTTCAGGGATATAAGTAAAGGGCTCCGGGATGGCGCTCTCATACTCCTCTGTCGTGCCAGTAATTTGGCACAGGGCATCGATCAGTACCTCGGCTTCGAGCTGCCTGATAGGGTAAGAAGCGAAATTGGCAACCGCCTGAGGGTTGTCACTCTTGGCAATCGATGAAAGCTGATAAGTCTTGGAATTAAGAATCAAACGGTAGATATGCTTGAGATCATACTTATGGCTTACCAGTTCTTTCTCCAGATAGGCGAGCAGTTCGGGATTACTGGGCGGATTGCCATCTCTGATGTCATCAGGCTCATGGATGATCCCACGACCAAGCAGCCAGGACCAGATACGATTGACGATGTTTCGCACGAACCAGGGATTTTTCGGAGCAATCAACCAATCGGCAAAAATTTTGCGAGGGTCGGCGGAGGCTGAAAACTGTATGGTCGTTCCATCGGGGAAAACCGCTGAGAGCCGGTCGCCTGATATATGGGCGGCAGGCATATTCGGATCGAAAAAAACAATCTCCTCTTTCCATTCGGCTGTCGACTTGAATGCAATGCGAGAGAAAAAAGCAGCCATATCAGCCAGTTTCTCATCTTCCCAGTTCTCCGCGCGAGCGCCCATAAAGGTCAGCGCCACGGCCTGAGCGAGGGCCTTCGGCTCTTTGCTCTGAGCGGAACGGTAGAAATTGACACGAGGGTCACGAAAATTGCTGCCGTTAGCCGTAAGCATCTCTCGGACGAACCGGTTGTAAGGCATATTATCCTTTATGCAAGTGCGAATCCATCGATGGTAGGCCTGCACGGCATTGGGCCACAGATTTATTGGGAATTCCGCTTTGATACGCAGTAAATCGCCCCATTTCATCGCCCAATAGTCTGCGAATTCATCCCGTTCGAGGAGACGGTCGATAAGGATTTTGCGTTTGTTTGGGGTCCTATCCGAGAGAAAAGCCCTGGCCTCCTGCGCAGTGGGCAGAGTTCCAATCACATCCAGATAGGCACGACGGACAAATACTGCATCCGAGCAAATATTGGCCGGTTCGATGCCCAACTGCTCCAACCTGCTGAAGACCAGCTTGTCGATCTGACTATGGGGAATTGGAACGTTGCGGCCTTCAAAAGGATTCAATGCAACCCCCAATGCTGTGGTTGCTGTCAGAATTGCTAATAGAACAACCGCCGAAATCGACGATGCTTTCGTCATGTTTAAGAACTCCAAGTATTTATAATGACAGATCTGCGTACAGATCCTACTCTTGTAGACGCCTGCTAAAGCCCCCAGATTGCCAATAAATCCGGCTCAGGCCATATACAGTCAAGAATAGAAATCCTGCGAGCTACAATCCGTTCCTACTACGTCCAGCGGTTGGCCGAGTTCATTGTGCGGATTAGACGTCATTTTGCGCCCAGATGTTCATATCAGCACCACTGCCTCAATTTATTGCAGAGATGAGTATCAGGTAATATGTGAAATTTGTCAATGACTCGATAGAGGGCGTAACGGTCCCAAGGATTGTGGGAAAATTTAGATAATGCACTGATTTATACGTTCTCCTAAAAAAGATTGCCTCGTTCACATCACAAATCCCACCCTCTCAGCACAGAGTCATGACAAACACAATATGTATTGAGTGTTGAACGCAGGTATGTGGGCTGGTATGCTAATCGCTTGTATCGAGACCAGGCCAGAACGTATAAGCAAACAATAAGAAGAGGATATTTCAACATGTCTACCAAAACTCGAAGTCACTTACAGTCAATTCTCTGCCTCTGTTGTTTCCTGGCTTGCTCTTGCGCTAACGCAGAGTCGGTCACACTGTTCTATAATCAAGAATGCCCACAGGCAGTTTTCGCATCTGAAGAAATCAGAAGCGCCCTTGAAGAAAAAGGGCATCAGATGATTCGATCCAGTCTGAAGAATCTGGAACAACCAATCGATGGTCTGAATTTCGTGCTTTGCCTGCAAACAGACGCCAAGTTCCTCAGCAGGATAAAGTCCGAAGAAAGACAAGCACCTGCCGCATTGAAGAGCGAAGGCTACAGTATACGTATTATTACGACAGCGTCAGGGAGAACCTGCTGGGTAATCGGCGCCGATGAAGCCGGTGTAATGTACGGCGGGCTGGAATTAGCGGAAGTCATACGAATTGACGGACCTGACGGCGTGAAAGACGTCAATCATAATCCCTATATGGCTATGCGCGGGACCAAGTTCAACTGCCCATTGGATGCCCGCACGCCCAGCTACAGTGACGTCAGCGACGCAGCACAGCAGAATATCATAGAGATGTGGAATTTCGACTTCTGGAAGGAGTACATCGACAGCCTCGCGCGGTACCGATACAACTTCATATCTCTCTGGAGCCTGCACCCCTTCCCGTCCCTGGTTAAAGTACCGGACTATCCGGATGTGGCGCTGGATGATGTCAAAAAGTCCACTGTCAAATGGGAGGAGTACTATTCGGGCAATGGCATCGGATTCGACGCACCGGAGATTCTCAACAATACTGAGACGCTCAAGAAAATGACAATCGATCAGAAAATCAACTTCTGGCGCAGGGTCATGCGCTACGGCAAAGAACGAAACGTCGATTTCTACTTTGTCACCTGGAATATCTTCGTCAATGGCACGTATTGTAAATACGGCATCACCGACGACATCAACAACAAGACCACCATCGACTACTTCCGCAAGAGCGTCGAGCAGATGTTCCTCACGTATCCCGATCTCGCAGGCATCGGCCTGACCACGGGCGAGAACATGCACGGCGCGAACTTCCAGCAGAAGGAAGACTGGGCGTTCCAGACCTACGCACAGGGGGTGCTCGACGCCGCGAAGCAGCAGCCGGGACGCAAGTTCACCTTCATTCACCGACAGCACCAGACCGGCGCCCTGGATATAGCCAAGAAATTCGCACCTCTGATCGACCACAAGGACATCGAGTTCATATTCAGCTTCAAGTACGCTAAGGCGCACGTCTATAGCTCTACGACCCAGACCTATCACCAGGGTTTCGTTCAGGACATCACAGAAGAGGGCAACCTCAAGACAATCTGGACCCTGCGCAACGACGACGTTTACCACTTCCGTTGGGGTGCACCCGATTTCGTCCGAGAGTTCATCAATAACATACCCTACGATGTCTCCAGAGGCTTCTACTTAGGCTCGGATCAGTATATCTGGGGCCGCGAATTCCTGAGCACCGAGCCGGAAACACCACGGCAGATTGAAATTGTAAAACACTGGTATCACTGGATGATATGGGGTCGCCTCGGCTATGACCCTTCTCTTACAAACGAGCGTTTCATCGGTATCCTGCAACAGCGGTTTCCCCATATATCGGGGACCGACCTGTTTACAGCTTGGCAGGAAGCTTCCATGGTCTACCCCCTGACCACGGGCTTTCACTGGGGCTCTCTGGACTTCCAATGGTACATCGAGGCCTGCAAGAGCCGGCCCGGCCCGGCACAAACCAAAACCGGCTTCCATGACGTCAACCGCTTCATAACTCTCGCACCGCACCCGGGAACCGACAATGTCTCGATCCCGGATTACGTCAAAGCCGTCGTCGTGGGCAGCACCGTCAAAGGAACGACTCCCATTAAAGTATCGAATAAGATTCATGCTCATTCTGACAAGGCCCTGGCAATTCTCGAAAGAATGTCTCACGGCGGCGATAAAGAGCTGCGCCTGACGCTCGGCGACATCCGGGCAGTGGCCTATATGGGCAAATACTACGCTCACAAGATAGCCGGTGCCACGGAGTTGGCTCTCTTCCGCAAGACCAACAAAGAGCAGCACCAGAAAACCGCCATCGAACAATTGACCAGGGCCGCGGAATTCTGGAGACTCTACACTGCTATCGCGCGTCGCCAGTACAAGAACCCCCTCTGGACCAACAGGGTAGGCCATTGTGATTGGGACAAGTTGACCGAAAGCGTTCTGAACAATATCGCTATCGCAGGCGGAACTCCACCGTCGAGATAGCCGGCCGTCGGACCAACTTCAGCTCCTGTCTCGATAACCTGGAACGAAAGAATGGGCACTGAAAAGGCAAAAACAAGATCAGATTCAAACTCAAAGACCCTGTGTAGATCGATCGCCTCAATGTGCTGTATGCCAGTCCCATCTCCAGCCTTTTAAGCTGTAATAGCGTATTAACCTGTAGTTGACCTGGCACTGCAAACAGTAGAGCAAGTAGAAATATGATGTGTGTCCTTGCGTTATCATAGTGAAAACGGAATGCATCTATTCTTCGTCAGAGTCTGATTGACTGTGACCAATCGGTACATATAATGGGCAATGATGAAGTATTCGTCGTAGGTATCTCCAGAAATGGCTGAAATATGGAGAAGCTTCGTGCGACCTCATAGATGCAGGTCGTAAATACGGGGCAGTCAAAGAAGGATTTGGAGCCTGATATGGAACCAGCGATTCGCACGGAGCATCTGACGAAAATATACGGCCAGCGGCTCATCGCGGTCAACGATATGAACCTTGAAGTGCCACATGGCTCGGTTTTCGGGCTTCTGGGGCCCAATGGCGCCGGAAAAACGACCACGCTGCGTCTGCTGCTGGGATTACAGCGCCCCACAGCCGGTACTGCGCAGGTGTTCGGAAAGCCCTGCGGGCCAAACGCTGCGGGGGTCCGCTCTCACATCGGATATCTTCCCACGAATCCGAAGTTGCCCGGTAGCTTGAGGCCTATCGAATACCTGGACCTTCTCGGCAAGCTGTGCCGACTGCCAGGGGAGATTCGCAAGCCAAGGATATCGACGTTGCTCCGCGCCGTGGGCTTGCTCGGGGCCACCGACCAGCGCATCAAGACATTCTCTACGGGAATGTGCACGCGGTTAGGGATTGCAGCCTCTCTGATTGCCGATCCGCCCCTGCTGATTTGGGACGAACCTACTGCAGGGCTGGACCCGGCAGCGAGGCGATTCACTCTGGATCTTATTCGAGAACTCGGAAAAGCCAAGACCGTCGTGATTGCAACCCACATACTGAGCGACATCGATCAGATATGCGATCATTTGGGCGTGATGCACGAAGGGCGGATGATTTTTACCGGGTCTATGAAGATTATGAAGCAGCGTCTTAGGCGCGATGATTTCAGCCTGGAGTTAGAGGGCGCCCCTGAGAAAATAGAGTCTCTCGTTCATGAGGTTAACAGTATGGAGGGTGTGGAGGCACAGATTCAGGGTGGCCAGACCTTGTTGGTGAAGGTTGCGAACGATAAAAACCGGTCGAACAGGCTGGCGGAAGTGCTAAGATTTGTGGGGGCGGGCGATCTGTCTCTCCAGGCAATCTATTCCGGCCAGAATGCAACCGAGAACGCTTATTTGCAATTGTTACAAGAGGATGAAGCACATGGATTCCAACGCTGACAGCCCAAAGTTAGGCCCGCGCACAATGCCTTTCATGGCGATTCTCCAGCACGACCTGAAAACGTTGTGGGCGAGCCGGCTCGTTCGGATTTGGCTTTTGGCCACGATTGTGTTGACCTTTACTCTAACCCTTGCCAACTGGACGCGTTTTCAAGATGCTCCTTTAGTTGCATCTTTGTTGTTCCCTTATCTTGTGTTTCCCTGGTTCTTCGTTGTGGTCGTTCTCGGAGTCAGTCCCGTTTCGGGAGCACAGGGCGGGGCTCTGGCCGATGGAATCCTGAGCCGGGCGGTGAGTAGGTGTGAGTATTTGCTGGCTACGTGGGCAGCGCGAGTTGCACTTGTGCTCGGCGTCTATCTCATAGTGATCATCCCGGCAGTCGTTGTCGTAGCCTTAGCCAAGCGTCCCATCTCGGATAATAGTCTGACCGTTTACGGCGTCGTCAGCGCACTATTCGTGGTGGGGCTTGTACAAACTTTCCTCGTTTCGCTGGGTTTTCTGGCGGGCACGCTGCTGCGAAAGCCTCTATTAGCCGTGGTGATTCTCATCTTCATCTGGTACCCGATCAGCCTTGTTTTAAGCGTTTTTTCCTTAGAGGAATTCTCGCCTATCAGTCTTAGCAGAGCAGTATCGTCGCAGCTTCGTCAGCCATGGCACAAAGTCGAGGAGGACCCCAACAGCACCACTAACATCCAGGACGCGCAGGCATTCAGCCAGCAGGTGGACCATTTCCTGAGTGTCCTTTCAGGGGCCAAGCCGAGACCTGAGGCGGCCAAACCGGAATTTTTCGAGGGGCAGGAATTCGAGGATTTCTCGTTGCTACGGGTAATATTGGGATATGGGCTGCCTACGCTCTTGGTCGTTTTTCTGGCGACTTTGTGCTTTTATCGGCGCGATCTCTGATATTTATTGGATTTGGGCGATTATCAAATCTCCAGTTATCACTCGGACTGTAACCTTTAGCGCTGCCTGATGGTATAAAGTATATACTGGGGCGGCCATCAGTTACAATTGTTCGGATTGTCCGCCAGTAAGATTCGGATCGTTCTGAGGGCTATGTTTATTTCGCGCCGCTAATTACCATCTTTATAAATCCCGGAGGTATGTCATGTCTGAGAAACTCAAGATCGCTATTTGCTTGATACTGTTGCCTTTTCTTTTGCAGACAGCATCTGCGCAAACACTGCCCCCTCGTGTACAGTGGATTCCACAAGACGCAGTGATTTCACTGGAATTGTCCCAGCCCAGGGTTTTGATCGAGCTGCTAACCAATGAAGACGCAACCAAGGCAGTAACATCGCTACCTGTTTACAAGCAACAAGAGTCGAATCCCAAGTTCAATGAGTTTGTTAACGTTATCAATTTTCTGGAGGGCGCCCTGGGAACGGATTGGCGAGACGCGATTTCCAAACTCACAGGCGGGGGTATTACCTTTGCAGTGTGCCCTGAAGATACGGTAGTCTTGATTGTGGATGCAGAAGATGAGCAGATTTTAAATCGTCTGCACGATATTATTCTCGGAATTACACGATCAGAGGCAGATAATGATGGACAGCCGGAGCGAGTGGCATCCAAAGAGTATCTTGGCGTCAAAGCCTGGACATTCAACGCGGGCAAAGAAGCGCACGCGATTATAGGCAGCAGACTGATTTTGTCCAATCGTCCTGAAGGGCTTAGGTCTGTGCTGGAACTTCGCGAAAACGTCGCAGGCACAAACCTGGAATCGAACCTGACCTATCAGGCTGCAAAGCAGGCGGCAGCGCCCAAAGACGTGGGCAGTGCATTTGTGAATCTCGGACTGTTTATGAGCCTTCCAAACATTGCAGGGCTTCTCGATAAACAAAGTGAAAATCCGCTGGCCGCGTTGCTTTTTTCAGGGATTATCGAATCGGCGCGCAACTCGAACTGGCTGGCGCTGGGTTTGCAGATAGAAGAAAGTAAAGAACTCTCACTCAGGTTAACCACGGACGGCAAGATACCATCTCAAGGGGGCCCTGCCGCTTTTGCTCTGCCTGGGAAAGCTGAGGATGGGGCGCTTCCGAACCTGTCGGTTCCCCGTCAAATCGCGGCAATGAGTTTGTATCGAGATCTCTATGGTTTTTATTCCGCCAAGGACGATCTTTTCCCGCAACGCACATCCGGTTTGATATTCTTCGAGAATATGATGGGCATCTTCTTCACGGGACGTGACTTAACAAACGAGGTGCTGGCGGAGACAAAGCCACAAGTCCGCATCGTCGTAGCTGAGCAGAAGTACAATGCGGCTATTGGAACGCCACAGGTTAGATTGCCTGCTTTCGCAGTTGTACTGGGCATGCGCAATCCCGAAAAGTTCAGTGAAATCGTCGAAGAGGCATGGCAGAAAGCTATAGGCCTGGTCAATTTCACGCGCGGCCAACAGGCAATGCCCGGATTGATTATCGACCGTCCCGTCCACGGGGACACGAAGATGACTGTAGCTTCCTTTTCCACCGCAGGCACAGAAGGGAAGACGAATCTGGACCAGCAATTCAATTTCCGGCCTACGCTGGCAATGCCTGGTGAATATCTGATCCTCAGTTCGACTGATGGTTTGGCGCGCGACCTGATTGACACCCTGAGCGCTGAAACTGAAAACGCTGTTAAGCCATTGGCTCAAACCCATAGCCTGGTGGAGATCGGAGGAGGCCAGTTAGCCTCAGCCCTGGATGCAAACCGCGAGACGATGATCCAGAGTGACATGGTCAAGAAGGGCAACACACGCCAGGAGGCTGAGGCCGGAATCGATATGTTTATTACGCTGGTCAAGTTCGTGGATCGTGTCAAGCTTGGCATTGACAGGCAGCATGGTCTGGCCCAGGCAGAGCTGAAAGTGAAATTGAACCTGCCATGATCGAAACTACAAACCAAACTTCATGTGCGTTATCCTGCTTGGTACTGCACATTGGCAGGCTGTGCCGAAAAGGAATTTCTTATGGGTAGTCAGATAGAGAAACCACATGGCCCCGGTCAGTCCACCAAGGTTCAAGAAGCAACTATAGATAAGCTGGACGATCCCGACTGGGCATGGGCTGCATACAAGCCTGATACTCAACGACCCTGGAATCTTGCTTTAGCGGGACATCTATACCGACGTGCTGCATTCGGGGCGAACTGGGAGCAGCTTCAGCAGACGCTTTCTAATGGGCCGCAGCAGACGATTGACAAGCTTCTAAAACCAGAGGCCGATGTAGCTGCGTTCAATCGCGATTTCGACGAGCACGAAACAGCGGCCGCCGGCTCGGCCACCACGCTGCGAGCATGGTGGCTGCGAAGGATCATTGAAACACCCCATCCGCTACTGGAGAAGATGACGCTATTCTGGCATAGCCATTTTGCTGTGAGTGCGGCCCAGATCAAGGAAGCTCGGCTGATGCAGAGGTACGTCCAACTTTTACGGAGCCAAGCACTCGGTTCGTTCGGCGCCCTGCTACAAGGTATCTCGCAGGACCCTGCTATGCTGCTATGGCTCGGAGCCGAAGTAAATCGAAAAGCCAAACCAAATGACAGCTTCGCCAAGCCATTGCTGGAAGTATTCACTTTGGGGCCTGGCCACTATACTGACAAGGATGTTCAGGAAGTCGCCAGGGCCTTTACTGGCTGGTTTGTGCTGAGAGGTCAGCTTAGGTATATTCCCCGTGAACATGATGATGGCATTAAACACATCCTTGGCAGGCAAGGCAATTTCACAGGTGAAGATGTAGTAAAACTTCTCCTCGAACAAAAAGCAACTGCCCAAAGACTGATCTGCAAGTTGTATAGTTGGCTGATTAGCGAAGTCGAACAACCCGATACAAAATTGATCGCCCCGCTGGTCGAGGCGTTCGCAAAAGACTACGATTTGTCAAAAGTGGTAGCAACTATGCTTAGATCCAACCTGTTCTTCTCGAAAGCTGCATATAGGCAGCGAATCAAGTGTCCTGTGGAGTTTGCTCTTGGTATTATAAAAGGCCTTGAAGGGCTGGTGTCCACAACAGAGCTTGGGCAGGCCCTTGCACACCTGGGGCAGAATCTTTATTACCCCCCTACGGTCAAGGGCTGGACGGGAGGACGATACTGGATCAATGATGCAACACTTGTAGGTCGTCACAATCTATCGATGGAACTATTGCAGAAAGAAAAACCTTATGGGGGCAAGTTGAATCCCTGGGCCATCGCCAACAAACAGGGAAATACAACACCCCAATCGGCTGCTCGATTTATTGTTGAGCTGTTCCTGCAAAGCGGCCTCGACTCCGATATAATGGATACTGTGCTAAAAAGTGAAGACCTGGGTGGTAATCCAGAGTTAGCATTGCGTCGTTTTACCCAAGCTGTAGTGACTCTACCTGAATTTAACCTTGCTTGAAAGCGAGAGTGAAAACAATGCAACATACACGACGAAATTTTCTAAAGGCCGCGTTAGGTACTTCGACACTCGCAACGCTCGGACTAACAAGATCGAGCCTGTTTGCTCAACCAGCAATTGCCGGTATGCCTGACAGAAGCGGTCGCAATACCGTTCTGGTTGCAGTTCAGCTCACAGGAGGCAACGATGGTCTTAACACGGTCGTACCGTACGAGGATGACGAGTACGGCCGAAACCGATCCACGCTTCGCCTGCCAACCAACGAATTGCACAAAATTGATTCGTCGTTAGGTTTTCATCCACGAATGGGAGCGTTCAAGCGGCTATATGAAAATGGACATTTGAGTGTTATTCAGGGCGTTGGCTCTCCAAATCCAGATCGTTCCCATGAAGGCGCGATGAGAGTGTGGCATACGGCTGACCCCGATAGGCCGGCCTGCCAAACCGGCTGGTTAGGCCGGGTGGCGGACAGCGCTCGGGAGACTGGCAATACAAGCGCCACGGCGGTATTCGTTGGACCGATCAGCCAACCCTTTGCCCTTAACGCAGAGAATGTAGCTATTCCCTCTGTTCATTCGCTCACTGAGCTTAATATGCGTCATATCGCTGGCCAAATGAATAGCAAAGCTGAATCTGTGTCGCGTTCCATTACCGGTCAGGACAAGTCGCTATTACAGTTCCTCAGACGGAGTACGGCGGAGGCTCAGGAAAAGAGCCGCCGGATTGAAGCGGCAATCCAGACGACTTCCACCGGGGTAGATTATCCATCCTGCCAGCTTGCCGGAAATTTACGCACCATCGGCCAATTGATTCGGGCCGATATCGGCATCAGGGTATTCCTCACCGAAATCGGCGGCGGCGGAATCGGGGGCTTTGATAACCATGCCAACCAATTAGGCAACCACTGTGCACTGTTGGAGCAATTGGCTGAATCAGTGGCCGCCTTCATATACGATATGAAGCGTAACAGGCAGTTGGATCGAGTTCTGCTGATGACGTTCTCGGAGTTCGGCAGAACCTTGAAGGAGAATGGCCGACGGGGTACTGGGCACGGCGCAGCCGCCCCTGTGCTCCTTGCCGGCGGCAGGCTCAAAGGCGGCGTGATTGGATTTCATCCGAGTCTTACAGATCTGGACAATGGGGCCTTGAAGGTTCACACCGATTTCCGTCAGGTCTACGCCACTGTGCTGGACCGGTGGCTGGGCTTCGAGAGCAAAACCTTACTCACAAGGCAATTCGAGACTCTCGATATTCTGGAGGTCTGAGGCTTAGACTGCATAACGCAAAGAGATTTGCGTACGGCTGCCGTATCCCCGAAATACCGTCCTATAATTCTTTGTTATCCGCTCATTCATGCCAATGAGATGTTGTCATACGCCCCGATCTTAGGCGCATACAGTCGAGAGGCCCCCATAAATCCTAAAATGCTGAAATCTCAGCGGAAATGGGTGTGGAATCAGCTAAATGTGTACCTGTGAAAAGCCGTTATTCAAGGTGAGTATACATATAGAAAGGAACTCAGATGAGAGCAGACAAGGACACGGACGATGTGTGCGTCCATAGAGCATCTTCACCGGGCCTGGATGTCATAACGCTTGACAGAAGGTCCTATAAGGAATACTTCATCACAGCCACACCCAATAACGGAGAATCAGTCCAATCTTTGTTTCAAAGGGCTGCTGATTCAGTTCGCGCCAACAACGCACAGGTGATTTCACAAGAGGTATTCGGCATATCGGATGAGGATGGGACGAACCTGGAAATGCTCCAAGAGATTCTGGGCGGGATCGATGCGCCGGTTACATGGATCCAGGATGGACATGAAAAAAACCTGTTCGGAACCCATCTGTGGGCCGTTTCTGGATTGACTATCAGGCCGGTAAAGATTGGTGAGAGAGTAGTGGGTAGTCTGTTTGAGGATGATTACGCCCAGTATTGCAGGTTAGGCGGGCTGCTTCCAAGCGATGCCCGGCAGTCTCGGAGCGAGCAGGCCAGCGAGGTGTTCGAACAGATGGATTCAGTTTTGCAAAACAACGGCATGGAGTTTGGGCATGTTGTTCGAACCTGGTTCTACAACTACAACATTCTTGATTGGTATGGAGATTTCAACAGGGTGCGCGATGCATTCTTCCAGAAGAAACATGTCTATGAGGGACTACTTCCTGCAAGCACCGGGGTAGGAGGTCGCAATACCGCCGGGATGGCGCTTGCGGGCGGGCTGTTTGCGATGAAACCCAAGATTGAAGGTGTGAGCGCGTTTACAGTGCGTTCGCCTCTTCAGGATTCGGCCACACAGTACGGCAGTTCGTTCAGCCGGGCGGTGGAGGTTGATTTTCCCGACCATCGGCGGCTCTGGGTATCTGGTTCGGCCAGCATAGAGGCCAGCGGCAAGACCGCGCATGTTGGCAATCCGAAAAAGCAGGTGAGGCTAACTATGGAGGTCGTGCATGCGATTCTTAAGTCGCGTGACATGGGCTGGGCTGATACCACGCGTGCGCTGGCCTACTTCAAGTACGCCGAAGACTCCCCTAATTTCGAGGAGTTTCGCACGGAATTCAAGCTTCCACGGTTTCCGGTCGTGGTAGTACAGAACGATGTCTGCCGAGATGAGCTTTTATTCGAGATTGAGGTGGACGCAGTGCGACCTAACAAGTGAATTATGACATGCAAGCAGGAGTATGCGATTAAGAGTGTAGGGTTTCGGTTGCTTTATACTATATATTCCTGTTAAAATAGGTAGCGATATTAGAAGTTAGTTCTTTGTTGTTGTTTCGATGATGATTGAACTGCGTTTCCCGCCTCGCGGCAAAGGCATGGGAAAGGCGTGCCGTCGAAAAAGGTGAAGGCTTTTTCCAGATTATTGGAGAAGGAGGTCTGTTGGGCAGGACTCGACTTTCATATCTCGTACATGGCTGGATACGCACCACAGGCCCCGTCTTTCTTTTCCTTTTGCTAACTTTTTTTGGGACAGCCAAGCCAGCAGCAGCTAAAAATGTCGAATTGCCGGCCTTTCAAGGTACGCATATCGAATATCCTGTCGTCCTCACACAGCTTCCGGCCAGGACTGAAGCCGAACTGGGCGGGCCCATAGCTAACGGTATGCTGCGGGCGAATTATGGAGACGGTGCACGCATAGCCGTATTGTATCCCGATTTGTCCACGAAAGTCCTTAGTGATGGTTTCCATAGCGCATGCGATCCGGATGTCTCATTCGACGCCAAACACATCCTCTTCACGGCAAAGAAGAATGCCACAGACAACTGGAATATATTCGAGATGGGCGTGGATGGCTCGAATGTGAGGCAAATCACCAACGGTGACCAGGATCATCGCAGTCCGGGATACCAAGCCACGCTGTATACAATCGTATCCGACAAGCCGTGGTATCAGTTGACATACGTTGGATCGGAAAAAGACGCAGTAAACGAATACGGCATAGGTCCCGCCACCAGCCTGTATTCATGCAAGCTTGATGGTTCGGCTGTGCGACGTTTAACGTTCAACCTTTCGAGCGACATGGACCCGTTTATTATGCAGGACGGGCGGGTGCTGCTTGCGAGCTGGCAGCGATCCGGTTTGGATCGTGGACTTTTCGGGCGAGTCAGTCTTTTCGGTATAAACATCGACGGCGCAGACTATGCGGCCTTCTGCGGCGAGCAGGGTAAACGAATCAAACACATGCCATGTACAACGACGAAAGGTTTGGCCGTATTCGTTGAGGCTGAGAGAATTCCATGGGATGGAGCGGGGGCATTAGGGTGCGTGAGTCTGCGCAGGCCCCTTCACCATTATCGCGCTATTACGAAAAAGGAGGATGGTCTGTTTCATTCGCCATCGGGTTTGCCTGATGGGAGTATTCTCGTTTCTCGAAGGTCGGCAGATGGTGGGGACACACACGGTCTCTACAGATTTGATCCCAAAACAGGTCATAGTGAACCGATCTTCGACAGTCCGGACTACCATGAAATACAGGCCAGAGTGATACATCCACGCGAGGAGCCCGATGGTCGGTCGAGTGTGGTCACGGAAAAAGATCCCAACGGTAAGCTCTATTGCCTGAGCGTTAATATCTCAGATATGGCGCATCTTGGATGGTCGCCGGCGGGGATGGTGAAAAGACTGCGGATTCTCGAAGGGATTCCTCTGACAAAAGATGCAGTTGGAAGCAATGGTCGAGCGAGTGGACATTGGCATAATGGGATTCCTCCTTTGGCACAAAGGCGAGTCCTGGGTGAAATTGACCTCAATCCGGACGGTTCATTCAACGTTGAGGTTCCGGCAAACGTCCCGATAGAGCTTCAAACTCTCGATGCCGACGGTATGGCTCTGCGGAGTTGCAGTTGGATTTGGGCGAAGAATCACGAGCCAAGGGGCTGTATCGGATGTCACGAGGATGGGGAGCTGACTCCTGAGAATGAGTTGGTTAATGCTGTTACTCGATCTTCGATCAAGCTGACATTGCCGCCGGAGCGAAGACGAACCGTGGATTTCGGACGGGACGTGATGCCTATCATTGCCAGGAAATGTGCGCAATGCCACGACAAGTCTGATGCGCCCATTAGGCTGAACAGCGATATGTCCCCTGTTTCAGTCTCCGACGGCAAGTCACATTTCAATCGCAGCTATATGAACCTTCTCGCCGTGGGGAGTAAACCGGGACAAGGTAAATACGTTCACCCCGGAAAAGCCAGGACCAGTCCGCTCATATGGCACCTCTTCGGGCGCAATACGTCGAGGCAGTGGGACGGGGATGCCTGCCAACGGAAGGCGCCAAAGATACCCGCAGACGGTCCAGTGACATTGACTGAGGACGAGAAACGGACTTTTGTGGAATGGATCGATATGGGAGCGCTCTGGGACGGGATTCCAAGGGTGAATAAGAAGAGTGAGGATGATGATCAAGCTGGAGGAAGTCAACAGTGAGTCTACTCGGATTACTGACATTATTGACAGCGACACAGATGATGGCGGCTCCAAATGCGCCGGATGGCTTGCCGGTTTTTACCGATGTTACAAAGGAAGCCGGGATTAATGCGAAACACAGCTACGGCGATTTCGAACTCAGCAATATCGTCGAGGGAACCGGAGCAGGCGGAATGTTCTTCGATTATGACGGAGACGGCTGGCTCGACATCTATCTTCCCAACGGCTGCTGGTTAAAGAACGTGAACGACAATCGAGGACGACAGCTAAGAGGAAAGCTCACCAATCACTTATTCAAAAACAACGGCAACGGGACATTCTCCGATGTCACCAAGAAAGCGGGCGTAGGCGATGAAGGTTATGGCGTAGGCTGTTCTGCCGCTGATTTTGACAATGATGGGGACCTGGATCTTTATGTTCTGAACTACGGGCCCAACGTCCTCTACCGCAACAACGGCGATGGCACATTCACCGATATTTCAAGAGCCTCCGGTCTGGCCGATCCACACTGGAGCCTTTCGGCCCCCTGGTTCGATTACGATGGAGACGACGACCTCGATGTCTACGTGGCGAATTATCTCGAATATGACAGCGGCAAATTCCGATCGTTCTATGCGGCGGCGGGCTATCCGGGACCGCTAAGCTATAGCGGACAGCCCGACGCTCTGTATCGCAACAACGGCGACGGCACCTTTACGGATGTAACCAAACAGACAGGCATGACCGCACCTGAAGGACGAGCGATGAGCGCGACGGTCTCTGATCTGGACAACGACGGTCTGCTTGATATCTACGTGACCAACGACGGGATGGAAAACTACTTCTTCAGGAACAAGGGCGACGGAATATTCGAGAGCGAAGGCTTGATGATGGGTATGGCTTTCGGAGAAGGCGGCCAGGGTGTCTCTTCAATGGGACCGGCGGTGGGTGACGTAGACCGCGACGGTCTTCTCGACATTTACATACCTGACATGGGATACGGTTGCCTGTTGATGAACCAAAAGGATTACTTCGAAGATCGCACGGCACAATCGAATCTGGCCGTCGTCAGCGGTCAATACACAGGCTGGGGCGGTACTCTATTCGACTACGATTGCGACGGCTATCTCGATATTTTCGTGTCGAACGGCAACGCACACCACGAGTATACGGAAGAGGACGTACTGTTTCGCAACGACGGCAAGGGAAACTTCGTTGATGTGGCTGATAAATCGGGCGCCTATTTCAGAGATAAGTACGTCGGTCGCGGCTCAACTTTCGGTGACTACGATAATGACGGCGATCTCGATCTTCTCGTGATAAACCTCAATGACAGCCCAAAACTTCTGCGTAACGACGGGGGCAATCGAAATAACTGGCTTATGATCGAGGCGAAACTGCCCGGCGGCAAGCGCGATGCAATCGGCGCACGAATCACCGTCACGGCAGGCTCTCTTATACAGATACAGGATTTGATTCCTGTTACGGGTTATCTATCACAGGCCGACCACAGACGCCATTTCGGATTGGGCAAGGCCGAGAAGGCGGATGTCGTTGAAATTCGATGGCCAAATCGGCGGATTACCAGGCTCTCGGATGTGAAAGCGAATCAGGTCCTCAGGATTACACAGGAATCTCAATAAATGGAGTAACCGCCAATGCGATGGTTCTGGTCAATTATCCTGGTAGTAGTATTTCTCATAGCCTTTGTCTGTGGCGCACACAATGAAGAGAAACACCCGGTCTACGTTGGAGCAAGAGTATGCGCAGGCTGCCATGATGGAAAGGGTATGGGGCATCAATTCAGCCTATGGCTGGCTTCCAAACACGCTCGGGCGTATTCAGTTCTGGCCAAGCCGGAAGCTAAAGAGATAGCCAGACTGAGCGGCATTCCACATGAACCCCAGGAAGCGTCTATGTGCCTGGGATGTCACGCAACCGGCGCGCATGTGGAAGACTGGGAAAAGGACGATTCATTCTTCACACAGGACGGCGTACAGTGTGAGAAATGTCACGGGCCCGGCAGCGAGTATATCGGCATATCCGTGATGAAAGACTCCGAAGCCGCGATGAAGGCGGGGCTGATGATGCCAAAGATGCAGGATTGTATCAACTGCCATCAGATAAAAGGATCGCACGTTGCGGTCCACAAATTGCCCCAACTCGATATGGAAAAGGCGATGAAGCATATTGCACATCCGACTCCCAGCAACTGGAAGCTCGGCGGAAAACCGAAGCTTCCAGAGGCGGATGCTGTTGAGAAGGGAAAGCACAGCTATGTTGGAACTAATGGCTGTGCGGCCTGTCACAAGGGACCTATGATGGGTTATCAGTTCAGCAAGTGGCGAATGAGCAAACATGCGGGGGCGTATGCAACGCTGGCCAAGGCTGAGGCGTATGAAATCGCGAAAAAAGAGGGGCTCAAAAGGGATCCGCAAACCAGCCAGGATTGCCTGAAATGCCACACCACTATCTTCCATGAACCTGCCGTTGGGACCGCCCAATCCTACATAGAGGGAGTTGGGTGCGAAGCATGTCATGGCGCAGGCAGTGAGTATTCACTGGAAGCCATTATGACCGATCCTCGCAGCGCCAAGGCGGCGGGGCTGCGGAGCGTGAATCGAGAAGTGTGTATGGGTTGTCATGAGGATGCGCACGGCAAGAAGTTCGACTTTGAAGAGGCCAAAAGAAAAATAGCTCATCCGACAGCTAAACCTGAGGTTTCTCAGGAACTTCGCTATAAGACGCCACTGAATATGGCTATCAGCCCGGACGGCAAAGAACTCTACGTTGCCTGTGAAGCGTCCAACACGGTTATCGTAGTAGATGCCAAATCACAACAGAAAGTCGCTGAAATAGAGGCTGGTCATCACCCTACCGATGTGACCTTTAGCCCCGACGGAAAAAGGGCTTATGTAAGTAACAGGCTGGACGACACGGTTTCCGTCATAGATGTGCATTCACGAGAAATGGTCGCGACCATTGAGGTTGGCGATGAGCCACACGGCGTGTTGACCGACACAACCGGGAAGAATTTGTATGTTCTCAACACGTCCGGGGACAGCATTTCCATTATTGACACGAAAACACTGAAGGAGCACAGGCGGTTGAGCGCAAGTCGTGGCCCGTGGTCGCTGTCGCGTTCGCCCAATGGATCGGACATTTACGTCACCAACACCCTCTCGCGGTTTGTAGAGTTTCGCTGTCCTTCCGCATCAGAGATAACTATCATCGACACAGGCGATATGATGGTTGAGGACCGCATCGTTCTACCTGCGGCCAATCTGTTGCAGGGAATCGCATGGCATCCGAGCGGAGATTTTGCGCTGGTTACATTGAATCGTACAAAGAACCTTGTTCCAATGACACGCCTTCTTCAGGGCTGGACGATAACCAACGGTCTTGGAATCGTCTGGAAAGATGGGCGGGCGGATCAAGTTTTACTCGACGAGCCAGGCCTTTGCTTCCCGGACCCGGCTGATGTGGCCATCACACCGGATGGCCGGTATGCACTGATTACGAGTTCGGGCTCAAACCGCATCGCCGTAGTTGACATACACAAGCTTATCTCCATGCTCGAATCTTCCTCCCCCTACGAACGGGAGCATGTATTTCCAAATCACCTTGGCAAGCCAACGGATTTTATCGTCGCACATATACCGACCAGGGATAGCCCGCGAGGAGTGCTTGTCAGTCCTGACGGTAATACTGCGTTTGTGGCCAACGCCCTTGACGATTCACTGACTGTGATAGACATCAACAAGCTCGAAGCGATTAGGAGAATCGATCTCGGAGGGCCAACGGAAATAACGAAGGTGCGGCTCGGCGAACGTATCTTTCACAGCGCCAACATCACATTTCATCGCCAATTCTCCTGTCACTCGTGTCATCCCGACGGGCATATCGACGGACTCACATACGACATCGAGCCGGATGGAATCGGCATGAGTCCCGTTGATAATCGCACGCTGCGAGGGATTCTCGACACAGCCCCCTTCAAGTGGGAAGGGACAAATCCAAGTCTGCAGAGACAATGTGGTCCAAGGCTTGCGGTTTTCTTCACAAGAATCCAGCCATTCACCCCTGAGGAGCTTTCGGCGCTGGATAATTATATCTGTACTATTCCACGCCCGCCGAACCGCTATCGGCCTCTGGGCGCGGAACTGACCGACGCTCAGCGCAGAGGCAAGCGTATGTTCGAAAGGATGATGACTAATGACGGTCGTATTATTCCCAAAGGCAACAGATGTGTCACGTGTCATTTCCCTCCGCTGTATACCGATAGGAACCGCCACGACATAGGGACAAAGCTCCAGCTTGACCGGGAGTCACATTTCGACACGCCTCACTTGAGCAACATTTACGATTCGGCCCCCTACCTTCATAATGGTCTCGCCGAGACGCTGGAAGAGATCTGGACGAGGTACAATCCAGATGACAAACATGGCATAACGAATGATATGACGAAGGACCAGCTTAACGATTTGATCGAGTATATTAAAACATTGTAGTTGCCCACTTATACACAGAGGGAACTTTGATGAAATATCTGACGACACTATTGGGAATCGTTGCCGCCTTTTGGCCCTGGCAGGTACACGCTGAGAATTTGGCCAACATGACAGCCGGCACACCCAGCGTCGGCGATTCTACGCCTTGTGATAGTACAGAGCAGAAGCTGCCTTATGTATACACCAACTGGAAACATTTCACAGTCAAAGACGGGCTCCCGAACGACCACGTTTTCGCAATCAAATCGCATGGTTCAAAGGTCTGGGTCGGCACCGAAGACGGGCTGGCATGTATCGACAAGGCAACAGGAAAAATTAAAAGCTGGCAGGAAAAGGATGGCCTTCCCTGGCGAGTCGTTTCGGCGCTGGACGTACACCCCAAAACCGGGGAACTCTGGATAGGTTTGTTCGGCGGCGGACTCGCGCGTTTCAGTGGAGGGCGATTCGACCACTGGCACCAGTTGAACAGCGGGCTGGTTAACGACGTAGTCTACGGCGTTGCCGTAGAGAATGACAATATATGGGCGGCTACAACCGCCGGGGCGAGCAGATACAATACGATAACCGGAGAATGGAGCATATATACCGAAAAGAACGCACCGATGGAAGAAATCTGGAATTACGGCGTTTCCTACAATGATGGCAAGGTGTATCTGGGTATCTGGGGCAGCGGGGTTCTGGAATTCGATACAGCCACGGAAAGCTGGAAAGATTACATCGATCCGGATGGCGAGATGGAGATCGATCTTTATCGTGACGATGGCATAGTACACGTAATCACTACCGGCACAAGTTATATTGATGGCATCTTATGGGTGTCCACCTACTTCGGGATGAACCGTTACGATGGTCGCCATTGGCGAGGTTACTACGCACATGAAACCGGTCTTCCGAGCGATTTCGGCAATGCCGTGAAGGGTCGCAATGCCAATGAGGGATGGTTTGCAACCGACAAGGGAGTTGGCGTGGTTGCTGATTTCTCATCGGACACGTGGATTACATATACAATGGACCCGAAGACACACGGCGGCAAAGCAGTCGTTTCGAAAGACAAGGAAGTGCTGGAAGTTGTCGATATGCCGAAGAGCATCCCCCACAACTATGCCCTGTGGGTGGAGTTCGACGGCAACGACGTCTGGGTTGGTACTTCAAAGGGCGTCGGCTGGGGAATCGGGACCGACTACTATAAAGGACTGAAAGCCAGAGCGGCACATCAGCATGATACAATATTAAAAAAACCATGAAATCCAGCACAAATATGGTAGAATGACAGCAGATAACAGTTTTCACAATACTGTTCGGTTATGGAGGTGGTGTCAGTTATGAAACGTTTCCTGATTTTTGCTTACGTATTCCTTGCCCTGACGGCAGTATCATGCTTCGGTCCTAGAAATAAAGGAACAAAAGCATTAGCGCCTACAACACAAGTCGATCCCGAAACACTCAAGGTGCTTGAGAAAATCAACTCCGTCAGTGCATACGAAGTGCCGGATCTGGGGCTTAGAGAGGATGAGAACTATGCCAAGACTGCAGTGGACGTCGAGCCATTTCGGCACGTCACACCCTACAAAGAGCACTTCCTTGTGCAGATGGAATATACAGGACCCGGACGAGCAATTCCGGAGCCTAACGATATCGATTCCGTGAAGCTCGGTTTCATAGGCCCGATTATGTCCACCGTCTCGGTAGCAACAGGTGGGAAAAGCCACGAGGAACCGCTCGGAATCAAAATGCTGCAAGGCGCCAGGCTGGCTATCGAGCAAGCCAACGAAAATGGAGGATATCTCAAGCGTCAGCTCCCCTTTGAACTTGTTATCAGCAACGACAACGGTCTATGGGGCGCCTCCGGTAATGAGATCGTGAAGATGGCGTACAAGGACAAGGTCTGGGCTATTTTGGGAACTATAGATGGCGCCAACAGCCATATCGCAATTCGTGTAGCGCTTAAAGCAGAGATTGTCATGATGAATTCCGGCGATACCGATCCGACCTTCATCGAAACGAATATTCCATGGGTTTTCCGGTGTATTAGCGATGATCGGGAACAGGGATATCTTCTCGTCGACTATCTGTACAGGAAGCTGGGATTGGAGCGAGTTGGGATTATCCGGGCAAGCAACCGGTATGGTCGCTTCGGTGTTCGTGAGATTAGCGACGGAAGCAGGCGGCTGGGCAAGCCCGTTGTTCTGGAAATGGCTTATAATCTGGGAACAAATGATTTCTCACTCCAACTCGAGCGTCTTGAGCGGGAAAGACCGGATGCAATTGTGCACTGGGGCGACGCCTGTGAAGGCGCGCTTATTCTCAATCAGATGAGAGAGATGGGAATGAAGCAGCCATACTTCGCCTGTGATCGCTGCCTTTCTAAGGAATTTGTTGAGATCGCAGGGGCCAATGCGGAGGGTGTCGTATGCACCTATCCCTGGAATCCAATGAGCAAGAACAAGAGACCGGCAGAGTTTCTCAAGGCTTTTAAAAAACGCTTCGGCGAGGAGCCTGAGACATACGCAGCCCATGCCTACGATGGAATGAACATGCTGATCTGGGCGGTCCAGGCGGCGGGTTTGAACAGGGCCAAGATACGAGATGTGCTGGCGTACAGGTCCAGGTCATGGGAAGGCGTCACCGGCGATATCATATTAAGTGCGTGCAATGACGATATCGGAGACGCATATCTCGCGAAAAGGGAGAACGGGAAATGGAGCTTCTATAGCAGAGAAGAATTGAAGGTTCCGCAAGGTTATATTCCACCGCGGGATAGGGTGAGCAGGCAACCGGCAACAGCAAGTCTGGATTGAGCCATCGATACGAGCGGGAATGCAGATGGGAAAATCAATCACCATAACACTACTGCTATTAACGGTTGCGTTTGCAACACAGCAGGAAACAACCCGGCTCGGTAAATCTCCAAACGACAAGATAGAAAAGCAGACGAACAATGGGACTCCGACGCGAAAAGAAAATCTCTCTGGAAATGATGCAGATATCTTGATCGGATACTTCGGTCCCAATGAGGCTTCTCATCCGAATGGCGGAGATATGTGGTGCGCGGCGTCTCTCGCCATCGAACACGCAAACAAGGCTGGAGGATACAGAGGGCGGCCGTTTCGGCTGCTTGCCCGCTGGTCGGAGAATCCGTGGGGATCGGGTGTCAAGCACGTGACCCGCATGGCCTACAAGCATAATGTTTGCGCCGTCATCGGAGGGATCGATGGACCATCGACGCATTTGGCGGAACAGGTTGCTGCGAAAGCACTTTTTCCATTGCTCAGCGCGGTCAGCACAGACAGAACAGCAAATCTCGCCAACGTGCCATGGATGTTCTCATGCCTGCCTGGCGACCATCTCCAGGCGCCTGCTCTGACTAAAGCGATTGCATCACTTGCAGGGAGTGAGCGATTCCTTGTTATTTCGGCAGTGGACCACGACTCTCATCTTCTCGCTGTTGAGTTAACCAAGTGCTTTCGACGGGAACATTTGGCGCCAAGCTATCACTTCGAATTCAAGCCAAACGAAACGGACATAAACAAACTCGTTGAGACAGCATTGGATGCGAACGTGAAAGCCATGGTGATTATCGCCTCCATGCGAGACAGTGTACGATTAACCGCCTGTGTTCGAGAAGGCGGTTTCGAGGGAATCATTTTTGGGGGGCCGTGCATGGGGAGACGCGGTTTTACGGAACAAGCGGGCAATGCGGCTGAAGGTGTAATCTTCCCGATGCTCTACACATCCAGCGAGAAGGCAAACGGTTTCAATAGGCAATTCTTTGAGCGATTTGGAAGAGAGCCGGATTATCTCGCAGCCCATACTTACGATACAGTCAGAATGCTTATTGACGCCATTGGCCTGGCGGGGCTCGATCGCGAGTGCATACGTGATACAATTCAAAGACTTTCACCCTGGTGTGGTGTCACTGGGACTATCTGCTGGGATACGCAAGGAAGCAACTCAAGAGCGGTCGGACTTGGGACCATATCAAAGGGACGTGTACAACCTTTATCGGTACGCAACCGGGCTATTTCACGGCAGACGAGTTCTTCGAACTGCCTTCCGTAAGCGTTATCAACCGGTCAACCGCAATATCCTTAAACACATCCACTCCGCCGCCAATCCAACTGACCTCTACACGGTCGATTCGCTTTTTCGCGCCAAGCCCAAAGTGAAGGCGCATGCCATAATGGCTTTGGTAGCCGCGTCCGCTATGAACCTCGTCGATTAAAGCCAAATCACCCGCCACGACTTTCACATGGGCCCCTATGCCGGCTCGATTTGATTTGACTGCTCGAAGACATACCTGGAGCCAGTGACCTTTGGAAGACGAGTCATTTCTCAGAATGGTAGGTTCGCGACGAGAGTTCAGGATCACTACATCCACATCACCATCGTTGTCGAGATCGTCGAAACCGGCGCCCCTACTGCTCAACTTCACTTTCATCCCGTCACCCGCCCGTGCCGATATGTTAACGAACTTGCCATCACCGGTATTCATAAGAAGTATGTTGCGGGTGAAATACACCGCAGTGTCATCATACAGCTCGACATTATCCTGCAAGTGGCCGCAAGCCACGAAAATATCGCGGTCGCCATCGTTGTCGAAATCAACGAAACTGTTGCCCCAGGTAACATGTGGCAGGGTTCCAGCGGCGGAGCCGGTTAACAGCGTCACATCCTCGAACAAATCATCACCGAGGTTTTTATAGAGCGTAGCCAACTGGCCCTGATATGAAGTAACGTAGAAATCCAGTAATCCATCGTTGTTATAATCGCCACAGTCCACTCCCATACTGCCCTGCTCATCTCCGTGAAGATCGTAGGCGAATCCGGTCATGAGCCCCATTTCTTCGAACTTGCCGGAACCGTCATTCTTGAACAGGAAATTCTCCGCCACATCATTCCCGATAAAGACGTCTGTGTCACCATCGTTGTCATAGTCACCGCATACGATCCCCATGCCCCACCCAGGGTGCTGACCTATGCCGCAGGCCAAACTGACATCGGTAAACGTGCCGTCGCTATTATTACGAAAAATGTTGTCAGGTACGGCAGGATAAAAACGAGGATTTGCATATACGGGCACGCCTGACTGAGCGAACGATACGTGTTTGTCGTATGTCCATTCGAGGTAGTTCGAGACGTATAGGTCCACGTCTCCGTCTTTGTCCATGTCAAGGAAACACGTGCCGGCGCCCACCTTAAATCCGTTGGCCACTCCGGCTTTTTCTGTAACATCAGTGAAAGTACCGTTACCATTATTGTGATACAGGACATTCGGACCGTAATTATTCAAATACAAATCCAGATAACCATCATTGTCGTAATCACCGACAGCAACGCCCAGGCCGTAGCCCATATCGCCGACGCCTGCTTTCTCTGTTACCTCGGTGAATTTAAAGTTTCCCTCATTGCGATAAAGCGCGTTTCGCGGTGGTACAGCTACCTCCGTACCCTTCAGCGGTGCACCATTGAGAAAATAGATGTCCGTGTATCCATCGTTGTCATAATCGAAAAGGGCAAGTCCGGCACAAACGGTTTCCATTATGTATCGCAGCCCGGAACCTCCGTCGGTATGCATGAAGGTTATGCCGGTGTCTTTGGTTACATCTGTCATCATGATCGGACTATCCGCCAGAGCGAATGCACAGGCAAAGAGCAATAGCATTAACGTGAACGAGAATGAGCTGGCAATCGTAAGGTCAGTTCTTTTTCTTGGTGTGCTCATACACTCCTCTATAACGCGCGTTGTTTGGCTCCAATTCCATGGCTTTCTCTATTGCAGCCAAAGCACCCACCATATCGCCGTTCAAATCACATGCCCAAGCCAATATGAAGTAGTTCTCCCCCTTCTCTTCCAATGACACCGACATCTCAGCTAATTGACGGGCCTTTGAGATATGCCTCTTGGCCAGAAGATACAGGTGGGCAAGCTCGCGATATCCATCCGAACTTTGCGGGGCAAGCGAAATTACCTTCTGCAACGCCTTCTCAGCATCATCGCCCCGCCCAAATCGAATCGAAATAATTCCGATATTCAAATGGCAAATCGGATCGTTGGGATCGATCTCGCTGATCCTCCGGAAGACCTGGAGTGCATCCGACATCCGGTTGGACATTAAATACAACGATCCCATTCGACCAAGACACAGGGTGTTGTAAGGATCGATATTTGCAGCTCTTTCGAGCAGTTGCTGTGCTTCCTGCAGGTCACCATGTGCTCTGTAAAGCATTTCCTCAATAGCTATATACGTCTCAGCCACAGCCACACGCATCTCGACAAAATCGTCATAGGCTTCGTTTCGATCCTTCAGAACCTTCATCTCCTCCGTTTTAAGCCTCTTGAAGACGATCATGTTCTCCCGTGCTTTCTCAGACTGCTTTAACCTCGAATAAACGGAAAATAGGCCATAGTAAGCATTAGTGTAATCCGGCTTAAGCTCGGTTACGGCTTCATAATGTTCTTTAGCTTTGTGATAGTCCTCCTTCTGCAAATATAATTGTCCAAGCAAGAAATGACTGAAAATATGTTTAGGGTATGCTGTGACGTCTTTTTCCAACTCAGCGACAGCTTCGTCCTGTCTGCCTGATGCCATAAGTGCACGGGCAATACCGTTGGACCCATCCGGAACCGCAGGATCAGTCGCCAGAGCTTTTCTATAATGTTCGATTGCCCGGTCATACTCTCCTTTTCCCAAGGCAACCTTACCCAAACTACAGTATGCATCGGCTCGCTTTGGATTCAACGCGAGTGCTTTCTCCCACAACTCGATGGCTTCTGATGAGTTGCCATGTCTTGCAAGTACGTTGCCCATCAGAATGAGAGGGCCTTCGGTGTCAGGAAGCTTCTTAAGCAGTTTCTTAACCAATTCAAGCTCTTCCTCTTTTAATGCGGTAGTCTGCTGCTCCGGCGAAAGATCTGAGCCAACCGGTGAGAGAGAACTCTGCGCTTGATCGGTTGACAATATGGCCGGAGCCGAGTCCTCTTCCAGCGGTTGTAGCGCACATCGGCCACTCTCGCTCGTCAAGAGGACAATGCCAAGCACGAGCATTCCCAAAACCTGCCTCGGCATGCGAATGCTGGACACGCGAGGACACATAAGGCCGCCTGTACTGCTTCGGCCCGTTTTCTCATGATTAATCATCATAAGTCACCCGGGATACGACTAACAGGACTGTAATAGAGTATTATCGGCAATTCATACTGATTAGATTATTTCATATTGGCAGCGTCAAGGCTCACCCTCAAACAACAACCGGTCTATCACTGTGAGTCTGTCGCCTCACGAACTTGATTGTTAGATCCGAGCACTTCACGGGTGTTAAATTCCGCGTGATACTGCTTGTGCTTCGGATTATCGGGATACTTTTCGGTCTCAGGATATGGGTAACTGCTCATTCCGTGGAAAGGAAGGGGTGCGACCGTATCAGGATAGGCGGAGTAGAGGTCCATATCCTTGCAATAGCTGTCCGACTTGAAGATGAACGAACGTGTATAACCCTGCGGCGCCGAGCCGAAGGCATCGGCCGGAAAACGCAGAGTAAGCTCTTCTCCTGGTCCCATCACAACATAGCAATCATCCGCCTTGTCGAGAAGTTCTGTGACCGGGCCATACCTGGTGTACTTCCCTGCCATCATTTTCCACGGAATCGTCCTGTCCACGCTGCCATAATCGTAAAGTAGCGGGATACTTCCATCCGGAGAATATTCCCTCGGGTATCCCAGGAAATGAAGGTCTGCACTTTTCACTGGAATCTCTGTGACGCGAAGCCCGGCATCTTCCAGAACAGGGGCGATGAAAATCCGGTCCCAGTACAGTTCCATGTTGGTGGAAATGCGGAATCGCCTGTCGCCCGGCAGCACTTTGCCCGTAACTTCAAGGGTCATGGTGTGCCGAATTCCGGCTGGATACCCAACCTCGTTAAAAAGCTCCACCCACTGGCCGTCCCGGAGGGCATGTATGCTTGGCGCATGCAGGTTCACACCGGCCTGACTGGCGGCAAAGTTGGTGGCGGAATAGCCATACTCCACCCACCCGGTAAAAAACAACACCAAACGCGCTCCAGATGGGACC
The DNA here is from genome assembly GCA_964649005.1 of uncultured Pirellulales bacterium. Lineage (GTDB taxonomy): Bacteria > Planctomycetota > Phycisphaerae > Sedimentisphaerales > Anaerobacaceae > CAZGMJ01. Next base: position 43,076 of record CAZYMD010000006.1, read on the forward strand.
GCCCCGAGACGATCACCAAAATCGAATTCCACGAAATGCTCTTTTGCCACGCCTGTGAAACGATGGTCCAGCTCGGTGGTGCCTGCATAACGTCTGTCAACTCTAAGAACCTCATCGGTGACATCGACGCCTCGATGGTCAACAGCCTGTACCGGATCGATAGAATCTCTAAAGCAAAACAGCTCGAAGGGAGGCGGATATGCGTTTATAGCCATCATTTCATGTGGATAAACTTCCGTGTCCTGTGGATGGTCCACAGCAATCAGCTTGGCCTCGTCGAAGTATACAATTTCTTCGATGGGCTCCATAGCCTGCAGAACGTACTCGCCATCGAGCGGCTTAAGGTCCGGAACCGGCAGATACTCTGTGGGATCGGGTGGTGCATAAACACCTGGTGAAACAAGATAGCCGATGCCTCCCATGCCTCCGAAATCAGATATGAACCGAAAATGCGATCCATCCCAGGCAAAAAGATGCGGGCAGGAAGATGTCTTGCGCTGCAACTCCGTGATTGCGACCACCTGGTCGGCGGGCAGCTCCAATTCCGCCTGCATGACAGCGTCGGGCCAGGTTATTCGCAGCCAGTCCACCTTCGGATATGGGCCCAGACCCGCATGAATCCGATGAGGAGGCATGGCTACTTGCCCGGAAGTGGCGCCTACAATGTGCTGCTGGGAAATAGTGCCGGTCTTGATATCGACACACGCGCCAATTGCTGAGTTGTTCGAACGAGACTTGTTATCCTGCGCATGTAATCCGGACAGGTCAATCTCAATCCAATGGCCACCGGATGTAACATTACGGATCAACATGGGCTTACAACCTATTGGCGCCAGCAGTACATCGCATTTCCCATCGGCCGTGAAATCAGCTACCACGCAGCTCGCATTCCCTTCAAAGCGAATCGCTGCGAAAAGATTTCCAGGATCGGCCTCCGCCACATCCGTGAATTGGTCCCTGGATCGATCGTTGATAAGAAGCGAAGGGCCCCTGCCGCCATCGCGCCTAAACGCATCGGCGAGTACAATATCAAGATCGCCGTCATTGTCCATATCCGCAAACTGCCCCCCTGTTGCTCTAATCCGGCCACAACGGTCGGCAAAATCCTGGTGGAGCACGAAGCGAAATCCACCCTGATTGATAAACAACTGCAATCCACTGTCGGTAAAAACAAGCAGGTCACGGTCACCGTCTCCATCCGGATCGCCTGAAATCGCAGCGATGACACCCTTCGTAGAAATCCCCATTGTCCCGGCGTCAAGGGTATGATATTGCCAGATCCTGTCATTTACCCATCCAATTGGCTCGCTGTCGCCAGTGGGAAAGATCACAAGATCGAGATCGCGGTCGTTGTCGAAATCGTCATACACAACACCGGCTACAGAGATATCCTTGAGAGCCAGGCCCAGTTTTTCAGCCATATCCGGGAACGATCCATCTCTGTTGTTGTTGTAGAGAGCATTGGCGACAGATTCGAACGTATCGGCCGGCGGTATATCGCCTCCCTTGTAACGCATCGCCAGCAAATCCAAGTCGCCATCGGAGTCGAGGTCAAGAAGCCGCGCACAGTGGGTTAAAAGCCGCTCTCCAGCAACATCAGCAAGCTGTGCAGCACTGAATTTCCCCTTGCCGTCGTTTTCGAAGTAGCGGTCTGCGCCTGCACAGCCAAGCCAGAGATCAAGGTCGCCGTCATTATCGACGTCACCGAAACAAGGCGACAAGCCCTGCAGGGCCAGTTCCCCATTTTGGGAGAATGCTCCCGCACCATCGTTGTACCACAAGGACGTGCTCGCCTCCGGACCGAGCGATGTGATGCAAAGATCGATATCGCCATCACGGTCCAGATCACCTGCGGCCAGACCGGGAAGCGAAACTTTCCCAGCCGAGTGTTTCCAGGCTGAAGTCTCATCGCCTATATACTCCAACTCGGGCGAAAAGAGCACACGAGTGACTGAGGTCGGCTTCGATATTAAAGGGAGATTGTCGGCGCCAAGGGCCATGTAGTATTTGCCGATTGTTCCATAGGACTTAAGTACTGTGAATGTCCCCCCTGTAAGCTCCATGTTTTTTAGCTCTCGGAAACGATCGAACAGAGGTTTTGCCTTTTCCGGTTGCCTGGCCCGCTGGTATTGAATCGCAAGCCTGTATACAGCCGAGACAAATCCAGGATCTATAGAGATTACCTTCTCAAGCATCTCCGTACCCTCTGGTATCCGGTCCAGGCTGATGAGGCTCTCGGCATACTTATATAGAACGTAAGGATCTTTGGCGTCCGCCTGCGAAACCGCTCGAAAATACTCAAGAGCCTCTTTATTCCTGGCCAGGTGCTGGTAGTAAAGTCCGAGGCAAAAGCGAGCGTGCAGATGATTGGGTTCTGATTGTAGAACCTTTTCAAAGGTCTGCTTTGCCATTTCGAGGTAATTTTGCGCTCCTTGATCTTCCTGCATATTAAAGTAGGCAAGCCCAAGGTTGAAACGCGCAGCCGTCCAGTCCGGTGCGGTATCCAGAACGGCTTCAAATGCTTTAGCAGCCTCGACATACTTGTATTGTTCGAGAAGAGCTGCGCCCCGGTTGAACTGGGCAACAGTTTTATGCAGAGCCTCGGATCCAACCTTCCTGGTATTATCCGAAGTCAAGACAGGCGATGAATTCTGTTCTGTCCCCGAACCTTCCGTCGTATCGAGAGGTTGATCGACCAATTCCATACAACCTGTCAGAATTGTGAGGAACAATATAGAAAATCCCACAATCCATAGTGATTTCATTCCTTTAGTCTCCGTTGCAGTTCCTCCTTATCTTTTCCGTAACTTTCCGAAGGACGAACATCTCTGTAACGCCACGTGTTCGTTATCAGTCTATAAAGCAACAAGTTATCTTCGAGATACGCAAGTAACCCGCCTTTGGTCCGCCGAAGACGGACCATGCCACAGATACCACCACCAATCATAGCGAAATGGAGTTCGAAAGGCAACTGGTTCTCTGCTATTCAGCCCGTAATAAC